>QJYB01000006.1 GCA_003247835.1 Gammaproteobacteria bacterium | reverse complement strand
CATCACACCCTTCTGGCCGTGCGTGTTGTGCGGCGGATACCAGAGCTGTTCGATGGGCTGGTTGGTCCAGGAGATACCACCGTAGATCTCCTCCTGCTCCCAGAACCGCTCCTTCATCTGGATGCCGATCTTGAAGAGCTTGCCCCTGCCGATGGATTTCAGCGCGGTCATGTACTCGGGCGGAAAGTTGTTGTCGATGCCCGGCACCAGGTGGTGGGGGATACAGCTCATGCAGTAGTCGGCGCGGATTTCCCGGTTGGCACCTTCGTGCTGATACACAACGGCAACGCCGTCGTCCCGGACGTTGATGGACTTCACCTGGGCGTGGGTGAGCATGGGGCTCCTGATGTTGCGGACGAAACCGCTGACCACGTTGTCCATGCCACCCTTCGGTTGCAGCAGCGGCGCCGCCTGATCCTCGCCGTCGCCGAAGTACATGCGGTAGCGCCAGAAATCCGACTTCAGGATTTCGCTGAAGTCGAGCCGCTCCTGGAGCTCGCCGTGCTCGAGCATGCCGGCCGTAGGCGCGAGCACCCCGGGCTGCCGGAATCCGGCCCGGTTCGAACCCTTGTAGAGACCGTTCGCATCCAGATCGCCGAACGCTTTCAGGAACTCGGTCACCCGTTCGAGATCCTCGGCGGAGAAGGGCCGATCGAAGTCGGCGCTGTTCAGCGCCTTCACCGAGAGCTCGGCGACGAAGCCGCGGGCGTCGGTGAGGTAGCGCCGGTAGCGGATGCGCTCGCCGCCGAAGACGTTCGGATCCTGCACCCAGGCGTTGTAGTCGACGTTGATGAACGGCTCGAGCTCGACGCCCAGCGTTCTGCAGTAGTGAACCAGATAGTGATGGTGGACGGGAATACGCGCCGGACCGGCGTTGAAGTAGAGATTGGGGTCGTCGTCGAACTCACAGCGCTGCGGGTGACCCATCTCGTCGACCAGATCACCGCGGCGCAGGGTGAGATTGCGGCCGCCGAGCCGGTGGCCGGCCTCCAGGACCGTGCAGGTGTAGCCGGCCCGCTCGAGCTCATAGGCGCTCATGAGGCTGGACAGCCCGCCGCCGAGCAGCACCACGGAACGTCCTGCGCCGTTCAGCATCGGCACCACCCCCGTTTCGGGGCTGCCGAGAGCACGTCCAGGTGTCAGTCCCAGTGCCAGAGCCATCTGGTAAACGGCGGCGGAACCGCCTGCTGCCCCCACCCGATGGAGGAAGCGTCTGCGACTGAGGGACTGCGTCATGAGGGAAATCCGGGGTGTGTTGCAACGAGCCGGGATTCTAACCGAATCGTTCTTGAGGCGTGTCGTACCGCGCGCTGTCAGCCGGTCGCGGTGCGAAACCGGCCGATCCAGATGGTGATCGCGTAGAACACGGCGCCGCTGCCGATGATGGCGAGTCCCGTCCAGCCTTCTTCGGGTCGGTCGCGGAGGATATAGGTCAGCGTCCAGCCGGTGATGGCCAGGAAGACCAGCGGCGGTAGCGGGTAGAGGGGTACACGGTAGGGTCGGGCGAGATCCGGACGCCGCCGGCGGAGCACGAACACGCCGAGGACGGTGAAGAATGTGTTCACACCCAGCGTGAATCCCGCGAACACCAGGATGGACTCGAACGACGCCGTGAAGATGAAGACCAGCGTGACCAGCGACTGCACGATGATGGCGATGGCGGGCACGTCGTGAACGTTGGTGCGTGCCAGCAACCTGAATGCGTTGAAGTCCTCACCGATCACCTGCAGCACCCGGGGACCGGCCATGATCATGGCGCTCACCGTGGAGATCAGCAGCGCGGCCAGCACCACGCCCATGATCATGGCGCCGGTGGGGCCGAAAACGTGCCCGGCGGCGATGTAGCCGATCTCCAGCTGGCCCGTCATCTCGGACATGGGTGCCGAGTAAAGAAAGGTGAAGTTGAGCAGCACGTACAGCACCATGACGATGAGCGTGCCTCGCACGAGCACGCCGGAAAGCGTGGTTTCGGCGTTCTCCAGCTCGCTGGTGAGATAGGTCGCCGCGTTCCACCCGGTGTAGGCGTAGTTGACGAAGATCAGCGCCACGGCGAAACCGCCGGACAGGGTGAGTGCCAGATCGCCCGGGCCGGGAAGAAAACGGACGTCCGGTTGTGGATTGACAACGAGGATCCAGGCGCAACCGCAGAACGACAGGATGAGCAGCACCTTGAGCAGGGTGAACGCACGCTGCACGCCGCCGCTGTTGCGGCGTGTGCTGGCGTGGATCGCCGTGAGCACGACCACCAGGCCGGCGGCGAGCCAAGTGGCTGACAAGCCGGGAAACACTGCCGTGAGATACCGACCGAAGGTGATCGCGGCGAGCGCCGTCGGCGCGGCGAAGCCGATGGTGGCCGACACCCAGCCGGAAACGAAGCCTGCGGACGGATGGTAGATGGCAGAGAGAAAGTTGTACTCGCCGCCGGAGCGGGGCAGCGCGGAGCCGAGCTCGGCATAGGTCAGCGCGCCACACAGGGCAGTCACACCGCCAACGATCCACAGCAGGATCAGCACGAAACCTGACCGAATGTCGAGCAGCTGATAGCCGAGGCTGGTGAACACCCCGGTGCCGATCATGTTGGCCACCACCACCGCCATGGCGGTGCGGGCGCTGAATCCGGGTTCGGTTGGCGCGCGATCCCCGGCGCTGCTCAACGGCGGTCCAGACGGTACAGTCGACCTTCGTCGACCCAGTTGTCGTCGTCGTCCACCCCGTACTTCTTCACGTACTCCTCACCGATGGCGATCTTCTCCGACTCGTCCAGCACCGTATAGGCTTCCAACTCGTAGACCTTGCCGTCCACGCGCAGGCGAACGTCGGGGTTGTCGGCGATGTTTCGGGTCCAGCGGGTCTCACCCTTGCCGGTGGCGACGTATATGTCCCTGCCCCTTGCGATCATCCAAACGTTGACCGAATAGGGATCTTCCGGGCGGGTTTCGAGCTGAACCACGTCGATCTCGTTGAGCGGTGTCCAGTCAGCAGGCGGATCTTCGACGTCGCCGGTGAGTGCACCTCCGGCCATGACGATGAAGGGCTCATCGCAGCCAGCGAGCAGCGTGGACATGGACAGCAGCAGAAGGCTCAGCAGGAGCCGGTCATTTACAGTACGGCTGACCGATCGCCCGGCGCCCGGTTGCGTCATGAAGTGTCCCCGACAGCTTGGAAGTTCCTGACAGGGACATTAGCGCCAAAACCTCCGGCACTTCAATCACCGATCAGCCAGCGGGCCGCTCGAAAACGCGGATATGGGTCGCGCCTTTGGCACCCTTTGGATTGAGTTTCACCTTCACGATCAGCGTGCCGTCCTTTTCGAGCTGGTAGGTCTTGGAGACGGATCGCACCGTGGTGGTGTAGGTCTGCGTCAGCTTGTTGCGTGTCCACCCGGTTTTTCTGCCCTGATCGTTGCCGGGCACCATGGTCTCCTCACCGGAGCCGCGATACTCGAAGTGAACGTTGCTGCCGGACATGGAGATGGACATGGCGTCGCATCGCAGCACACGTGGATCCTGCGCGCCGCCACCGGCAGGCGCCCCACCGGCACCCGGAAGCGGTATGCCGACGCCGCCAACGGAAATGCTGGGCGTGAAGCCGCCCATGCCGCCGCCGCCTTTCTGTTTCGGCGTGAGTGCTTGAGTCTTCTCGCTGTTGAGCACCCAGTCGCCGAGCAGCCACTGCGGGGAAGCGTCACCCCACACGACGGCGCTGGCGAGCAGGCACGCGGCACCCAGCGTGATGGACCAGAGACGGCTTGGGTTGGAAGTGCAGTTTCGATTCACAGAGTGCACATACTTTAAGAGCTGCCTGCAGCTTCGACCCGTCCGGCGCCGGTTCGTGCCATGAAGCGCAGGCTCGACGAGTGCTGCCGAGTGTAGCAGCCCTGGCGGACCGTTTCCGACGGCGCCCTGGTGTAGACTGAGGACCATTCAGCAGCACAGGAGCGCGTTCGCGATGGTGGAGCCGGCCGCGAAGGAATTCGACGTCGTCGTCTTCGGTGCGAGCGGCTTCACCGGCAGACTGGTCGCTGAATACCTGCTCGAGCGCTATGGGGCAGATGGACCGCTCTCCTGGGCGATCGCGGGTCGCAACGCCACAAAGCTCGAGGTGGTGCGGGGGGAGCTGGGCCCCGACGCCGGATCGCTTCCCATTCTCGCCGCCGACAGCAACGACGTCGAATCGCTGCGCAGACTGGCCGGGCGGACCCGGGTGGTGGCCACCACCGTCGGCCCCTATGCGCTCTACGGCTCGAATCTGGTGGCCGTGTGCGCGGAGCTCGGTACGCACTACTGCGACCTCACCGGCGAGGTGCACTGGATGCGGCGCATGATCGATGGGCACCACGAGACGGCCCGGCGCTCCGGTGCGCGGATTGTTCACACCTGCGGGTTCGACTGCATTCCCTCGGACCTCGGCGTGCACTGGCTGCAGCGGGAAATGCGGGCGGCCCACGGGGTCTACTGTGCCGCGGTCAAGTTCCGGGTGGAGTCGACCCGTGGTGCATTCAGCGGCGGTACCGCTGCCAGCATGCTGAACATGCTCGCAGAAGCGGAGCGGGATGCGACGGTGGAAACCATTCTCCGCGATCCCTACGCGCTGAACCCGGAAGGTGCACCGCGGGGGCTCGACGGGCCGGAGAAGACCTACCCGGAGTACGATCCGGACTTTCGAGCCTGGATCGCGCCCTTCGTGATGGCGGAGATCAACACCAAGGTGGTCCGCCGCAGCCATGCCCTGCTCGGCACACCCTACGGCGCCGGATTCCGCTATGACGAAGCGGTTCTGCTCCCCTACGGACAGCTCGGTTTTCCCCTGGCGGTCGCCATGGCGAGCGGCACGGCAACCTTCAACGCCGCCATGCGTCTGGGCGCCCTGCGACGCTGGCTGTCCGCCTTGCTGCCCGAACCCGGCGAAGGTCCAACTCGGGCAGCCAGGGAGGCGGGTCACTTCCAGATCCAGCTGCTCGGTAAGCATCCGGATCGCAGCAGCGCCGACATCCGGCTGCGGATCAGGGCCGACCGGGATCCGGGTTATGGTGCGACGGCTCGCATGCTCGGCGAGAGTGCGGTGTGCCTTGCCAGAGATCTACTGGGTTCGGCTGGTGGCGTGCTCACACCGGCTACGGCCATGGGCGATGCGCTGATCGATCGGCTGGACGAGCCGGACGGAATCCAGTTCCTGCCTCTGCGGGAGGCCGCCGAGGAGAACGGACGGGGGAGCGATGAGCGGTAGAAAACCCGGCGGGATCCGTTCAACGTTTCTCTAGCTGTGTCGCGTCCTGCGCGACCGCACATACCTGCTACCTTTGCCCGGGCGATTGCCAGGGCGGCGCGCGGCTCACCACGCACGCAGGACGAGCAGACGAACATTCGGCGGTCATGGTTCATCGACTGAATGAGGTTGAAGGACCCGCCGTGAAGTTCATGGTAGTCGGGTCGTGGAACGCTGAGAAATGACTTATTCGTCTATCCCTACCGCTGTAAAGCGCGTGGAGAAATATTGAATCGAATCCCGTTGAAGCTCGTGCCGCTGATCGCGGTTTTTACAGGTTTTTTCCTGACCTCTTCGCAGTCGTGCGCCGACTTTGACAAGTCGATCAACGCGACATGGAGTGCGCCGGTCGTCATCGCGCACCGGGGCGCGAGCGGGCAACGGCCGGAGCACACGTTGAGCGCGTACGAGCTGGCGCTCGTTGAGGGGGCCGACTTCATCGAGCTCGACCTGGTGGCGACGCGGGACGGGGTGCTCGTTGCCCGCCACGAAAACGCCCTGGCCGTCGCCGCGACGGACAGCACCGGCCAGCTCGTCCGCGATGCCGCCGGCCGACCGGATATCGTCGAGGCGACCACGGATGTGGCCGAGCACGAAGCGTTCGCCGACCGGCTGACGGTCAAGCGGATAGACGGCCGGCTGGTCGGCGGCTGGTTCACGGAGGATTTCACGCTGGCCGAGCTCAGGCAGCTTCAGGCGCGAGAGCGGATGCCGGCGATCCGCCCGGGCAATGCGCTCTACGATGGTACCGAAGGCATACCCACGCTGGCCGACGTGATCGGGCTGCTGCGCAGCACCAGGGCCGATGCTGCTGCGCGGGCAGGTCTCTACATCGAGCTCAAGCACCCGACCTACTTCGCGCTGGAGGGACGTCGGCTCGACGGCGCATCGATCGGTGTGGACCTGGGGGCGCTGCTGATCGACGAGCTGCTGCGGCTACGGTTCACCGACGCGGATCGGCTGTTCCTGCAGTGCTTCGAGATGGCGCCGCTCATCGAGCTGAAGGACCGGCTGGCGGCGCTCGGTCTCGGGATCCCGCTGATCCAGCTCTACGGCGATGTGTACAACCGGCGCTACCGGTCGGCACCCTGGGACATGGTTTCCCGGGCCCGCCGGAAGGATCTCGAGATCTATGGCGAGCTCGCAACGCTGGTATCCGGGGGTATCACGGCAGACATCAGCTATGCAGATCTGACGTCGCCGGCGGTGCTCGCCTATCTGCACCGGCGGTATGCCACCGGCGTCGGCCCGCCCCTCGACAACGTGCTCGCGATACTGCCCGATGCCGGTGGCGGCAACGGCACGTTCACTTCCCGGGCAACGCCGTTCTTCGAGCAGGTACGTGCTGCGGGGCTGATCGTGCATACCTATACCCTGCGGGCCGAGGCGCCGTTTCTGTATCAGCGCGAGGGCCGGCTGGTGACGGTGAGCGAGGAATTGACTGCGTTGCTCGACGCCGGCGTGAACGGCTTCTTCATCGATCAGCCGGCGGAAGGAGCGCTGGCTGTGGCGCGTCACCGGGCAGCGCTTGAGCGCGCCGAGTAGCTGTAGTCTCATACGGACTTACTCGCAACGTCCGGGAGATTCCCATCAGCCAGCCTGTACAGACGGTCGCCAACGACCTGGATTTCTCGCCCCTGCACGAGCGTATGCGTTTCTATGTGGACGAGGGCATCCTCTCCTGCGCGAACACCCTCGTCATGCGGGGCACCGACGTGCTCGATTTTGCCCGCTTCGGATACATGGATCTGGAGAGCCGTCGACCGCTGGCGGAGGACGCGATCTACCGCATGTACTCCAACACCAAGATCGTGACGTCGGTGGCGGCCATGCAGCTCTACGAGCAGGGGCGCTTCTCCCTGGACGATCCTCTCGGGAAGTACCTGCCTGCGTTCAGCGACATGCAGGTTCTGAAACCGGATGCGACGGACGTTGGCGACGTGGAGCCGGCGCGGGAGCCCATGCGGATCCGGCACATCCTGAGCCACAGCGCGGGGCTTTCGTACGGGTTCATCGAGCCCACCTCCATCATCGATCAGGCCTATGCCGGTGCAGGCATCAACGCGCTGGCCAGCGGCGGGCTCACGCTGGAGAGCCTGTGCGAGGTGCTGGGCGAGCTGCCGCTCGCGTATCAACCGGGTACCGGCTGGCGTTACAGCTTCGCGACCGACGTGGTGGCCCGTCTGGTGGAAGTGGTGTCCGGGGCCCGGTTCGATGACTACCTGAAGGCCAGCATCTTCGATCCTCTCGACATGGTCGACACGGATTTCTGGGTCCCGCCGGATAAGCGGGATCGGTTCGTCACCATGTACGCGCCGGAAGACCTGTTCGATCCGATGAAACCGGGCCTCAGGAAGGCCGACGATCCGAACGAAGGCACCTACACGCGCCGGCCGAGCTTCCTGTCCGGCGGCGGCGGGCTGGTGTCCACCGTGCAGGATTACCTGGCCTTCGTCCGCATGATCGTCAATGGTGGCAGCTGGCAGGGCGCGAAGGTGCTCGAGCCGGAAACCCTGGCGCTTATGCGCAGCAATCAGCTTGCTCCGGACGTGGGGGTGAGCTTCCCCATGTGGGCCATGCCCGGTACGGTGTTCGGGCTCGGATTCGCCCTGAAGCAGACGCTGGGCGAGGGGGAGCCCGCCGGCATGCAGGATGAGTACCACTGGGGTGGCTTGGCAGGGACCCATTCGTGGATGGCGCCCCAGGCCGGGATCACGGGGATGTGCATGACTCAGCGCATGCCGGGGTTCTGGCATCCGTTCAGCCACGAGTTCAAGGCACTGGCCTACCGCATCGCCGGCTGACGCCTGCCCTCAGCCGGACCGCCGTAAGAGGGCGAGCGCCCGGTCGGCCATGGAGACCAGGGTGGTCGTCACCAGCAACCAGCCGATGGCGGCGACCCAGCTGTCGGGCGGCCAGCCGAGCCCGGCTGCCTCGCGGATGATCGGGATCCCGGCCAGCACGTAGTAGGCGATACCGTTGTAGCGCCCCATCAGGCTGGTCCGCAGCACGGCACCCGCCAGTACCCGGGAGTCGAGGACGTACTGCAGAAAGGCCAGCATGACCAGTCCCGGCAGGAAGACGTTGACGTAGCCCGCGGCGGCCAGGGCGGCGAGGGTCGCGGCGACGAACAGCGCGTCCGTGCTGTGATCGAAAAGGCCACCGCCCGGTGTGGCGTGATTGAAACGGCGCGCCACCGGTCCGTCGGCCAGATCGGTGAGCACGGCGAGCACGAAGACCGCAGCGGCCATCCGCCAGTGTCCGGTGCAGATGGCCCATACCCCCGGAGCGATGCCGACGAGGCGCACGGCGGTCAGTCCGTTGGCCCAGGTCAGCCACATGTCCGGAGGGATGGCGGGATGTCTCTCATGGGCCGGGAATGTAGCGATCGGCAGTCCGGCTGGCCAGCGCGACCGCTTGAGCGGGCTTCGGGTGTTGGCGAGAATCGCGCCAGGAGGCTCACTGATGATTCTCATCACGGGTGCAAACGGCCACATCGGCAGGCGGCTCATCGACGCGCTTGGATCCGGCAGCGTGCGGGCGCTGGTGCGCTCCCCGAATGCTGCAGAGAGTCTTTCCGACAAGGATGCGGACGTGCGGATCGTCGATTACCTGGACGCCGACGCGGTGACCCGGGCCGCCGAGGGATGCAGCCACGTGGTGCATCTGGTGGGGATCATCCGGGAGTCCGCCTCGACTACCTTCGTGACGGCCCACGAGACGACCACCCGGGTGCTGACGGGGGCAGCGGCGGCGGCCGGTGTGCGTCGCATCGTCTATCTCAGCATTCTCGGTGCGGAGGAGACATCCGCCAATGCCTGCCTCGCGTCCAAAGCCCGGGCCGAGCGCCTGCTCGCAGACGGCGAGGTTGCCTCGCTGGTTCTGAGGGTGCCCATGGTGCTGGGTGAGGGTGATCACGCGAGCCGCGCGCTGTTCCACCGGGCCAGGCGACGCCTGGACGTTCAGTTCCGCGCCGGCAGCTATGAGCAGCCGATCTATGCGGGGGATGTGGTGGATGCGCTGATGCGGAGCGTCGCGAGCCATGACGGCTACCCGGCGGCGGTGACACTGGATCTGGCGGGACCGGAGTCGCTGACCCGGGCAGCACTGACCCGGCGTGCGGCGCGGGTAATGGGTGTCCGTGGGCCCTGGACCGTTTCGTTGCCTGTGTCTGTGGGCATGATGGCAGCCACGTTGCTGGAGCGGTTTTCGGACAACCCGCCACTGACCCGGGCCATGCTCGGTGTGCTCGATCATGACGATCGCATCGATCCTGCAGCAGCGCTCACGGCTCTGTCGCTGTCGCTCACGCCGCTCGATCAGGCACTGCACCGTTGTCTGGTGGAATACCCGCCCGTCTGAAACCCCGCATCGATGGGTTGCCTTCAACCCCGCATCACGGGGGCGTATATTTATGGCTCGATGCACGGGAGGAGAAACGGCATGTCGGAATGGACGCGTGTGTGCGCGCTGATGCTGACTGCGGTCGGCCTGCTGGTCGCCTGCAGCGAATCTGCACCGCCCGGTGATTCTGCGGATACGAAGGAAACCGCCTCGGAAGCGCCGGCCGTAGCGATGGAACCTGCCCGCCGGCTGGATTCCGGCTACCTGGAAGCGCCGGAAGGCGTGGCGCCGCTGCTGGAGGGTATCGGCCCGGTGGATTTCGAGATCACCACCGAAGTGCCGCGCGCGCAGGATTACTTCAATCAGGCGCTGACCTTCAGCTACGGATTCAACCACGCGGAGGCGGAACGGTCCTTCCGCGAAGCGGCGCGGCTGGATCCTGCCTGTGGCATCTGCTGGTGGGGTGTGGCGCTGGTCAACGGTCCGAACATCAACAAGGCGATGGACGATACCCAGGCGGCTCCGGCCTGGGAAGGCGTGCAGAACGCGCTGGCGCTCCGCGACGGCGCATCCGAACTCGAGAAGGCGCTCATCGACGCGGTGGCAACACGCTATTCCGAGGACGGTGGCGATCGGGCCGCGCTCGACGCGGTGTATGCCGGATCCATGAAGGCAGTGGCGGAGCAGTACCCGGACAACCCGCACGTGCTGGCGCTGTACGCGGAGTCGCTGATGGACCTCTATCCCTGGTCCTACTGGAACGAAGACGGATCGCCGAAGGAACATACGGCAACCCTGGTGGCGGCCATCGAGCGGGCGATCGAAATCGATCCGACGCATCCCGGCGCGTTGCATCTGTACATTCATGCCATGGAGGAGCACACCCCCGCCCAGGCCGAAGGGGCGGCGGATGCGCTGGGCTCCCTGGTCCCGGTGGCCGGTCACCTGGTTCACATGCCCTCGCACATCTACCTCAGGGTTGGTCGCTACCACGACGCGGTACTGGCGAACACGGAAGCCTCGCTCGCGGACGAGGATTACATCAGCCAGTGCAACGCCCAGGGCTTCTATCCGGCGGGCTACTACCCCCACAACATCCACTTTCTGTGGTACTCGGCAATGATGGAAGGTCAGAAGCAGCTCGCATTGGAGTCCGCGCAGCGTCTGCACGAGAAGATCGATCTCGAGATGGCCAGGCAGTTCGGTTCCATTCAGCGCTACCTTGCCGTTCGCGGTGCCACATACATCCGCTTCGGAATGTGGGACGAGGCGCTGGCCGAACCACCCGCACCGGAAGGCATGCCCATGACCGCCTTCATGCGCGACTACGTGCAGGGGGTGGCGCTGGCCGCCAAGGGCCGGACCGATGAAGCCAGGCAGGTTCTCGAGCGCATGGAAGCCCAGCGCAAGACGGGAGAGCTCGATGCTGTGATGGACCGGCAGGGCGACATCGCCCACCTGCTCTCGGAGATCGCCGTGCAGCTCGTGCAGGCGGAGATTGCCCGATCGGAAGCGAATGGACCTTCAGAGATCGAGCATCTGCGGGCAGCCATCGCCGCCCAGGATGCACTGCCCTACACGGAGCCGCCGTTCTGGCACTTTCCGGTCCGTCAGGCCCTGGGAGCCGCCTACCTGCGGCTCGATCAACCGGTCCTCGCCGAGGCGGCGTTCGAGGAGGATCTGGTCAACTTTCCAGCCAACGGCTGGTCGTTGTACGGGCTGCAGCAGGCACGCATCGCCCAGGGGCTGGACGGTTCGGATCTGACCAGCTCGGTGGCGGACGCCTGGCAGCACTCGGACATCGAGCCCACAGCGGGTCCCTGAACCCATCCAGACCGGCAGAGCAGCATTCCGGCTGTTCTGCCGGCCTTTGAAGCGCGTCACAATCCCGGAAAATCGTAACCGCGTCACATTCCGTTGCGGCCTTTTCCAGTAGCGTTGCCTCAGAAAGCCCGTGCGTGCGGAGCGAGCCCCATGGCAGCTCACCCACGGGCGTGGCTTCACGTGGATGGATACACCGATGCAGGAGATGAACAGCGCTTCGGGCGCCCCGACCGCTACGATGGCGCTCGGGACGGGGGAAGAATCGGACGGTTCGACCATCGAGGCGCTTCGCACCGAGCTCGCAAAGTGGCAGGAGCGGGTTCCCAGGCTCGCCGGCGCGCTGCGGGAGCGGACCAGCGAGGTGGAAGCGCTGAAGGCCAGGCTCGCCGATCGGGACAGCCCGAACGGAGGCGATACGCCGGCTTCGGCTTCCGGTATTCAGGCCCGGGATGCGCTGATCCGAGAGCTGGAAGCCAAGGTCAAGGCGCTCAGTGGCAAGTACCAGGACGCGGAAGGTCAGCTGCGTGCCCGCGATCTCGAGATCAGCCAGCTGCGCCAGGAGGCCGCAGAGTGGCGCGAGAAGTGGCAGGCCGTCACCGGAACCCTGGACGAGCAGGCGGACGGAGTCGAGCAGAAGGAACGGGCGCTGAAACGCGTGCAGCGGGAGCTCGACGAGCTCCTGGCCCTCCAGGAAAGCCACAAGAGCCGGATCAAGGAGCAGGACCTCGAGCTGACGTCGCTTCGAGAGCGCTCGAAGTCATTGGAGTCCCGTAACCAGAATCTGTTCGAAACCACGGAGCTCGCCAACCGCCAGATCGAGACGCTCGGTGAGAATCTGGAGCACCTGCGCACGGAGCTCAAGACGGCGCGAAGCGCGCTGGCTGATCAGCAAGCTCGCAGCAGCGGTGGCACGCAGGAAATTGAATCGCTGAAGGGTCAGATCGCCAGTCGCGATCAGGACATCGAGTTCCTGCATGCCCACGTCGAGGAGAAGCAGACGGAGATCACCCGGCTCGGCGAACGCCTCAACGAGCTCGAACCGCTGAAGACGGCGATGGATGCCGTGGAGGCGGACAAAGCTGCTCTGGCACGCCGTCTGGAGGAGCGGGACGCCGAGGTCAACGCCCTGACGGAGCGCGTCGTCGAGCTGGATGCGGCGAGAGCCGCGCTCGCTGCGGTCGAGTCGGAGAAGTCGTCGTTCGATGCCTCCCTTGCCGCCGCCCGTGAGGAAACCGCTGCGGTCGAAGCGCGTCTGCGTGACAAAGAGGAAGCCCACGGTGTGCTTCGCGAGGAGATTGCCCGCCTGGGAGCGTGCGTCGCGGCCGCGGACGAAGCCACCAGCCGGTTCGAGGCGGAACGTCGACAGCTGTCGGAGCAGCTGGACGAGCTCAAGCAGCGCAACCAGCACCTGGAAGCGCAGCTCTCCGAGCGTTCGACCCTGGTGGTGGGCCTGGAGCAGGAGAAGAGCGCGATCTCGAACCGGAGCAGCTCTCTCGAGTCGGAAAACAAGCGCCTGTCGGAAGCGCTTGAAAAAGCACAACAGGCGGCAGCCGGTAACGCAGACCACATCGCCCAGGTGGATGCGCGGCTGGAGCGACAGAAACAGCTCATGGCGAACCTCGAATCGGAGTTCGCCGATGTTCAGGAAGAGTACGGCGAGGCGGTCAAGCGCCACCAGCGCGAGCTCAGAGACAGAGACGCGGAGATTGCAGCACTCCGGGAGCGTGCAGACGAATCCACCTTGGCGGAGCTTACGAAGTCGCTCACCGATACCGAAGCACTGCTGGAGGAAGCCCGGCAGGCGACGGCGGCGAACGAGGCCGCGCGCCAGGCCGCGGAAGCGAAGAACACGGCGCTCACCGGCCAGATCGACAAACTGCGGGCCGAGGACGAGGCGACACGGCGGTCGCTCAACGAGAAGGTGGACAGGCTCGAAAAGCAGCTGCACAAGCAGTCCAGAGAAACGGCGGAAGCGGAAGCAGCCGCCCAGGCCGCCAAGGCGGCGCTCGAGGAGGCGGAGGCACGCGGCAGCCAGGTGCCCGAGGAAGTGTCCGGCGAGAACGCCCAGCTTCAGGCGGAAGTCATCAAGCTCGAAGGCATGGTCCGCGAACGAACCGAGCAGCTCAACAAGCTCCGCTGGCAGCAGGATATGCTGGAGAAGCAGCGTGTCGGTGATCCCTCTGACAGCCGGATGCTGGTGGTGCTCAACCAGCAGCTGCAGACCGCCCGGGAGGAGAACGCCAAGCTGCGGGACACCATTCAGACGCTGGAAGCAGACCGGAAGACCGCCCGGGAGGCGACCTCCCACCGTCACAGCGGTGGTGACGGCTCCGACCAGGACGATCTGTCCCGGATCCGGGGCGTAGGACCCAAGCTCGTCAAGCAGCTGCGGAAGCTGGGTATCACGCGATTCGACCAGATTGCGACCCTTTCCGAGGCGGATCTGGACGACCCGGAACACCCGCTGCACGGCATGAAGGGTCGCGTCATCAAGGATGACTGGATCGCCCAGGCGGCAAAACTCAGCGGGCTCTGATCGGCCCGGTATGGTCCATTTGCATCAGGCCGGAAGCATTTCCGGCAGCTAAATTGAGCAACTCGCGAGGGCCGATCCGTCGGCCAGTCCAGGGAGTTGGCCTCGACCTTCCGCCGGTTCGTGCAAAGGGAGCTTTGTCGACCGGCGGATTTTTTTCATCCTCAGGTTTCCCCTCCTGCCAGCGTCTGCAGCACCCGTGGCCAGTGCTCGTGCAGAATCAGCGAGCCCGCGTCCGGAAACCGCTGCCAGTGGACTATCTGCCCCGAGAGGTAGGATTCCAGATCCTCCATGACCGAGAGTTTGTCGGCGGTGCCGTGCCAGGCGGTGACCGGCATGGTCAGCCTGGGCAGTGGCGCCTCGTCCGCCCGGGCAAAGCATTTCAGCTCGCCGGCGACACCCGCCGCGGTCACCGTCACGGCTTCCATGGTGTACGCGATCATGTGATCCAGGATGTCGGGCCGTGATTCGAGCAGCGCTCTGTCGTGGGGTATCGCGCCGTAGATGCTGAAGATGAGCCTGGCGTTGGTCTGTCCGGAAACCCGGTTGCGCAGGATGTTGAAGAAGCTGTTCATGAGCCATGGCTGGGCGATCATCTTCGTGTACAGCGGCATGAGGTGCTCGAATCGCCCGGTCATCCGACGCGGCGGCCTGCCGCCCACGAGCATCAGGTGCACGATCCGCTCACCTACCTCGCTGGCCAGGCGCAGCGCGTAGGCGCCGCCGGAGAGGTAGCCGAGCAGCGCGCAGCGATCGATGTGGAGATGGTCGAGCAGCGTCAGCAGGTCGCGGGTCACGGAGTCGAAGGAGAAGTCCGGATCCGCGTCGGAGAAACCGAACCCGGGCCGTTCCGGGGCAATGATGTGCAGCCGCGCGGCGCGGGCGAGCTCGTCGGTTTCCGGCGGCAGTCGTGAGCAGCCCAGGGTTTCGTGGAGATAGAGGGCCGGCTTGTCCTGGACGTCGCCATAAGTCCGATAGGCCAGACGCCGGCCGTCCGGAAGGATCATGAAGTGGCGCGGCGAGCTGCGATGTGGCTTACGACCGGCAATGAGCGCATCACTCTCGGTGCCGGCCAGGATGACGGACAGCTGGGTCACCACCAGCACCAGGTCGCTCTGACGGTTGATACCGCTCTTGTCGAAAACGGACTGCAGGTGGTTGCGGGCGGTGTTGATGCTGATGCCCAGATCTCCGGCGGCTTCCTTGAGCGTTAGCCCCTGGGCGAGACGCATGGTGATGTCGACTTCGGCCGCGGTCAGCCCGAGGCTGCTTTGAACCGCCTGCTCGAGACGCTCACTGCTGTCGTCCTGGGCGAGGAACAGGGCCTGTGTGGCATCCGCCGAGATCTCCGCCAGTGACGGTGGAAACTCGTTGCGACTGATCAGGAAGCCGAAACGATGGCGCGGTCTGGAAGGATGCACGAGCGAGATCAGCGAGCGGCCGCCGTGGCTCGTGCCGAGCGTCGCGCGGGCGGCAGCGAGAGAGGCGTCGCTCGCCGGATCCGTGAAGCTGAGTCGGCCTTTCCGACTGACGGTGAGATAGTCGGAGAGCGCGGCCAGGTTTCTTGAGCTGCCTACCACGCGGTTGCGTCCATCGAGCAGCAGATAGGCGAAGCCGGAGTTGCCGGGATCCATGCTGTCCTTGATGCGCCAGGACAGGGACTCCGCCCGGGAGAGCTCGGAGACGAACGCGCTCGGATCCCAGGATTCCAGGTGCTCGGACAGGGAGTCCAGCTGGGCCAGCAGCTCGGGCCAGCGCGTCGGGTCGATGGCGTAGGCCGTCAGCGCGTCGAAAAAGGCCGCCATGGCCGGATTCCGGGCCCCGCCATTACCGGATTTGGCGTTTTCTTCCATGCGTCTATGAGAGCAGAAACCTGTTGCCGGCGCATCCGTACCGACTCCGGAACGGGTTTGAGGTGTTCGGAATGACCGGCTATAGTTCGACCACCCTCAGAAGCGCGATTGGTTCGCGGTTAGCGAATGGACCAGAAAACCGGTTTCGCATCCCTTCCCGAAGAACGACCCATCGGCCGTCGGTCCGGCACGGACAGACGGGTGTACAGCGACCGCCGTCGCTCGGGAGGACTGTTCGAAGTACGTGCCCGCCGTGACGGGCTGCGCTATGACCGCCGCCGGGGCGAGCGTCGCGAGCAGCGACCTTCCTGGCTCGCGTTCTGGCGTCGCTGAACAGCCTCAGCGTCTTCGACCACCGTGCGCGCATCTTCGCGCACCCGGATTCATTCCAGCAGGAGTAGTTACACATGAAGTTCACACCCGTCGTCACGATGACGTTCGTCGCGACCCTGCTCGCCATGCCCCACGTGGGCGTCGCCGCGGATGCGGCCGCCGGCAAGTCCGCCTATGCGGTCTGCGCCGCGTGCCACGGTCAGCAGGGAGAAGGCAATGTCGCCATGAATGCACCGAAGCTCGCCGGTCAGGAGTCCTGGTACATCGAGCGCCAGCTGTCCGCGTTCCGCGACGGCCTTCGGGGCACCGCGCCGGGTGATACCTTCGGTGCCCAGATGCGTCCCATGGCCATGGCCGTCGGCGATGCCACCGCTCAGGCAAACCTCATCGCCTACATTGCGACGCTGCCTCCATCCGATGCGCCTGCGACGATCACTGGTGACGCTGCCGCCGGCAAGTCGGCCTATGCCGTCTGCGCGGCATGCCACGGCCAGAACGGTGAAGGCAATCAGCAGTTGGGTGGCCCGAAGCTAGCCGGTCAGGAGGACTGGTACCTGGTGCGCCAGATCGCCAACTTCAAGAAAGGTCTGCGCGGTTACGATCCGAAGGACACCTGGGGTATGCAGATGAAGCCCATGGCGGCAACCCTGGCGACCGACAAGGCGGTCAGCGACGTGGTGGCCTATATCGACACCCTGAAGTAAGTCGCGCCGGCCGTGGGGAATCGACGGCTCCTCGTCGATCTCGACGCCCTCGCAGCCAACTACGGCGTCTTCGTCGCTGCCGCGGGCGGTCGCGCGGTCGCTGCGGTGGTCAAGGCGAACGGCTATGGTGCGGGCGCAGACGCGGCCGCCCTGCGCCTTCAGCATGCCGGCTGCCGGAGCTTCTTCGTCGCCACCGTGGACGAAGCGCTGTCGCTGCGAAAAGCATTGGGACCGGACCCGGAAATCTTCGCGCTGGAAGGTCCGGAAGCGGCCAGTGCGGACGCCCTTGCCGGGTCCGCCATCACCCCGGTGCTGAATCATCCCGGTCAGCGTCAGCTGTGGCGGCGGAAGCAAGGCCTGCCGGCAGCGGTGCATGTGGATTCGGGCATGGGTCGGCTCGGCTTTGACACCGACGTGGACATCGCCGACTTCGATGGCATGCCGCTCTCCCTGCTGATGACCCATCTGGCCTGTGCGGACGAGCCTGCGCATCCCCAGAACGCCATTCAGCTGCGACGTTTTGCTGCCGTGGTGGCGCGGTTTCCGGGGATCCGGACCAGCATCGGCAATTCCGCCGGGTGCCTGACGGAAGCAGCCCGTCAGGGCGACCTGGGCCGGCCGGGCATCGGTCTGTTCGGTGGCAATCCGTTCATCGACCGCCCCAATCCCTGCCGGCCGGTGGCTGCGCTCCAGGGGCGGGTGCTGCAGGTCAAGACGCTCCCCGCCGGCGCGTCGGTGGGCTACGGCGCCAGCTGCGTGCTCGAGCGGCCCGCGTCAGTCGCCGTGGTGGCCCTGGGTTATGCGGACGGCGTTTCCCGACACCTGTCCGGCAGAGGATCGCTGTTTCTCGGCGGCGGGCGCAGACCCATCCTCGGCCGGGTATCCATGGACATGACCGTGGTGGACGTCACCGGCGTCGACGGGGTGAAGCCCGGCGACTGGGCGGAATGCTTCGGCGCCCAGCTGCCCATCGACGAGGCAGCGCTCGACGCCGACACCATGGCCTATACGTTGCTCACCGGCGTGGGGGCCCGGGTTCCGCGGGAGTACGGACCGCTGAACGCGCACTGAGGGATTCGGCCTCGACCAGGCTGGCCGTTGCCTGGCCCAGATCGCCAAGCGAGCGATAGGCCAGAACGGCGTTTTTCAGCACCGCCACTCTCGCTGCCGGCGACAGGCTGTCTGCCCGGGCATAGTCCGCCAGCGCCGCCTGGGGCTGGTTTTCCGCCAGATGCAGATTGCCCCGATTGAGATAGATGGCCCACTGATCCGGTGCCAGAGTCACGGCCTCTCCCAGATCTTCTGCAGCACCGGTCAGGTTCCCCGCAGCAATCCGTGCCATGGCCCGGTTGTTGAACGCGGCGGCGAGCGCCAGGGTGTCTGCGTCTGCGCCTTCCGTGCCGGACGGCGTGCCGCCGCGGTAACTCAGCCGGGCGATGGCATCGGAGCACAACGTTTCCGCAGCGGGATTCACGGCCAGCGCCGCGTCCCTGCAGTCGTCCGCCCGAGCCGCGACACCGCTCAAGGTCATCACGAGCAGGTACAGACTCGATCTTCGTGTCAGTCCTCGTGTCATGGGACGCGAGTGTACCGTCGAACCCCCGGCACGATATAGTGTGGCCGAATCACTTCGGGGGAGAGAGATGATCAAAGCGAACGGCGTCCTGAAAGGACAGGTAGCAGTGGTGACCGGCGCGAGCCGCGGTATCGGTGAAGCCATCGCCCTGCGCTACGCGATGGAAGGAGCCCGCGTGGTGGTTTCGGCGCGTACGGTCAGTGCGGACGAGCACTACCTCCCCGGCACCATCACCGATACGGTGGAGCGGATCAAGGCGGCTGGCGGTGAAGCCATCGCTGTCAAGGCCGACCTGGCAGAAAGGGAGGACCGGCACAACCTGATCAGGGCTGCCGAAGAGGCATATGGGGGCGTGGACATCCTCGTCAACAACGCCGCCATCACGTATTTCATTCCGGTGACGGAATTTCCCGAGAAGCGCTTCCGTCTGATGATGGACGTGCAGGTCTGGGCGCCGTTCGAGCTCTCTCAGCTCGTTCTGCCTGGCATGCGGGAACGTGGTCATGGCTGGATTCTGAACATCTCTTCCCATGCGGCGATTCACCCGGACAAGACCCTGGGCGGTCGTGGCGGCACGGTCTACGGCATGTGCAAGGCCGCGCTGGAGCGGTTCACCACCGGTCTCGCTCAGGAGCTCTACGACGAGAACATAGGCGTCAATGTGATCTCGCCGGGACTGGTTGCCACCCCGGGCGTGATGCATCACAAGCTCATCAACGAGCAGAACAAGAGCCGGGTGACGCCGGTGGAGCACATGGCGGAAGCCTGCCTGCGCCTGGTGCACGGTGATCCGAAGGCGCTGACCGGACGTATCGACTATGCGGACCAGGTGATAGAAGAGTTCTCGCTCGAGCCGGCCGACCTGATCTGATCAGGCCTGATCTTTGATCAGGCCTCATCTGATCTCTGATCAGACCTCATCTGATCGGTACCTCCGTACGGCGGATCACAGTCCGCAGCGCGAACGACGAGTGAACGCGATCCACGCCCGGTAGACGGGTGAGGTGGTTGCTGTGTATCCGTTCGTAGTCCCGGGCATCCTCGACGATAACGCGCAGCAGATAGTCGCTGTCGCCCGACATCAGGTAGCACTCCATGACCTCCGGCAGACCGGTTACGGCGGCCTCGAAGGCCGCCAGATCGTCCCGCTGCTGGCTGGCCAGGGTGATCTGGACGAAGACGTTGTCGGGGTAGCCGGCCATGGACTGGTCGACGATGCCGACATAGCCCTGGATCAGCCCGAGGCCTTCCAGGTTGCGCACGCGGCGCAGGCAGGCGGACTCCGACAGGTTGACTCGTGCCGAGAGGGCCGTATTGGAGAGACGGGCATCCGACTGCAGCTCGTGCAGGATTGCGCGGTCGATTCGATCAAGACTAAAAGATCCTTGCGTCATTTTTAATATTTATTGCAGAAACTGCGAAAAAGATAGCCGATATTCCACAGAACGCAAGGTTTCGCTGTGGCCCTTCCGGCAACATGGTCGGCAACTCAAAATCTGCCACCAAGGTGTTGCCATGCGAATCGGAGTACCCAGGGAGATCAAGGTTCACGAGTATCGGGTCGGACTGACGCCGGCATCCGCCGCCGAGTTGACAGGGCTGGGACATGACGTGGTGGTGGAATCCGGGGCTGGAGCCGGTATCGGTTTCGCTGATGCGGACTACCTGGCGGCCGGTGCCCGGGTCGGCTCCGTGGATGATGCCTTCGCCGCGGATCTGGTGGTGAAGGTCAAGGAGCCACAGCTCGAAGAATGTGCCCGGCTGCGTCGCGGCCAGGTGCTGTTCACCTATCTGCATCTCGCGGCAGACCGTCCTCAGGCGGAAGCGTTGATGGCATCCGGAGTTACCGCCATCGCCTACGAGACCGTGACCTCCGACCAGGGATTGCCGCTGCTCACCCCCATGAGCGAAGTGGCCGGGCGCATGTCGATTCAGGTCGGCGCCTATGCGCTGCAGAAGGCGAGTGGCGGACGCGGTACCCTGCTGGGCGGTGTACCCGGCGTCGCGCCTGGTAAGGTCGTCATCCTCGGCGGTGGCATCGCCGGCAGCAACGCGGCGGAAATGGCGGTGGGCCTGCAGGCTGACGTCACCGTCCTGGACAGGTCGGTACCCCGACTGAAGTGGCTGGCCGATCACTTCCGTGGCCGGGCGCGGGTGCTCATGGCGAGTGGGCAGAACGTTCGCGACGAGGTGCTCGCCGCGGATCTCGTCGTTGGCGCCGTGCTGATCCCCGGGGCGGCGGCGCCGCGTCTGGTGAGCCGGGAGATGGTCCGGGAGATGGCTGACGGTGCAGCCATGGTGGACATCTCCATCGACCAGGGTGGCTGCTTCGAAACCTCCCGCCCGACGACGCACGACGACCCCACCTATATAGAGGAAGGTGTGGTGCACTACTGCGTCACCAACATGCCGGGCGCAGTGGCGCGCACGTCCACGCTGGCGCTGAACAACGTGACGCTGCCTTATGTGATCGGTCTTGCCGAACAGGGCTGGCAACGCTGTTTCGAAGCCGATGCTGGGTTTGCCCGCGGACTCAACGTCCACGAAGGTGCCATCATGCACCCGAATGTAGCCCAGGCGCTGGGTCTGCCTTCCGGAGGATTCCCCCGCGCAGCCTGACGGCACACGTGGATCTGGGGCATCATGGGCGCTCGTCCGACTTGGATCGAACACTGAGGAGCCGCCCATGGCCGACCCGCTACACAACGAATTTCCTCCCGACTCAATCGAGGCCCGGGATCTCCGGCACCTGCTGCACCCCTCGACCAACCTGAAGCAGCACCAGGCTCAGGGTCCCCGGGTGCATGCGCGGGCCAAGGGCGTCTACCTCTGGGACAACCAGGGCAAGCAGTATCTGGAAGGCATGGCGGGGCTCTGGTGTACGGCGCTCGGTTACGGCGAGGAAGAGCTGGCTCGCGTCGCCGAGGAGCAGATGAAGACCCTCTGCTATTCCCAGCTGTTCGCGGGCAAGACCAACGAGCCGAGCGTGCAGCTCGCCGAGAAGCTCAAGGCCATGGTGCCCATGGACGCGGGACGGGTGTTCTTTGGTCTGTCCGGCAGCGACGCGAACGACACCCAGGTCAAGCTCATGTGGTACTACAACAACTGCGTGGGCAGACCGGAGAAGAAGAAAATCATCTCCCGCCTGCGCGGCTATCACGGGGTGACCGTTGCCGCCGGTTCGCTCACCGGCCTGCCGCCCTTTCACAAGTACTTCGATCTGCCAATTCCCGGCATCCTGCATACGGATTGCCCGCACTACTACCGGGGGCGTCAGGGCGGTGAAAGTGAATCGGACTTCGTCGACCGGATCGTCGGCAACCTGGAATCCATGATCCTCGAGGAAGGACCGGAGACCATTGCCGCCTTCATCGCCGAGCCCATCCTCGGTGCCGGTGGGGTGATCGTGCCGCCGGCGGGCTATTACCAGAAGGTCCAGGCGCTGCTGAAAAAGCACGAGATACTCTTCATCGACGACGAGGTGATCTGCGGCTTTGGACGTACCGGTCGACCGTTCGGCGCGGAAACCTTCGACATAGTTCCGGACACGATGAGCGTGGCAAAGGCCGTGTCGTCCGCCTATCTGCCGCTGTCGGCGGTACTGCTGCCCGAGTCGATGTTCGACGCCTTCGTCGACATGAGTGCCGAGCTCGGAAACTTCAGCCACGGCTTCACCTACTCGGGCCACCCGGTATGTGCCGCGGTGGCGTTGCGAAACATAGAGCTGATGGAGGAACGGGATCTCTTCGCGCACGCGGCGCGGGTGGGCGAGATCATGCAGCAGCGGCTGGCGATGCTCGCGGATCACCCGCTGGTGGGTGAGGTTCGCGGTGCCGGGCTCATCGGTGCGGCGGAGCTGGTAGCGGACAAGAATCTCGGCACTCCGTTTCCATACGACAAGGGCGTGGGTGCGTACTGCATGGCGCGATGTGAGGCGCACGGTCTGATTCTGCGCGCGCTGGGTGACAGCATGGCGATCTGTCCACCGCTTATCATCTCCGAGGCACAGATCGATGAGCTGTTCGAAAAGTTCACACTGGCACTGAACGAAACCCTCGCCTGGGTTGGCTGATCGGCGTACCCGGGAGAAAGGTGATGTTCAAATCACAGCAGAGCGAAGACGTCGGTAAGCTCATCCTGCGGGTGATGCTGGGTGGGCTGACCGTTTTTCACGGCGTCGCCAAGTTGGGCGACGGCAGCGCGCTCAACTGGATCGGCCGACAGCTGTCGGATCTGGGGCTGCCGTCCGTCCTCGCCTATGGCGTGTACGTGGGCGAGATTGTTGCGCCGCTGATGGTCCTTGCGGGTGTCTACTGCAGGATCGGTGCCGGACTGATGGTGGTGAACATGCTGTTTGCCGTCGGGCTCGTGCACACGGCTGAACTGCTGACGCTGAACGAACACGGTGGATACGCACTGGAGCTGCAGGCGTTCTACACCTTCGCCGCCCTGGCAGTGATGCTCATGGGCAGCGGCAGATTTGCCGTCCGGCCGGACTGACGGGGGGCGAACATGGATTTCGACTTCGGCCACGGCGAGACCATGAACCTGCTGCGCGATACGGTGCGGCAGTTCGCGGCTGCGGAGATCGCGCCGCTGGCAGCGGACGTGGATGCACGGAACGAGTTTCCCCGCCAGCTGTGGCCGAAGCTCGGGGCGCTGGGTCTGCTTGGAATCACCGTCGAAGAAGCGGACGGCGGCGCCGGTCTCGGCTACCTGGCGCATACCGTGGTCATGGAGGAAATCAGCCGTGCCTCCGCGGCCGTCGGGCTCTCCTACGGTGCCCACTCCAACCTGTGCGTGAATCAGATACGCCGGTTTGGCACACCTGCTCAGAAGACCGCCTACCTGCCCGGGCTGATGTCCGGGGAATTCCTCGGCGCGCTGGCCATGAGCGAACCAGGCGCGGGTTCGGACGTGGTGAGCATGAAGCTGCGGGCCGAGGAGCAGGGTGACGTGTTCGTGCTCAACGGCAGCAAGATGTGGATCACCAACGGGCCGGGCGCCGACGTGCTGGTAGTCTACGCGACGGTGGATCCGTCCCTCGGCAGTCGCGGTATCACCGCCTTTCTCATCGAGCGTGGCATGCCGGGCTTCAGTACCGCTCAGAAGCTGGACAAGCTCGGCATGCGCGGCTCGGATACCTGTGAGCTGGTGTTCGAGAACTGCCAGGTACCGCGCAACAACGTGCTCGGCGAGGTGGGCCAGGGGGTGAAGATCCTGATGAGCGGGCTCGACTACGAACGGGTGGTGCTGGCCGGCGGACCGCTGGGCATCATGCAGGCCTGCCTGGATGTGGTGCTGCCTTACGTCCACGAGCGCAAGCAGTTCGGATCTCCGATCGGCACGTTTCAGCTCATGCAGGGTAAGGTGGCGGACATGTACACCACCATGAACGCCTGCCGGGCTTACGTATACGCGGTCGCCGAGGCCTGCGACGCCGGACGCACGACCCGGTTCGACGCGGCAGGATGCATCCTCTATGCGGCCGAACGCGCCACGTGGATGGCGAGCCAGGCGATTCAGGCGCTGGGCGGCAACGGCTACATCAACGACTATGCCACCGGCCGCCTGCTGCGGGACGCCAAGCTCTACGAGATCGGGGCTGGAACCAGTGAGATCCGGCGCATGCTCATCGGCCGGGAGCTGTTCGACGCCACCGGCTGACGCGGCTATAATTCGCGGCCGCTCGTTTTAGACAGTTCGGAGAATTGCGGGTGTCTCACCTCAACAAGATCGCCAGAGTCACGCTGGCTGTGCTGACCTCAGTCGCGGTGCTTTCCGTTCAGGCGGATGCCGTTCCGCCCGGTACCGATGACGACATCCGCACAAGGCTGACACCGTTCGGCAGTCTCTGTCGGGCCGGGGAAGATTGCGGCACCGCGGCGGCCACCGCCTCCAGCGGTCCGAAGTCGGGAGAGGACGTCTACAACCAGTTCTGTTTTGCCTGTCATGCCACGGGCGCGAGCGGTGCTCCGCTGTTCGGCAGCGCGGAAGCCTGGGGCCCGCGGATCGACAAGGGCATGGATGCGCTCATGGCCAGCACCCTGAACGGCCTGAACATGATGCCGCCCAGAGGCACATGCATGGCCTGCTCGGACGACGAGCTGCAGTCCGCCGTGACCTACATGGTGGATCAGGCTCACTGACCCGGCGCCGCGCCGGCGGCCGACCAGTCCATGGCGCGATAGCTCAGCGCTTCTGCGAGCTGTCGCGTTCCCACCACCTCCTCCCCGTCCAGATCGGCCACGGAACGTGCCACCCGGATGACCCGATGGAAGCCACGGGCCGACAGCCGGTAACGTTCCGCGGCCTGGCGCAGCAGGCGCCGGCCCGCCCGGTCCAGCGCCGCGTGGCGGGTGAGCTCCCGGGTATCCAGGAGCGCGTTGGTTTTTCCCTGGCGACGTTGTTGCCGCTCTCTGGCGCGTAGAACCGGCTCGGGATCGAGAGATCCCTCCGATGGGTCTACGGCCTCGCCGAGCAGAAGCTCGGCAGGCACCTCGGTGACGGGAACGTGCAGGTCGATACGGTCCAGCAGAGGACCCGAAACCCGCCCCTGGTAGCGGCGCACCTGGTCGGGCCGGCAGCGACAGCCGCCATCGCGACAGACCAGACCTGCCGGGCAGGGATTCATGGCGGTGAGCAGCTGAAAGCTCGCCGGGAATGCTGCCGTCCCGGCGGCCCGGGCGATGCTGATATGGCGGGTCTCCAGTGGTTCCCGCAGCGAATCGAGCACGCTGGGCTTGAAGTGGGGCAGCTCGTCCAGGAACAGCACACCGTGGTGAGCCAGGCTGATCTCTCCGGGTCTCGGATGGGCGCCGCCGCCGGTCATGGCGGTCAGAGAGACCGAATGATGCGGCGCGCGGATCGGCCGGCGGTCGTCACCTTCATAATCCAGACCGGCAGCGGAATAGACGGCAGCTACCTCCATGGCCTCACGCTCGCCGAGTGGCGGCAGCAGTCCGGGGAGCCGCCGGGCGAGCAGGGACTTGCCTGTACCGGGCGGCCCGACCATCAACAGGTGGTGGGCGCCGGCAGCGGCGACGGTCAGGGCCCGCTTGGCGAGGTTCTGTCCGATCACCTGGGGTTCCTCAGCGCGCTCATACTCACGGGGCTGCGGAACCCCCGCGGGTCGCAGCCGTTCCGGATCTTCGCCGCTGAGCACGCGCACCACGTCGGCAAGGTGGCCGAGCGGCAGCACGGTGCTACCTGCACGCAGCGCTTCCCGACCGTTCTCCAGCGGCACCACCAGGCGGGCGTCGCCGGGAAGCGCCAGGGCAGCACAGAGACAGCCGCGGACGCGTCTCAGCTCGCCGCCGAGGCTCAACTCGCCGAGCAGCTCGAACTCGAAGGACCGCTCCTGCTCGGGGCCGATCTGGCCGCTGGCTCGCAGGATGCTCACGGCGATTGCCAGGTCGAAGCGGGCGCCCTCCTTGGCGAGATCCACCGGCGCCAGATTCACGACCACCCGACCATCGGGATAGTCGTAGCCGCAGTTGGTCAGGGCACTCCTGACCCTGTCCCGGGCCTCGCGGACGGCGGCTTCCGGCATGCCGACGATAGTGGTACCGGGCAGCCCACCGAACAGGTGGGTCTCGACGATGACCCGCGGCGCTTCCATGCCGAACAGGGCGCGGGTGAAGGTTCGGGAACGGGCGGTGACTTCTGCCTCAGCGCTGGAGTTCAAGCTCGCTGATCCTGGACTCCAGCCGACTGACGGTCTCCTCGAGGCGGGTGAGTGTGGCCAGGTGGGCATCGTAGTCCCGCCTCGGTACCAGCTGAAACTGCTCGAAGAATCCCTCCAGCACCGGCCTCAACCGATTGCCCAGGTTGTCCGGGGCGATTTCCTCGAGGGCGTCGCGCAACCCGGCGAACAGGGTTTCCAGGGGGGTCTGCGGGCGTTCGCTCATCGGATGCTCGCCGGAAAAAAGGGAGGCCATGGTACCTGATGGTCCGACGGGGGAGCCACGGCGGTCGTCCCTGGCCATCGTGAGCCAAAACGGGGAGCGGGGGGGAGTTTTATGCACTAAATAAGTGCGGTTATCGGTCCATTTCGGTGCGTCGTTTGCTGCACTGCTTCGGGACCGGGCCCGTGAATTGCCCCAAGCCTCTGAAAAACAGAGGGAAAGCGGGTTGGCACGAATTCTGCCCCTTGACCGGCACGCGCGCTGAATCGCGAGAGGGCAATTCGGGCGCTGTTACTGAATCAACGACATCTATGGGGATCGAAATGAAAAGACTGATCATCGCGGTATTGCTCTTCGGTACCGTTTACTCGGAGTTCGCTGCCGCAGACGACATCTCCGGCAACGTAGCCTTGGCGACTGACTACCGGTTCCGGGGAATTTCCCAGACCGGCAGGAACCCGGCGATCCAGGGTGGCTTCGACTACAGCCATGAAAGTGGCCTGTACGCCGGCACATGGGCATCCAACGTCTCCTTCACCGAAGGTGGCACCGAGATCGACGTGTACGGTGGCTGGGCGAAGGATCTTTCCGACTCCGTGTCCATCGACCTCGGCGTGCTCTACTACGGTTACCCGTCCGAGAACAAGGACGCCGGCTACTGGGAGATCTACGGCAGCGTGGGTTTCTTTGGTGCCACGGTCGGCCTCAACTACTCGCCGGAGTACACCTACGAAACGGGTAAGTACTTCTACCTCTACGGTGACTACAGCCTGCCGCTGGGTGAGTCCGGGGTGTCGCTGGACGCGCACATCGCTCTGAACCAGTTCAACAGCGATTCGGATCTCGCCTCCTTCGGCATTCTGAACGGCAACGATAACTACATCGACTACAGCATCGGTGCCACCGCGCCGCTCATCGGTCTCGACTGGACACTTGCCTGGGTCGGTACCGACATCAAGGAGAGCGAGTGCTTCGGTGGCTCGAAGGACTGTAAGGGCAACGTGGTTCTCAGCGTATCGAAAAGCCTCTAACTGAGCGAAAATCCCAGGTGCACAGGATCTTCCACAGAGAACTCCCGAGACGCGCGAGCGCTACGGGGGACGGTGCACCGTCGGTCTCCGGCGGCAGGTGACTGCCGCTTCCGGGGCCGATCAAAGGGATAACAGGAGAAAACAATGAAATTGATTACCGCCATCATCAAGCCCTTCAAGCTCGACGATGTGAGAGAAGCGCTCTCCGAGATTGGCGTGCAGGGGATGACCGTTACCGAGGTGAAAGGCTTCGGTCGGCAGAAGGGGCACACAGAGCTTTACCGCGGCGCGGAATACGTCGTGGACTTTCTTCCGAAGGTGAAGGTCGAGGTCGCCATCGACGACGGCATGCTCGACCAGGTGCTGGAAGCGATTACCAAAGCGGCCAACACCGGCAAGGTGGGCGACGGCAAGATCTTTGTCGCGTCGCTCGAAGAGGTGGTCCGGATCAGAACGGGCGAGACCGGAGCCGAAGCCATCTGAGGCTTCCTACTAAATCGGGAGAAAGATTGTGGAAGATCTTGTTCAAACTAACTACGCCCTTGATACGTTCTATTTCCTCGTCATGGGCGCTCTGGTCATGTTCATGGCCCCCGGCTTCGCAATGCTCGAAGCCGGTCTGGTGCGGTCCAAGAACACGGCCGAAATTCTGCTGAAGAACGTCGTGCTGTTCGCCATCGCCTGCATCATGTACATGATCTGTGGTTACTACATCATGTATCTCGGTGCGGTCGAAGGCGGCGTGATACCGGACTTCGGGTTCCTGCTCGGTGCGGAGAACACGGTGGAGGAGGTGCTCGCGTCCGGCGGTGACACCTACTACTCCGCGCGGTCCGACTACTTCTTCCAGGTGGTGTTTGTCGCCACGGCGATGTCCATCGTCTCCGGTGCGGTGGCCGAGCGCATGAAGCTGTGGGCGTTCCTCGCCTTTGCGGTGGTCATGACCGGCTTCATCTACCCCATGCAGGGTATGTGGACCTGGGGTGGTGGCTGGCTGTCTGCGGCCGGTTACTCTGACTTCGCCGGGTCAGGCATCGTTCACATGTGTGGCGGTTCGGCGGCGCTTGCCGGCGTGCTGCTGCTGGGTGCCAGAAAGGGTAAGTACAACAAGGATGGATCGGTCAATGCCATCCCGGGTGCCAACATGCCGCTGGCAACGCTGGGTACCTTCATCCTCTGGTTCGGCTGGTTCGGATTCAACGGTGGTTCGGAGCTGATGACGTCCAACATCGAGGAAGCCAATGCCGTCGCTCAGGTGTTCGTGAACACCAACATCGCCGCCAGCGGTGGTGTAGTCGCCGCGCTGATCACCGCCAAGCTGCTGTTCGGTAAGGCGGACCTCACCATGGCACTGAACGGCGCGCTGGCCGGCCTGGTCGCCATCACGGCAGATCCGCTGTCTCCCACCGCGCAGATGGCCACCATCGTCGGTGCGATCGGCGGTGTGCTGGTGGTCTTCTCCATCATCACCATCGACAAGATGAAGATCGACGATCCGGTGGGTGCTATCTCCGTGCACGGTGTGGTCGGTATCTGGGGCATCCTGGCCGTGGTGATCTCCAACGCTGATGCGACCCTCGGCGGGCAGCTGATCGGCATCGCCGGTATCTTCGGCTGGACGTTCGTCGCTTCGCTCATCGTCTGGGGTATTCTCAAGGCCACCATGGGTATCCGGGTGTCCGAGGAGGAAGAATACGAAGGCGTGGATATCGCCGAGTGTGGTATGGAAGCCTATCCGGACTTCGTCAAGGTCGGCGGAACCTGATCTCGAGCCCGCTCCGGCGGGCCATCATTTCCAGGGCGCGGGGCCAGTGGTACCGCGCCCTTTTTTTCATCTGCCGTGTAAAATAGCGCGCTTTCCGTCCAAGCCCGCTCATGCGATACGTCAGCACCCGTGGTCAGACAGAGCCGATGGCGTTCAAGGATGCAGTCATCACCGGCATGGCGCCGGATGGCGGGCTGCTGATCCCGGAAACCCTGCCCGAGCTCGGCGGCAGGCTCGACGAGTTCCGAGGTCTGTCCTTCGTCCGCTTCGCCGAGAAGCTGATGGCGTACTTCGTCGACGACATCCCGGAAGGCACCCTGAACGGTCTCGTCGAACGTGCCTATGCAACCTTCGATCATCCGGAAGTGGTGCCCTTCCGCGCGCTCAGAGGTCTGGCAGGCAATCACGACGTGCAGGTGATGGAGCTCTTCCACGGGCCGACGCTGGCCTTCAAGGACGTGGCCCTGCAGTTTCTCGGCCAGCTGTTCGAGTACATCCTCGAGGAGCGCGACGAGCACCTGAACATTCTCGGTGCCACCAGCGGCGACACGGGCAGCGCCGCCATCGCCGGTGTCCGCGGACTGCCGTCCGTGGACGTGTTCATCATGTTCCCGGAGGGCAGGGTCAGCCCGCTCCAGGAACGGCAGATGACCACGATTCCGGACGAAAACGTGCACTGCCTGGCGGTGGAAGGCAGCTTCGATGACTGCCAGTCGCTGATGAAGTCGCTGTTCGCGGATGCGGACGCCAAGCGGACCCTGGCGCTGGGTGCGGTGAACTCGGTGAACTGGGCCCGAGTACTGGCGCAGATCGTCTACTACGGCTACGGCAGCCTGAAGTTCGCCCGTTCCGAGCCCGTGACGTTCTGCGTGCCGACCGGCAATTTCGGTAACGTTTTCGCCGGTTACCTCGCGAAGAAGATGGGGTTTCCCATCGACAAGCTCGTGATCGCCACCAACGACAACGACATTCTGGCGCGGTTCTTCCAGACCGGCGAGTACCGGCGTGGCACCGTGCATCACACCACGAGCCCGGCCATGGACATCCAGGTAGCCAGCAACTTCGAACGCTACCTTTATTACTACTTCGACGAGGATGCAGTGCGACTGCGCACGTTCATGGAGGAGTTCGCGGCGACAGGTGCGGCTTCGGTGGGCGGCCCGCCGCAGACGGACGACTTTCTCGCCACGTCGGTGAGCGAGGCGGAGGTCAGACGAACGATTCGCGATGTCTACGAGCACAATGGCTACGTGGTGGACCCGCACACGGCGGTGGGGCTCGCAGCGGCGGAACGGTTTCGCGTTCCCGGTGTGCAGATCTGTGCGGCAACGGCGCACCCGGCCAAGTTTCCGGAATCGGTGAACGAAGCGATCGGCCGTAAGGTGGCGCGTCACCCGACGCTGGACGCGCTGGCCGATCTTCCCACACGGAAGACCCGCATCCCCGCCACCACCGAGGCGGTGCGTGCATTCCTGGATAAGCACGCACGCTGAACGCGCGTGGAGCGCCAAGCGGTCGAATCGCCAGTTCCGGTTTCGACGCGACGCACGCCTGGTCGAGCTCAGCGCGTTTCCTACCGGAAAGATCTCCGGCCGACTGCTCGCGCATTCACGTCTGCTGGCCCGTCAGATAGCGCTTGAAAACCTCATCGGCCTTGCGATCGGATATGGCGGTGAAGATGCCGCCGATGATCTTGTCCGCCAGTGCCTGACCCCGTTCTGAGGAAAGATCCAGGATCGCGGTGAACGGAACCACCCAGAGACTGTGCATCAGGCCGAACACGTAGTCCTGCTCGAGTGCATCGAAGGAGTATCCGTTCACCCCGGCGGACTGGAGGCGCTGGTGATAGCGCTGGAGCAGCTGCAGCTCGTAGCGCCTGCGGAAAGCCGGCTCGAAACCGGTCGCCATCAGATAGGCGAGATCACAGGCGCCACGACCTACGGATGCGCCCTGCCAATCGAAGATCACGGGGCGATCCTCGGTACGATCATAGAAGATGTTGTCGATCCGGAAGTCCAGGTGCATTACCGTCAGCTGATGGGTTGGCGCGAGCGGCCCCCACAGATCGGCGATGCTGTCGGTAAAGATGCGAGCAATCTGTTTTCCCGAATCCGGAATCGTCTCCGCGCCCGGACCTCCGCTGAGCAGGCTCTCCCAACCGCCAGTCACCATTTCCGCGAATCGTTGCCGCACCGGGTGACCGGGCTGCAGCAGAACGCTCGAATCCGAGAGCTCAGTAGAATCCCACCAGGCGGCATGCAGATCCGCGGCGCTGTCGAAGATTTTCTCGAGATCCTCCAGGGAGCTTGGCACCGGCCTGGTCTGATCGAAGGAATCGCAGTAGGAACAATCCTCCATGATCATGATGCCCAGCGACGTATCCGGATCATAATCCGACCAGATCAGCTCCGGGACTCTGATCGGAGATCGGCCAGCTATCACCCGGTAGTTTTCGATCTCCCGTTCGAAGAGCCGCAGCGTCTTGCAGACCTCGATCGCACCGTCGAACCGCGGGATCATCTTTGCTACCAGCGTTTCCGGCAGGCCAGCTCCGTCGCGTACGTCCATATGCACGAAATAGACGTCGCTGGTATTACCGACCGCATCACCGACGAACTCGACTCGAGCCGATCGGATGTCACCCGCACGCGCGCCGAGCGCCTCGGTCAGGAAGCTGACGTTCAACTCTTCAGGCCTGACAGGAAAGTTCATGATGGCCTCCCCTCCGACCGAGCGTACACCTGAAGGGATGTTATGTCTCGATGGGGCGTGGGAGTTGCTGAAGATCCACTTGGCCCGACGGGTTAGGGTTCAGCCGCGATGAATGCGCCCAACCGCCGTCGGCAGGTCCCTCAGGTGCTCGACCACCTCGCTCGGGCGTGCGTCTGAATCTTCGACGCCCGCTCTACCGATGTTCACCCAGATCGTGTGCATGCCGACTGCTGCGGCACCGTGGATGTCGTCGACCAGGTTGTCACCGACGTGGATGGACTCCGCAGGCGCCACACCGGCTGCGGACAGTGCCGCATGGAAGATGTCCGGCGCCGGCTTGCTCGCCCGGACGTCTGCTGCCGAGAGCGCGAAGCTGAAATAGCGGTCGAGACCCATGCTGGCCACGTTGGCGTTGCCATTGGTCAGCGCAGCGAGCCGGTACCGACCGGCCAGGTCGGCGAGGGTCTCCAGGGCGTGCTCGAAGAACACCACCTGCTGACGGGCCTCATAAAACATCTGGAACGCGTCGGCAGCGTGCTGCCGTGCGGCGGCCTCGTTGATCCCCAGACGCCGCATGCCCCGGTAGAGAACCTCCTCACGCAGAGCGCTGACGTCGTGCCCGAGGTCGGGCCGTTCACGGATCGCAGCTTCCCGGAGCGCCATCACCACCTCCCGGTCCAGCTGCCGACGATATTCGGGCACGTGGTCGTCCAGCCAGCCGTTCATCGCCGACTCGGCTTCCCTGATCACCTGCCCGACATCCCAGAGGGTATTGTCCAGGTCGAAGGTGATTAGCCTTATGTCAGCCACCGGTCAGTCGCTCTCGGAGGTGCTTGTGTCCTGCTGCACCTCGGCCCGCGGATGCGCCGCATCGTAGACCTTCGCCAGGTGCTGGAAGTCGAGATGGGTATAGATCTGCGTGGTACCGAGGTCCGAGTGACCGAGCAGCTCCTGGACCGCGCGCAGGTCGCCGCTGGATTCCAGCAGGTGGCTCGCGAAGGAATGGCGGAGCATGTGCGGGTGCAGGTCCGTACTGCCGAGCTGAGTCGCCGCCAGCACCTTGAGCCGGTTCTGCACCGCGCGGGGACTGATGCGTTGTCTGCCTCGTCCCGTGAACAGCGGTACGTCTCCTCCTGCGGACGCGAAAGGGTGCTCGGCGAGCCAGTCTCGGATCGCCTGAACGCAGTACCGGCCGAGCGGCACCTGCCGGGTCTTTCTACCCTTGCCCAGCACGGTGACGAAGCCTGCGTCCAGATCGAGATCGGCGCGGTTGATGCCGACCAGCTCGGACAGCCGCAGGCCGCTGCCGTAGAAGAGCTCGACCATGGCCTTGTCGCGCTTCTGCCGTGGCGTCCGTGCTTCGAAGTCGAACAGCTTCGAAGCCTGGTCGGTGTCGAGCGTGCCGGGCAGCCGGTGTCTGCTCTTGGGTGTGCGGACGCCTGCCGCCGGGTTGCTGCGGATCAGGCGGCGCGACTGCATGTAACTGAAGAGACTGCGCACGCTGGACAGCGCCCGCTGTATGCTGCGCGGCGCGAGTCCCCGACTGTGCAGGTGTGCCACGTAAGCGTTGATGTCATGGCTCGTCACCCGCGAGACGGGCACCTCGATGCGTCGGGCGAAGCGCGTAAGATCGCGACGATAGGCGGCGATGGTATGTGCGGAGTAGTCCTTCTCGAACTTAAGGTGGTCGAGGAAGTCGTCGACCGCAGTCTCCAGCGGTCGCGCCCCGCTGTCCGTCATGAGCCCAGACGCTGAACCACGCGGCTCAGTACCTCGCCGATGTAGGTAACGAACAGCGTGTCCATGTCGGACGTGAACCGGTCGGGCTGCCGGCTGCCGATGGCGAGACAGCCTTCGCCCTGCTCCCAGAGCAGCGGTGCCAGCACGGCGCTGCCATCGTGTTCGTGAGTCTCGACAGGAAAAAGACTGCTCATCTCCTCGGCTCTGAGTGTCGTGCACACCGGCACGTTGTTGGGCACGAACCGTTCGTAGGGCGGCTCCGACTCGTGGCTGACGAGATGATCCAGGAAGACCGGCATACGCAGCAGGTGGCAGCAGACGAAGTCGGCCTGAAAATCCGCCAGCACGTAGGTTGCCAGCACCTCGTTGAGCTCGTGCCAGGTGTGCACGTTGAGCAGCTCCAGAGTCAGGGTGCGTGTCTTGGCAAACAGCTCGTCGTTGTCCTTGGCTGCCTGCAGAAGCTCGTTCATGCGGCGGCGCATCTGCATGTTCCGTTCTCGGAGGATGGCCACCTGACGCTCGATGAGGGATACCGCGCGCCCGCTGTCATGGGGCAGGTTCAGCTCGGAGAGCAGGTTGGCGTGGCGCTGAAAGAAATCCGGATCGGCACGCAGGTACTCGACGATGGTCTCGTCGGAAAGCTTTGTGGTGTCGGTATCGGGGTCGAATGCGGAACTCATGTGTCGCGCCGGCAGCGGGGAGCCTTTCGGGTGGCCATTCTATCGCTTATCGCTTCCTCAGTTCAGTCGGTGGTGATCTCACCCTCGTAGACCAGCGTGCCGGGTCCCGTCATGAACACCGGTGCGTCCGGACCCTGCCAGCTGATCCGCGCCTTGCCGCCGGTGAGCGAAACCTTCACCCGTTCATCCAGCAGACCGGCGAGGCGGCCTGCCACCACCGCAGCACAGGCACCGGTGCCACAGGCCCGTGTCTCGCCCACGCCCCGCTCGAAGACGCGGAGTCGCGCGAACCCGGCATCCACGACCTGGCAGAAGCCGATGTTGGCCCGCTCCGGAAAGAAAGGGTGACTCGTCAGTCGGGCGCCCACCTCGGCCACCGGCGCGGTCGTGATGTCATCGACCAGGATGACGCCGTGCGGATTCCCCATGGAGACGGGGATCAGCTCATGGGTCTCCCCGGCGGGGTCCGTCAGCCGGTAGCGCGTTACCGCGCCCAGCGAGATCGCCGCATCGGCTCTGGACACGTCGCAGGGGATGTCGTCCGGGGCGAGCCGCGGCACGCCCATGTCCACCTCCACCTGTCCATCGGGCAACAGACGCGTCTCGATTCTGCCGTTGTTCGTCTGGAACCTGACGTCAGGTTTCACCGACAGCCCCATGTGGGCGATGAAGCGGGCGATGCAGCGGGCCCCGTTGCCGCACTGCTCCGCTTCCGAGCCGTCCGCGTTGAAAATCCGGTAGCGGAAGTCCACGTCCGGATCCTCCGGTGGCGCGACGATGAGCAGCTGATCGAAGCCCACACCGGTGTGGCGATCGGCCCAGCGGGCGATCTGACCAGCACCGGGCATGAATGTCTGAGTGACCAGGTCCAGCACCATGAAATCGTTGCCGAGCCCGTGCATCTTGGCGAATGGCAGCTTCATCGCGGTCCCCCCGGGGCGGCTGCCAACTCGTGCCGGTAGAGATCCTCGGGTGTCTCCCGACGCCGGATCACACGGAACGTGTCTCCGTCCACGAGCACCTCGGCGGGTCGCGGACGGGTGTTGTAGTTCGAGCTCTGCGCCATGCCGTAGGCGCCCGCCGAGGTGACGGCCAGCAGGTCGCCCGCCGCCACGGTGAGGCGTCGCTCCCTGGCCAGGAAGTCGCCGCTCTCGCATACGGGACCGACCACGTCCCAGATGCCGTCGATGGCTCCGTCGCCCGGAACGCCGACGCCTTCCACCCCGTGCCAGGCCCGATAGAGCGCGGGGCGTATCAGGTCGTTCATGGCCGCATCCACCACCACGAACTGCCTGCCGGCGGTTTCCGCGGCGGGCTTCAGGTACTCCACCCGGGTCACGAGCAGGCCACCGTTTGCCACCAGAAACCGACCGGGCTCCACCGAGAGTGACAGCTGACGGCCCTGCAACGCGGCGCGAACGCGAGCGCCGTAGGCTCCGATGTCGAACTCGGCTTCCTCCCGGTAACGTACGCCGTAGCCACCGCCAAGATCGAGGTGGGTGAGCTCGATGCCCTCGTCGGCCAGCGCGTCCACCAGGTCCAGCAGCTTGTTCAGCGCCTCGATCATGGGATCCGGCCGGCTGATCTGGGAGCCGATGTGGCACGCGATGCCCGCGGGTACGAGTGCCGGATGGCTGGCCGCCTTCCGGTACAGGTCGATGGCGGTGGCCGCCGGCACACCGAACTTGTTCTCCTTGAGGCCCGTGGAGATGTAGGGGTGAGTGGCGGCATCGACGTCCGGATTGACGCGGATGGCGATCCGCGCCGGCCGGGAGAGCAGCTCCGCCCGGGTGGCGAGACGATCGAGCTCCGCGACGCTCTCGACGTTGAAGCAGTCGATGCCGAGCTTCAGTGCGAGATCCAGCTCTTCGGTCGTCTTGCCGACACCGGAGAAAACCACCCTGGCGGGATCGCCTCCGGCGGCCATGACCCTGGCAAGCTCGCCACCGGAGACGATGTCGAATCCGGCGCCGAGATCGGCGAACACCCTGAGCACGGAAAGATTGGAGTTGGCCTTGACGGCGTAGCAGATGCGGGTGTCTGTGCCGCAGCCGGCGATGGCATTCGACACCGCCGCGTACTGGTGCTCGAAGTGTCGCTTCGAATAGACATACACCGGCGTACCCACCGCTCGGACGATGTCCGGTACGGCGACGGATTCGACGTTCAGAACCTCGCCGTGCTGGCCGGCGTGGCGTTGAAAGACACTCATGGGTCAGAACGCGTTGGTGCCGTTCGGGCTACCGCCGTGCCTGCGTCTGGCTTTCCGTTCCCGGGATCGACCTGCCGGTCGGGGCGGCAAACTTCGCCGGTTCGTCAGGCAGGTAGAGCGGCCCCTTCTGGCCGCAGGTGGCAACCAGCGTGGCGAGCAGGCAGAGAATCGTCCAGCGCACAACGCTATCCATTCATTAAACGGCCGAGTATAGCTCAGGATCCGGGTACGCAGCGGGATCAGTCCGGCGCCAGCAGGGTACGGCCACGGGCGACGGCCGCACGGACCTGAGCGGGTGCGGTTCCACCCACGTGTGCACGGGCGGCCACGGATCCCTCCAGGCTGAGTACGTCGAAAACATCCTCGCCGATCCCCTGATGGAACTGCCGGAGCTCGGTGAGGCTCAGCGCGTCGAGCGTCTTCTGCTGCTGCAGCGCATAGGAAACGGTGCGGCCGACGATATCGTGGGCGTCGCGAAACGGCACTCCCGTACGCACCAGATAGTCCGCCAGGTCCGTGGCGGTGGCGAACCCGCCACCTGCCGCCTGCCGCATACGCTCCGGCTTTGCCTCGATGGCGGGCACCAGGCCGATCAGCGCGGTCAGCACGTCGTTCAGGGTGTCGACGGCATCGAACAGAGGCTCCTTGTCCTCCTGGTTGTCCTTGTTGTAGGCGAGTGGCTGGCCCTTCATCAGGGTCAGCGTGCTCATCAGGTGGCCGAAGACCCTGCCGGTCTTGCCGCGGATCAGCTCTGGCACGTCGGGATTCTTCTTCTGCGGCATGATCGACGAGCCGGTACAGAAGCGGTCCGGCAGGTCCACGAACGAGAAGGGCTCGGACATCCACAGAACGAGTTCCTCGGACCAGCGCGAGAAGTGCATCATCATGATGCTCGCCACGGCACAGAACTCGATCACGAAGTCCCGGTCGCTCACCGAGTCCAGGGAGTTGTCGGAGGGCCGGCTGAAGCCGAGCTCGTCGGCAACCAGTTCCCGGTCGATAGGGAACGTCGTACCGGCCAGTGCCGCTGCGCCCAGCGGCAGCACGTTGATCCTTCGGCGGCAGTCCTCGAGCCGTTCGGTATCGCGCCGGAGCATCTCGAACCAGGCCATCAGGTGATGACCGAAGGTGATGGGCTGAGCTGTCTGCAGATGCGTGAAGCCCGGCATGATGGTGTCGGCATAGCGTTCCGCCTGATCGAGCAGGGCGCTCATGAGCGTCCTACTGCTGGCGAGGAGGGCGTCCACCTCTTCGCGAACGTACAGCCGGATGTCCGTTGCCACCTGGTCGTTGCGCGACCTGCCGGTGTGGAGCTTCTTGCCGGTGTCGCCGATCAGCTCGACCAGACGGCTCTCGATGTTCATGTGCACGTCCTCGAGGGCGATGCGCCACTCGAAGCGGCCTTCTTCGATCTCTTTGTGGATCTCCCGCAATCCGGCTACGATGCGGTCACGTTCCTGCACGCTGATGATGCCCGCGGCGCCCAGCATGTTCGCGTGGGCGATGGAGCCTCGAATATCGTAGTGATAGAGACGCCTGTCGAACCCGACGGAGGCGGTGAAAGTCTCCACGAAGGCATCGGTGGCCTCGGTGAAGCGTCCACCCCAGGGCTTGTGATCCTGACTCATGGATTGCTCGGTGACTGTGGTGCCCGCGGGGGCGTACCTGTTTCGGTGGTTGGTTCGGACTGATAGTGGCCGATTATAGCAATCAAACCCGGTCGCTGACCGACGCCCGAGCGTTCACCGTGCCCGAGCTCTGCAACGCGGGCGCCATTTCCCTGCTCATCCTGTTCGGCGAGCTGCTGGTGCTGGTCCTGCTGTTTGCCGGTGGCGAGGTGAGCTGGATGCGCCTCGCGCTCATGTCCCTGTTCGTGCAGTGGGTGGCGCTCACCAGCGCCGGGCTCATCTGCGTGCTGCGCGGCTGGCTGGCGCGTCTGCCCCTCGTCGCCGGGTCACTGACGGCTTTCGGAATCGTCATGAGTGTGACGCTGATCGTCGGGCTGATCTCCGGCTGGGTTCTGTCCGGGGGCAAGCCGACCCAGGTGGACGTTTCCCGGCTCCTGGGTCAGCTGGTCATTGCCGGCATCATCAGCGTGCTGGTGCTCCGCTACTTCTATGTCCAGCAGCAGCTGCGCGCCCAGGAGCAGTCAGAGCTCGAATCCCGAATCCAGGCCCTGCAGTCACGCATCCGTCCGCACTTTCTGTTCAACAGCATGAACATCATTGCAAGCCTCATCGCGACGGACCCGGACACGGCGGAGACGGTGGTGGAGGATCTCTCGGAGCTCTTCCGTGCAAGTCTCAACGACGCGGGCAACCAGGTGGCGCTGGCGGACGAGCTCGATCTCTGCGAGCGTTATGTGCGTATCGAGGCGTTGCGCCTGGGAGAACGGCTCAACATCGAGTGGCAGATCGAGGCGCCGACCAGGTCCGTGAAGATCCCGCTGCTGACGCTGCAGCCGCTGCTGGAGAACGCCATCTACCACGGCATTCAGCCACTGCCGGAAGGTGGCACCATCTACGTCAGGCTGTGGTTCGCCGACGACTCGGTGAACGTGGAGATCGACAATCCGCTGCCGGCGGAATCGTTGCGCTCGCACAGCCAGGGCAACAAGATGGCGTTGAACAACATCCGCAGCCGGCTGGCCGTGCTTTACGGCGGTCGGGCGGACCTGACCACGTCGCAGGCTGACGGCAGATACGTGACCGCGCTGCGCTATCCCCTTGCCCTCGACGGGACGGCCGCAGGCGGGAGTGGTTCCGGAGGGTGACATGAAGATTCTGATCGTTGACGACGAGCAGCTGGCACGGGACCGGCTCTCCAGAATGATCGGCTCCCTTGCGGAACACGAGGTGGTCGGCGAGGCGGCCAACGGTATCGAGGCGGTGAAGGTGGCGTCCACTATGCAGCCGGAGGTGGTGCTCATGGACATCCGCATGCCTGGCATGGATGGCCTGGAGGCCGCCAGGCACTTCGCCGATCTGGACGAGCCACCGGCGGTGATCTTCTGCACTGCCTACGAGGAGCACGCCGTGGAGGCGTTCGATCTGCAGGCCGTGGGCTACCTGCTCAAACCGGTCCGCAGGGAAAACCTGGAAACGGCTCTGGGTAAGGCGCAGCGGATCAACAAGGCACAGCTCGCGGCACTGGCGGACGAACAGCCGCCGCGCCGGACCCACATCTCCGCCCGGACGCGCCGCGGCATCGAGCTCATACCGGTGGAAGACGTCCGCTACTTTCAGGCCGACCAGAAGTACGTCACGGTTCGGCACCGCGAAGGCGAGGTGATCATCGATGAGACGCTGAAGGAGCTGGAGGAGGAGTTTGGCGATCGTTTCGTGCGTGTTCACCGCAACGCGCTGGTAGCGCCCCGATACATCATCGGTCTCAACCGGCTGCCGGATGGTCAGTACCAGATCCGCCTGAAGGACATCGAGGAAACGGTGGATATCAGCCGGCGTCACGTGGCGGCCGTTCGCAAGGTTGTCAAGAATCTCTGATACGGCACGCAGGCAGGAAACGGACTGGTGAAACGCGTCGTCATCGCCACACGGGAAAGCCGCCTTGCCCTGTGGCAGGCCGAGTTCATCCAGGGCGAGCTCGCCCGTGCGCGGCCGGAGCTCGACGTGGTGCTGCTCGGCATGAGCACCCGTGGTGACAAGTGGCTCAGCTCACCTCTGTCGGAGGTGGGCGGCAAGGGGCTGTTCATCAAAGAGCTGGAGGAGGCGATGCTCGACGGGCGCGCCGATGCGGCCGTGCACTCCATGAAGGACGTGCCTGCCCGCCTGCCCGGAGGGTTTACGCTGGGGCTGATCGGCTACCGGGCGGACGTCCGCGATGCGCTGGTGACGTCGAGCGGCGCAACCCTGGCAGAGCTGCCGGCAGGTGCCGTGGTCGGCTCCTCCAGCCTGCGCCGCCAGGCCATGCTGCTCGCCCGCAGGCCCGACCTCGTGGTCAGGCCCGTGCGCGGCAATGTGGGTACCCGGCTCGACAAGCTGGATGCGGGTGAGTACGACGCGCTGGTGCTCGCCGTGGCCGGTCTGGAGCGGCTCGGTCTGCACGAGCGGATCACGGAACGGCTGCCGGTGACGGTATCTCTGCCTGCCGCGGGTCAGGGTGCACTGGGCGTGGAATGCAGAACCGATGATGCGGAACTGGTGGCGCTGCTGTCGTCCCTCGAAGATCCCGCCGTGGCGGGTTGCGTGGTCGCGGAACGGGCGGTCAGCGCGGGTATCGGCGCGGACTGCTCAGCACCCCTCGGTGCGCACGCGGTGGTGACGGCAGACGGCATGCACCTCAGGGCGCGGCTGGCGACACCGGACGGGACCCGGGTGCTGGCGGCAGAGGCGGAAGGCACGGATGCCGAATCCCTGGGACGTACCGTGGCCGCGGGGCTGCTCGATCAGGGCGCACGCGAGCTGCTCGCGGCCATCACCGGGGATTGAGGTGCGCGTCTGGATCACCCGCAGCGAACCCGGTGCGAGCCGCCAGGCCGAAGCGCTCCGGCATGCCGGTTACGACGTGCGTGTCGTCCCGGTGCTCAGCATCGAGCCGACGGGGGTGCAGCCGCCAGCAGGCACCTTCCGGCACGTCGTCTTTCTGTCCGAGCATGCTGTCCGGCACGGTGGCGATCTGCATTACTGTGCCGGTGCGCGGGTTCTGGCCGTGGGTGCGGCGACTGCCCGTGCGCTGGCCGATCGGGGTGTGACTGCCAGTGTTCCGGGCGCCGTCTCGAGCGAAGGGCTGATCGATGCCTTTGCTGGTGAGCGCCTGGCCGGCGCTGCCGTGCTCGTCGTCGCCGGCGAGGATGGCCGCAAGACCCTTCGGGATGCACTGATTGCGCGCGGCGCACGGGTGTCGGAGTTTCTCTCATACCGACGCCGACCGGTCGGGGCAGCGTCTGTGGATCCGGCTGGCGTCGATGCGGTGCTGGTCGCCAGCCAGGATGGATTCAGGGCATTCGCACGGTTATGGTTCGACAGCGGCGGCGGCGCCGTGCGTGTGATCGCGGCTTCAGCGCGGATTGCCGGGCTCGGCGCGGCGCTGGGATTTCCGGATGTGGAAACGGCCGGTGGACCGGCGGACGAAGACTGGATACAGGCCCTGGAACGACGGAGGGGCACTTAGAAGATGCCGAAAGACGGGGATCAACCGGAGGAGAAGCCATTCGATCCGCTGGAGCAGCCGGCACTGGTGCGTCGGCGTACGGGCAACGCGGCGCGAGCCGACAGCGAGGCAGCTGCGGATGAGCCTGCAGCTGCGGAGCTGGAGGTGGCGATGCCAGAGAAGTCCGATGGCGGACGCCCGGTCAAGCCGAGGGGCAGGTTTCTCGGCTTCCTCGGCTTCCTGACAGGTCTCGCCGGGCTCGGCGCTGCCGGTTACCTCTATTACCTGCTCGTCTACCTGCATCCGGAGGCGGATCTCGAAGGGCGGATCGATGGTCTCGAAGGCCGCGTCGCCGGCACCGCCAGCGCGCTGGACGACTTTGAGCGTGCCGAGGCTCGTGCGCGGGAGGACCTGGCCGACAGGGAACGCCGCGCGCGCGAGGCACTGACCGACCAGATCCTCGAGTCCGTCAACAAGCTCAGCGCCCAGGCGCCTCCCTCGCAGCGCGAATGGGAGATCGCCGAGGTCGCCTATCTGCTGCGGATCGCCAACCACCGCGTGCTCATGGAGCGGGACGTGAAAGGTGCGCTCGTGCTGCTCAAGGCGGCCGATGCCATTCTCGAGAAGCTGGACGATTTCGCGCTCTATCAGGTCCGCGCACAGCTCGCCGAAGAGATTCAGGCGCTGGAGCACGTGAAAACCGGTGATATTCAGGGTCTGTTTCTGCGTATCGAGGCGATCAAGACCGAGATCGGCAATCAGCACGTCAAACTGCCGCGGTTCGAGAAGAAACCGGCGAGCATGCCGGAGGAACCCGGATTCTGGGCCGCACTGCTCGATCAGATCGGTCGCTACCTGCGCTTCCGCCGCTTCGAAGGTGCAGGGATTCGTCCGCTGCTGGCGCCGGAAGAGGCGACCTATCTGGAGCTCAACCTCAGGCTGATGCTCGAGCAGGCGCAGCTTGCGGCGCTCAAGCGTGAGACCGTCGTCTACCAGCAGAGTCTGCAGACCGCGGCGAACTGGATTGCGACTTACCTGGACAGGGATGATCCCGCCATCTCCCGGATTCTCGGAGAGCTGGACTCGCTTTCCGGCGTGGTGCTCGACGAGCCGCTGCCGGACATATCAGGATCTCTGAACGCGCTCGAGGCGGTGGAGGAAGCGTGAAGCTCGGCCTGCTGCTCGTCGCTGTTGCGGTCGTTCTGGGCGGCCTCATCGGCACGCTGGTCGTCCGCGATCCGGGCTATGTGCTGATTTCCTACGGCGACATGGCGCTCGAGACCAGCCTGTGGTTTGCGCTGATCACTCTGGCCTTCGTTTACCTCGCCGTCCGCCTCGTGTTCTGGATTCTCGCCCGTTCCGGTCAGAGCACCGGGCGTCTGGGCAGCTGGCTGAGGACGCGCAAGGGGCGCCAGGCCCGTCAGCAGACCGTCCAGGGGCTGCTGCTCATGGCGGAAGGCCAGTGGGCCGATGCGCGCAAGATTCTGGTGGCATCCGCAAAGGAGGTCGGCACGCCGCTCATCAACTACCTCTCTGCGGCCCGCGCGGCGCACGAGTTGGGGGACTCCGCGGGCCGGGACGAGCTGCTGCGTCGGGCACACGAGTCCACGCCCGGTTCGCGCTTCGCCGTGGGTCTCACCCAGGCGGAGCTGCAGATGGATGGCGGTCAGTGGGAGCAGAGTCTCGCGACGCTGCTCGAGCTCAAGTCGAACGCACCGAGACACCCCCAGGTGCTGGTCATGCTCTGCCAGGTGTATCAGCAGCTGGCGGACTGGCAGCCGCTCATCGAGCTGCTGGGTGAAGTGAAGAAACGCCGGATCTACGATGACGAGGCCTTCCACGCGCTGCAGCGCAGTGCCTGGCTCGGTCGTCTCGGGCAGGCGGACGGAGACGCGACTGCCGTCTGGGAACGGATACCGAAGGAGCTCAAACGCCAGCAGGATCTGGTGGCAGCGTACGCATCCGCGCTGGTGGCGGGCGGTGCGGTGGAAGAGGCCGAGGTGCTGGTGCGCGGTGTTCTGCAGCAGGACTGGAACGACGATCTGGTGGCGCTGTACGGCCGGATCGTCGGTTCGAATCCGGAACGGCAGATGCTTGCCGCGGAATCGTGGCTGAAGGAACGGCCCAATGACCCGATCCTGCTGCTGGCACTGGGGCGGATCTCGCTCATGAACGGGGAGTGGGCCAAGGCCCGGGAGTATTTCGAAACCAGCCTGCGCCTGCAGCGGTCGCCGGAAGTCTACGGCGAGCTCGGTCGGCTGTGCGTGGCGCTCGGTGACAGCGAACGCGGTGGAGAGTATCTGGTCCAGGCGACGGTGGCCCTGCCGGAGCTGCCCATGCCCGAAGGGTCGGTGCGTCAGGAGCGCGGAGCCCAGGCGTAGACGTCGGAAGACAGTCGCCCGGGAGGCAGCCCACCTGCCGTGAGCACGTCTGTCACGGCCCAGACGAAGGGCGGCGAGCCGGAAATGATCACCCGCGTACGCCCGTCGAGGGATGGCACCCGACTGCGAAGCCAGGCCAGCCCCCGGTTGCTGTCGGTCCGTTCCGGATCCGCGATCAGCGTTGCCGCGAGTCCATCCGGCAGCAGATCCTCGAAGTAGAAGTCTGCCGCGTGGTCGGCGCAGGCGAGAAGCTCGACCGCGGTCTCCGGATGGCGCCGGCGTTGCGCCGTGGCGAGGCACAGGGACTGACTGACGCCGGTACCGCCACAGACGAGCAGCAGCGGGGCGTCGTCTTCCGGAGCGAGCCGGACATCACCAGCCGGGCCGCGGATTGTCAGTGACGCCTTCGCGCCGAGCAGGCCTGATCTCGGGCCTGAGATCAGGCCCGAGATCAGGGCATCCATTCGCAATGCCTCCGCTGAATCCGGCGTCGAGCGGTAGTGCAGGGAGAGCGTGGGCAGTCGCTCGGGCGGGCTGGCGATGGACAGCGGAATCGCCGTGCCGTCCGGATGCACTATCTCCAGGTACTGACCCGCTTCGAAAGGAAACGGGTCTGTGAGCGTGATCGACAGGATCTGAACCGCGGGACCGCAGGACAGCGGTCGGGTCTCGATGTGAGTGACGGTCCCGGTGGTGATCAACCGGGTACCTGCTTCAGCGGCCTCGCATCGACGCGAAGAATTCCTCGTTGGTCTTCGTGTCCTTGAGCTTGTCGATGAGGAACTCGATGGCGGCGATGTCGTCCATGTCGTGGAGCAGCTTGCGCAGGATCCAGACCCGCTGCAGCTCGTCTTCCGCCATCAGCAGCTCTTCCCGACGCGTCGCCGAGCGGCGGATGTTGATGGCCGGATAGATGCGCTTCTCGGCGATCTTCCGCTCTAGGTGCAGCTCCTGGTTGCCGGTGCCCTTGAATTCCTCGTAGATCACCTCGTCCATCTTGGAGCCGGTGTCGATCAGCGCGGTGGCAATGATGGACAGGCTGCCGCCTTCCTCGATGTTCCGTGCCGCACCGAAGAAGCGCTTCGGCCGTTCCAGCGCGTGGGCGTCCACACCACCGGTGAGCACCTTGCCCGATGACGGAACGATGGTGTTGTAGGCCCGTGCCAGACGGGTGATGGAGTCGAGCAGAATGACCACGTCCTTGCCGTGCTCGACGAGACGTTTGGCCTTTTCGATGACCATCTCGGCGACCTGCACGTGACGGGAAGGCGGCTCGTCGAAGGTGCTGGCTACGACTTCACCGCTCACCAGTCGCTGCATCTCCGTAACTTCTTCCGGCCGCTCATCGATGAGCAGCACGATGAGGACCACGTCGGGGTTGTTGGCGCTGATCGACTGGGCGATGTTCTGCAGCACCAGCGTCTTACCGGCCTTCGGCGGCGAGACGATGAGCGCGCGCTGACCCTTACCGATGGGTGCGATGAGATCGATGATCCGGGCGGTGAGATCCTCGGTGCTGCCGTTGCCCCGCTCGAGCTTGAGTCGTACGTTGGGGAACAGCGGCGTGAGGTTCTCGAAGAGAATCTTGTGTTTCTTGAGGTTCGGCTCGCTGAAGTTGATGGTATCGACCTTCAGCATGGCGAAGTAGCGTTCGCCGTCCTTGGGAGGCCGGATCTTGCCGGCGATGCTGTCACCGGTACGCAGATTGAAACGGCGGATCTGGCTGGGCGAGACGTAGATGTCATCCGGGCCGGCCAGGTAGGAGGAGTCCGGCGAGCGCAGGAACCCGAAGCCGTCCTGGAGAATTTCCAGAGTGCCTTCGCCGTAGATGTCTTCTCCGGCTTTCGCCTGCTTGCGGACGATGGCGGCGATGACTTCCTGCTTGCGCTGTCGCGCCTGATTTTCCAGGCCCATTTCTTTGGCCATATCAATCAGCTCGCTGACGGGCATGCGTTTCAGATCTGTTAAGTTCATGGACATGGTGAAATCTACTTTGAATGGTCGGGAACGGCCTGAAACCCACTACCCCCGATGAACTCTTCGAAATTGTGATTCAGGTCCGTTCGGGCGATCAGGCTGCAAGACGGTCAAGTCTTTTCACCTGGCGTTCGACCTGGATCGGGGGGGTGTCGGCACGAATGCCGAACTTACCCGGTATCGTCCGCTCGCTTCCAGCAGTTGTCGTCCAGCGGTTGGGAGCGTGAAGATCCGGTAGATGTAGCCGGTACGGCTACCAGGACGTTGCTCAAGTGTATTGTTTTAAAAGGCTCCGTCAAGCGGGTTTCGTCACACACTGGACGGGCCGTTCCGGGTCCGGGAACCCGGCCGCAGCCGGGTTTCCGCGTCTACAGGTCAGAGATTGCTGTCGATGAATGCGGCCAGCGCGGACTTCGACACGGCGCCGATCTTGGTGGCAGCCACGTCGCCGTTCTTGAACAGCATCAGGGTGGGGATGCCGCGGATACCGTACTTGGGCGGCGTTTCCTGATTGGCGTCGATGTCGATCTTGCACACCTTCAGCTTGTCGCCGTATTCGGTGGCGATCTCGTCGAGGATCGGAGCGATCATCTTGCAGGGGCCACACCATTCGGCCCAGTAGTCCACCAGCACGGGCTTGTCGGAATTGAGGACGTCCGTTTCCCACTCGGCGTCTGTGGTATGGACGATTCTGTCACTCACTTTTGCGTCTCCTCTGCGGAAAAACTGTATTCACCGGCGAGTGTATCACCATCGGCGAGGGGCGATTACGCGCACCTGCCCCGTGGACAGACCCATTCGGCATGACCTGATAACCGGGCCATCAGAGTTGGATATGGTGCCGATGTGCGGGCGTTTCAAGCGCCGGTACGTTGCCGCGATCAGGCGCTCGGCGGGTCGCCTGCGACCCGCAGGCCTTCGGCGACTCTAAGGGCGAAGTAGCTCAGAATACCGTCGGCGCCGGCCCGCTTGATGCAGATCAGGGATTCCGTGATCACGTCCTCCGAGAGCCAGCCGTTACCGATGGCGGCCATGTGCATGGCGTACTCGCCGCTCACCTGGTAGGCGAAGGTGGGTACACCGAAGGTGTCCTTGACCCGCCGCACCACATCCAGATAGGGCTGCCCCGGCTTCACCATGACCATGTCCGCACCTTCGGCGAGATCGAGTGCGATCTCGTGCAGCGCCTCGTCGCCGTTGGCTGGATCCATCTGGTAGGTCTTCTTGTTGCCCTTCAGCGTCGAGGCGGCACCGACAGCGTCTCGAAACGGTCCGTAGTAGGCGGAGGCGTACTTCGCGGAGTAGGCCATGATCTGTGTGTTGATATAGCCCCCTTCGTCCAGGGTCCGGCGGATGGCGCCGACCCGGCCATCCATCATGTCGCTTGGTGCGATGACGTCCGCACCGGCGTCCGCACACACCTTGGCCTGACGACACAGCGCGTCCACCGTCACGTCGTTCAGCACGTAGCCGTCGTCGTCGATGATGCCGTCCTGGCCATGACTGGTGTAGGGATCCAGGGCCGCGTCGGTCATCACGCCGAGCTCCGGCAGCGCTGCCTTGAGCGCGCGGACGGCCCGCGGCACCAGCCCGTCCGGATGCCAGGCCTGTTCACCCTCGGGCGTGCGCAGTTTCTGGTCGATGTTGGGAAACAGCGCAACCATCGGAATGCCGGCCCGCTGCGCGCGCCTGGCCTCGTCGACCAGGAGGTCGATGGACAGCCGGTCGATACCGGGCATCGAGGCGACCGGCTGCCGTGCGTTCTTTCCCTCGATGACGAACATCGGATAGATGAGGTCGTCGGCGGTGAGCGTGGTTTCCCGGACCAGACGCCGGGCGAAGTCGCTGTACCGGTTGCGGCGCATTCGCGTGGTCGGGAATCTGCGCTCCATGATGATGTCCTGTCGGGGATCGGTAACGGGGCGACATGGTACCGTAGCGGTCTGACGGAGAGGAACGATTCGGACGTGGAGAATCCCGCTGGCCTGGCGAGGACGGGAAAGCTGCTGCTGCTGGTGGTGGTTGCCGGTCTCGTCGCTGCATTCTTTGCGCTGGATCTGGATCGGTTCGCGACACTCGAGTACCTGAAGTCCGCCCACACCGACGTTGTGGCACTCGTAGCCCGCCATCCGTTCCAGAGCAGCGCAGCCTATTTCCTGCTTTACGTGCTGGTGACCGGTTTGTCACTCCCTGGCGCCGCGGTAATGACGCTGGCCGGCGGTGCGATATTCGGGCTGGTCTGGGGACTGGCCCTGGTCAGCTTCGCGAGCAGCATCGGCGCGACCATTGCCATGCTGATTGCCAGGACGCTGCTCAGAGACTGGGTCCAGCAGCGGTTCGCCGAAGCGCTGGTCACGGTGAACTCGGGTATGGAGAAAGACGGTGCTTTCTATCTGTTCGGTCTGCGCATGGTGCCGCTGTTTCCGTTTTTCGTGATCAACGTGGTGATGGGGCTGACACCGATCGGCGTGTGGCGGTTCTACTGGGTGAGCCAGGTCGGCATGCTGGCAGGGACCGTGGTGTTCGTCTTCGCCGGAACTCAGCTGGCGCGGGTGGAAAGTGTTGCCGATGTGCTGAGCCCCGGCCTGATCGGTGCACTGTCACTGCTCGGTCTGTTCCCGCTGCTGGCTCGCAAGGCACTCGCCTGGATCGAGCGGAGGCGTTCGCGCTGATGGCCCGCTACGAGTACAACCTGATCGTGATCGGCGGCGGCTCCGCCGGCCTGATCGCGGCACTGATCGGCGCAACCGTTCGGGCAAAGGTGCTGCTCGTGGAGCGGGCGAGGATGGGCGGAGACTGTCTGAACACCGGGTGCGTACCCAGCAAGGCGTTCATCCGCGCGGCGCGTGCAGCCCACGAGGTCAGGAACAGCCGGCGGTTCGGCATCGACGCCGGTGAGCCGAGGGTGGACTTTCCAGCGGTGATGGCCCGGGTACGCGAGGTCATTGCCGCCATCGAGCCGAAGGACTCGGTGGCGCGCTACACGTCGCTGGGCGTGGACTGTCTCATCGGTGACGCCGCGATCGAAAACGGACATCACGTGCGCGTGCGAACGGCAGACGGCGAGCGAACGGTTTCCGGTCGGGCGATCGTGCTGGCCACGGGTGCGGCACCGGTGCTGCCTCCGGTTCCCGGATTGCGGGAGCTGGCACCGCTCACGTCCGAAAGCGTCTGGGATCTCGACACACTGCCGGGGAGACTGCTCGTCATGGGGGCGGGGCCAATCGGCTGTGAGCTGGCACAGAGCTTCGCCCGTCTCGGCGCGTCGGTGACGCTGATCGACATGGAGGATCGGCTGCTGCCGCGGGAAGATGCAGAGACCTCGGTGCTGCTGGAAGCCGTATTCCGGCGCGAGGGCATCGATGTGCGGCTCGCCCATCGCGCGGTGACGGTGACGGCGGCGACCGGCGGTCGTGGCGGTGTGCTCGGTGCCGAGACGAAAGGTAGCCATGTGGAGATTCCGTTCGACGAGATACTGGTTGCCGTGGGTCGACGGGCTCGGCGGGATGCGGGTCTCGAGGCGGCGGGCATTGCACAGAACCCGGACGGCACCGTGGCCGTGGACCGTTACCTGAGAACCAGCCTGCCGACGGTGTTCGCCTGCGGTGATGCTGCGGGACCCTACCAGTTCACACACATGGCATCGCACCAGGCCTGGTACGCGGCGGTGAACGCGCTGTTCGGACGGCTGTGGAAGTTCCCCGTAAGCTATGCGGTCGTGCCCTGGGCAACCTACACCGATCCGGAGGTGGCACGGGTGGGCCTGTCCGAGGCCGAGGCGGCTGAGCGCGGGATTGCCGTCGAAACGGTCACCTTCGGTCTGGACGATCTGGATCGGGCGCTCACGGAAGGTCAGCCGGAAGGCTGGGTGAAGGTGCTGGTCAGGCCCGGTTCGGATCGTATTCTCGGCGCCCAGGTGGTGGGCGCGGACGCGGGTGAGCTGATCGGTGAGTTCGTGCTCGCCATGACCCATGGGCTCGGACTGAAAAAGCTGATGAGCACCATTCACGTCTACCCGACGCGTATGGAGGCGGCCAAGCTCGCTGCCGGCGCCTGGCGGAAAGCACACGCGCCGGAAAAACTGCTGCGCTGGGTGGGTCGGGGTTTCGACCGGCTGCGCTGAAACGGCACGAGGATCAGGCAGGCAACCGTTTCTTCAGGCGCTTCAGCTGCGCTCTGAACACCGAGGGATCCTTCAGCAGTGTGGCCAGCTGCAGCGCACCATAGAGCCCGGTAAGCAGATCGGTGGCGGCCCGTCCGGCGCGCTTCGGCTTGTATCCGCATTCCTCGAAAGTGGCCGCCAGGCGATGAGACCACTCGGCAAACTGACCGGCGATGGTGGTGCCGTGCACGGCACCGGCGGAACCCGTAGCGAGCACCGCAATCAGACATCTACCCTCGCCCTCGTGGACGTAGTCACTGAAACCGTCGACGAAAGCGGCGAGGCGTTCATCGGCAGGGAGGGTACCCGCGAGGCGGGAGAAGGCCGATTGCTCGAGCTCGACCACAGCGTCCCGCAGCAGCGCCGCTGCCATCTCCGCCTTGCCACCGGGGAAGTGGTGATAGAGGCTGGCTCGGCTCAGTCCGGTCGCTGCCGCCAGCAGGGACAGCGTAGCGCCGTCGTAACCCATGTTCTGGAACACGTCAGCCAGTGCTGGCAGCAGGTCGGTCCGTGCGGAGCGGTGGTTTCCGGGTGAGGCGTTTTCGGCCATGGCGTCATGCTAGCAGAAGGGTTGCCGAGGTTTGCGGGCCGATGCCGATCGTGCCAAATTCCGGGTTTGTGTTGTTTTTTCAGGGGGAAGTCACATGAAGTTCGGTATTTTTTATGAGCACCAGCTGCCCAGACCCTGGACGGCAGGTGCCGAACAGAAGCTCTTCAACGATGCGCTCGATCAGGTGGCGCTTGCCGACAGGCTCGGCTTCGACTACGCCTGGGAGGTCGAGCATCACTTCCTCGAGGAATACTCCCACTCCTCGGCACCGGAGGTGTTTCTTGCCGCGTGCTCCCAGCGTACGAAGAATATCCGCCTCGGTCAGGGCATCCGTCAGGTGATCCCTCAGTACAATCATCCGGCGCGCACGGCGGAGGTCATTGCCACCCTGGACCTGGTCTCGAACGGCCGGGTGGACTTCGGCACAGGAGAGTCCTCGGCGGAGCTCGAGCTCGGCGGCTTCGGCATTCCGGTGGCAGAGAAGCGCAAGATCTACCTGGAAGCCACCGAGCAGATCTGCAACATCCTGGCCATGGATCCCTATCCCGGCTACAAGGGCCGTTACTTCGAGATGCCCTGCCGGAACCTGGTGCCGAAACCCGTGCAGCGGCCTCACCCACCGTTGTGGGTGGCGTGCTCACAGCGGGAAACCATCCGCATGGCGGCCCGGATGGGGATCGGCGCGCTCACCTTCGCTTTCGTCGATCCCCTGGAAGCGCAGTCCTGGGTGGACGAGTACTACAGCATCCTGAAGTCCGACGCCTGCGTGCCTATCGGCCACGCCATCAACCCGAACATATGCATGGTTTCGAGCTTTTCCTGCCATCCGGATCGGGAAACGGCCGTGCAGCGCGGACTGCTGGGTTTCGAGTTCTTCGGCTACGCACTCGGCAGCCTCTACGGCTTCGGTGAGCACAAGCCAGGCCGCACGGACCTCTGGGAGGAGTTCAACCGGGTCCGGGTCCCACAGATACAGCAGGAGGTTGGCGGTGATTTCGCCTCACCGCTGACCGCAGCCCGCGGCGGCATCGGCACCCCGGACGATCTTCGCGAGCACCTCAGGAAATTCGAGCAGTGCGGGGTGGACCAGGTGACGTTCATTCAGCAGGCCGGGCTCAACAGACACGAGCACATCTGTGAATCTCTGGAGATCTTCGCGGCGGAGGTGATGGGGGAGTTCAAGGCCCGGGAGGCGGAACGGCAGGCGAAGAAGATGGAGGAGCTTGCGCCTTATCTCGAGGCGGCCATGGCGCGAAAGATCGCCATGCCCATGCCGGCGGACGAGGACCTGCCGACCTTCATGGCCCTCGGTCGAAAGATCACCGAGGAAAGCCGGAACGGGCCTTCGATCTACCAGCGGCCGGCAGCCGGCTGAGAGGCATAGCCGTGGGCTGGATAGCGCGCTGGCGTGCCAGGCGGGCGGAACTCTCGCGGTTCCGCTCTCAGAGCCGGGACGAGGTCTTTGATCACATCTATCGGTCGCACAAGTGGGGCGGTGATTCCCGTTCGGGCAAGGGTTCCGGCATGGAGCGCACGTTCCGTGTCCGCTCGGCGCTGCCGCCGCTGCTCGACGAGCTCGGCATCAGCTCCATCCTGGACGTGCCGTGCGGTGACCACGGCTGGATGTCGACGCTCGACCTCGGCGGTCGGTCCTACATTGGCTGTGACATCGTTGCTCCGCTGATCGAGCAGAACCGGCAGTGTTATCCCGACCGGGTGTTCAAAGTCGTGGACGTCTGCGAAGGCCCCCTGCCGGACGCGGACCTGGTGATCTGCCGGGATCTGCTGGTGCATCTTTCCTTCGCGGACATCGACAAGGCACTACCGAACCTGCTCGGTGTTCAGGGTCGTTACCTGCTGTGCACCACCTTCCCAGGAATCCAGAAGAATCATGATGGCGTGACCGGCAAGCACAGGCGGCTCAACCTGTGCCTGCCACCGTTTTCCTGGCCCGAGCCGGATCGACTGATCGAGGAAGGCACCGAAGCAGAGCAGGTGCACGGCAAGTGCCTGGGGCTCTGGCGGTTGCCGGACCTGCGCGCGCTGCAGGGGTGATTTTTCCGCGCCGAGCTGCGACGGTTCGCGTCTCCGATGCATCCTAGGGGAGGAGCAGCATTCACAGGCGGGCACAGGAATGATGAACCGGTGACCGGGTATCGGGCGGTCTGATGGCGGGATTCGCGTCACTGACTCTCGCAACGGAGGTCGCGCTCGGCCTGAAAAACGGCGATCCCGACGCCCAGGCCGAGGCCTACCGGCTGCTCGCACCGAGCGTGCTGGGTATGGCCCAGCGGATTCTCGGCGATCGGGGCCTCGCTGAAGAGGTGGTGCAGGATACCTTCGTCACCATGATCGAACGCGGCGCGACCCTGGAAGATGTGCATGCGGCGGTGGGCTGGATCCGGCAGACGGCGGTGAACCACTGCCTCATGCGCCTGCGCTCTCCCTGGACTCAGCGCCGGGTACCGGAACTGCCGGTGGAGGCAGCGGACCCGCGTGAGGACGGGCCTCGCAACGAGGGTCTGAGGGATCTGGAACGGGCGTTGTCCCGGCTGGGACCCGAGACGCGCATGGTGCTCTGGCTGCACGACGTCGAGGGCTATACGCATCAGGAAATCGGCGGTCTGTTCGGACGGACGGAGAGCTACTCCAAGTCCCAGCTGGCGAGAGGGTACGGAAAGCTGCTGGAGCAGACGGTAGAGCCCGAGGCTCTAACCACGGGAAATCGGAAACATGACGGATATGCGAGAACGACAGATATCGGACCTGCTTGCCTGTCGTGACGGTGAACGCGGCGAAGCCGATGCGGCAGAGGTGCTGGCGCGGCCAGGTGCGACGAAGCTGCTCGGCGAGCTGGAACGGCTGCAGCAGGCGCTGCGGTCGCTGCCGGATCCGACACCGGACGCCGGGTCGTGGGAACGGATCCGGAATGCCGCCCGGCCGGTTCCGGTGCGACACGATCGCGCCGGGACCGTGCTCCGCTGCCCCGGGCTTTTCGTCCCCTATGCCGCGGCGGCCGGACTGACGCTGGCTCTCGCCGCCGGTCTGCTGGCGGTGCATGCGGCGCGTGACGGTGCGGCGACCGGAGCGGTCGGCGAGCGTCCGTCGACGACGCAGCCGGTGGCGAAGGCGGATCCGGCGCTCGAGTCCCTGTACGAGCGGTCGAGGCGGCTGGAGCCGCTGCTCGTGAGCGCGGATCGACGGGATCCCATGGAGCAGGCGCTGCGGCTGCGGATTGCGGATCTGGATGGCCAGATCACCGGAATTCCGGACTCGGCCGCCAGCCGGCAACAGGAGGAGCGGCTCTGGGGCCAGCGGGTCGCCCTGCTGGAGTCGCTCGCCCAGGTCCGTCGCGCCCGGGCGACGCTGCAGCCCGCGGTTTACTAGGAGGTTGGAAGAATGAAACGCTTCGCTCGGATGATCTGTCTGCTGCTGCTGGCCGGCGGCCCGGCGCTGCATGCCAGCGCTGCGACCCCGGCGCCACCGGAGCCCCCGAAGGCGCCTGCGGCGCCGCTGCCCGACCGCGAGGCCCTGGAGGCAGAGCTCGATCAGGCCCGGGCGGAACTCGATGCTGCTGCCGCCCGGCTGGGTGAGCTGCACCGCCAGCTCTATGCCGTCGAGACCGTCGGGCAGCCCGGCCGGAAACCCATGCTCGGCGTACTGCTCGGTGAACGGGGGCCCAACGGCGGTCTCATGCTCGTCGGGGTAACGCCCGGCGGCGGCGCGGAAGCGGCGGGACTCAAGGCCGGCGATGAGCTGCTCGGTGTGAACGGCGCAGACCTGACCGGTGCAGACAAGGCACTGCACGCATTGCGGAAGGCGATGGAGCCGGTTAATCCGGGTGACGTGGTACCGGTCAGCTTCAATCGCGATGGCGGCATGCAGATGGCCGACATCACCACGGAATCCCGTGGCGTTTACTTCATGGGCATGACCGGTATGCCGCACATGAACAGGGAGCAGCTCGAGGCCATGGCGTCGGGCATGGCGGACTTCACCGCAGACACCACGTGGGTCGAGTCCCTGGACGCCCTGGAGAATCTGGAATCACTGGAGCACATCCGTGACGTCGGCGACGCGCCGATGGTCATGCGTCGGGCGTTCCGGATCGGTGGGCCTGGTGGTGGCCTGCGGCTCGAGGACATCTCGGCGGATCTGGGCCATTACTTCGGGGTGGACTCCGGGGTGCTGGTTATGGATGCGCCGCCGGCAACCGAAGGCAAACCGGCACTGAAGGCAGGAGACATCCTGCTCGCGGTGAACGGCGTGGCCATCGGCGATGCGGGCGACGCCTACGAAGCGCTGTTTGCGGCACCGGCAGACGCAGAGACGAGCGACGCCCGGACGGTGGAGGTGCTGCGCGACGGCGTCCGCGAGACCCTGACGCTGCCAGCCGGGTACGCGGTGGGTGGCAGCCACGGCATCACGATCCGTAAAGGCGATGCGGACAACCTGGACGTGAGGATCATCAGGTCCGGTCCGTCCTGAGGGCTTCCAGCGCCTCGGAACGTTCGAGCCAGCGTTCCTCGGCCGTTTCGCGACGGCTGCGGAGCTTGCCCGCCTGACGCAGCAGCTCGTCGAGCTCCTCGGCCGGCAGGCTTCTGTAGGTCTCGGTGTCAGCCAGTCGGCCCTCCACCGTTTTCAGCTCGCCGGTCAGCCGGTCGATCTCGGATTCCAGACGTCTCAGCTCCTCCCGCAGCGGTTTTTCCTGCTGGCGAATCTCGGCAGCGGCGCGCCGCCCGGCCTTCCGCCCAGAAGAACGCTGGCTGTCGCCGTCCGACACCGGTGACGGCGATTGGCGCTCGACCGGCCGGGTGGCGGTGGGACCTGCCGGGTTGTGGCTCGACGTGTAGCCGGAAAGATCGGTCTGCATGCGGCTGACGGTGCCGTTCTCCACCAGCCAGTACTCGTCCACCGTGCGCGAGAGCAGGCTGCGGTCGTGGGCGACGATGATCAGCGCGCCTTCGAAGTCCTGCAGTGCCACGGCGAGCGCGTCCCGCATGTCGAGATCGAGGTGGTTGGTGGGCTCGTCGAGCACCAGCAGCGCGGGCCGTTCACCGGCGATGAGCGCCAATACCAGCCGGGCCTTCTCGCCCCCGGACAGGGTAGCCACCGGTCGTTCCAGCTTCTCTCTGGGGAATCCCCAGGTACCCAGATAGTCCCGGCACTGCTGCTCCGTGAAGGATGGTCTGGCCATGCGCACGGTGGCGAGCGCGGTCCGGTCCGCCACCAGAGTTTCCAGCTGGTGCTGGGCAAAGTAGCCGACTCTGGCGTGGGCGCCGCTGATCTTCTCGCCGGACAGGGGTTCGAGCTCGCCGACCAGACACTTGAGCAAGGTCGACTTGCCGGCACCGTTCTCGCCGAGGACGCCGATCCGGTCGCCAGGCAGGATCGTCTGGTGCACGTCGGTGAGCACAGGTCTGCCGTCGTAGCCGATGCTCACATGGTCGAGGCTCATCAGCGGGGTGGACATGCGTTCCGGCTGCTCAATCACCAGATGGTAGGGCGAGTCAGCGTGAACCGGGGCAACAGCCTCCATGCGCTCGAGGGCCTTCATGCGACTCTGGGCCTGACGAGCCTTGGATGCCTTGGCCCGGAACCGCTCGACGAAGCTCTGGATGTGGGCGATCTCCCGCTGCTGTTTCTTGTAGGCGGCCTGCTGCAGGACCATCGCCTCCGCCCGCTGCCGCTCGAAGGAGCTGTAGTTGCCTTTGTAGGTGTCTGCCTTGCCGTGGTGCAGGTGCACCGTGACGCCGGCGACGTTGTCCAGGAAATCCCGGTCGTGGGCGATCACCAGCAGGGTGCCGGGAAAGCGCTGCAGCCAGGTTTCGAGCCACAGCGTCGCCTCCATGTCCAGGTGGTTGGTGGGCTCATCGAGCAGCAGAAGGTCCGCCGGTTTCATCAGCGCCTGAGCGAGATTCAGCCGGATGCGCCAGCCGCCGGAGAAGGCCGCGAATGGCTTCGTCAGCTCACTGCCCTTGAAGCCGAGGCCGTGCAGAATTTCGCCGGCGCGAGCTTCCGCTTCGTAGGTGCCGAGGTCCTCGAGCAGGGAGTGGCAGCGGGCGATGGCCATGTCGTCGCCGCGCGCCTCCGCCTGCGCGAGCTTCTGTTCCGCCCGGCGCAGCTCCCTGTGCCCATCGATCACGTAGTCGAGTGCACGGCGGTCGCTGACCGCGACTTCCTGGGCCATGTGGGAAAGCCGCCAGTCACCCGGCAGCTCGACGTCACCGGAGTCCGGCTGCAGCCTGCCGAGGATCAGATCGAACAGCGTCGACTTGCCGACACCGTTGCGGCCGACGATGGCCACCTTCTGGCCGGCGTGAACGGTCAGGCTCATATGATCGAAGAGCGTGACCAGATTTCGTTTCAGGCTGACGTCGATGATCTTCAGCAAGGCAGGCAGGTTCCCAGCGCGCAGGCGGACAGGGCGGTAACGACCCGGTAAGTAAAACGGAGCGGGAGGATCAGGCGCTCAGGGACTCCGAGTCAAGCCGCCTGGCTGCGGCCCTGGGCTTCAGCCTGAGGTCCTGCATGGTCCGCGCGGAGGCGCGCTGCTGATCATCGATCCAGCGTATCAGCTGGTGCCATGCCGGCGTTTCCTTGCGTGCTGCACGGGAATCGCGCATGTCCACGACACCCTGGCCCAGTTCGGCGCACTCCGTGTACACCGGGCTGTCACGGAACGTGGCCACCGCGGGTACGTCGAGGCAGCCGAGGAAGTGGGTCAGCTTTTCGTGCGTCTGCGTATTCGGCTGTACCCGGTTCGCGATCACGCCCACCGGTCGGGGATCGTGACGGAACACGCGATGTGTGAGCAGATTTGTTATGAAACGACTGCCGGCGCGGATGTCGATGGACGACGGGAGCAGCGGAATCAGCACCACGTCCGCCTGCCTGAGCAGCGTCTCCAGATCACGGTCACGTGCGTTGGAATGACCGTCGATGATGATGCGATCCACCCCCGGAGCCAGACGATTGTGGAACGTCTGGGTCTGGTACATATTGGCGCGCTGATGCGCCGGAACCAGATGAACGGGTTTCAGCTCGGGTCCGCGCTGTGCAGCCCAGTAGGTGCTCGATGCCTGGGGATCGTTGTCGATCAAGGCAACCTGATGCCCCTGATGGACGTAGGCAACGGCCAGGTTGGTGGCGATCGTGGTTTTGCCACAGCCACCCTTGCCGTTGATCACCAGGATACGACGTATCGTTGGATCCAGTCTGTCCATTACTGCCCTTCCCATTTCGCCCGTCGAAACGGCCTGCCGAACCCCAGACAATTCACACTGTTTTTGGCGCTTCCTGCGCCTTTCTGTCTGCCGGCTCGAGCCGGTCTTGTCAGTGCACTTTTTTGGCAGGTCGCCGGACTATAGCGGAGAGATTTTTCGAACACCAGAAAAATCTGCCCAGTTTTCGGCCGAAAACAATCAGTTAGCAGAACTTCCTGCAGTGGGACGAAAGTCCCGGGAATGGGACGGCCGTCAGGGACGCAGACCGGCACGCAGCCACAGCACGCCGAGCACCGAGATGGCGACGAAACCGACGAGCGCCCAACCGGGGATGGTGAGGCCGAACTGCCAGGCAACCTGCGCGCAGTCTCCCGTGCCGCGCGTCATGGCTGCCAGCACGTCCGACAGGGGGAAATTCTCCAGCATGTAGGTCATGTCCGGACCACAGGCCGGAACCGCTTCCGGTGGCAGGCTCTGCAGGTAGAGCTGGCGGATGGAGAAACCGCCACCGATGACGGCCGCCAGGATCGTCAGCAGCGGGTAGATACCCCAGCGTGTGGAATGGATGAGACCGGCGAGGCTGATCAGACCGGCGAAGGCGAACCAGATCCGCTGCATGAGGCAGAGCGGGCAGGGATCCAGGTCGAAGACGTGTTCCATGACGATCGCGCCGGCCAGCAGGCCGCCGGTGATGGCGACGATCAGTGACGCCATGGCTTCGGTGCGGTCTTCGAAGAACATCATGCTCATCACACAGGCTCCGGACGAACGCGGACGACCACCTTGCCGATGGCCCGCCGCTCGGACAGGTCGCGCAACGCGTTCGCGTAGTCCGCGAGCGGATACTCGCGGCCGATGAGCGGGTTTATCCTGCCCGACCGATACAGATCCAGGATCTCCCGGAAGTTCTCCGCTGCTTCGTCCCGGAACCTCGCGGACCAGGCACCATAGAAGACGCCGACGACCTGGCAGCTCTTCAGCAGTATCAGGTTGATGGGCACCCGGGGAATGTCGCCGGCGGCAAAGCCGATGACCAGCACGCGGCCGTACCAGGCGATGGATCGCATGCACTGATCGAACAGTTCACCACCGACGGGGTCGTAGATGACATCCGCGCCGCGACCCCCGGTGAGGTTTTTCACCTTATCCTTGAGCTCGCCGTCGCTGTAATCGATCAGCTCGTCCGCACCGGCGGCCTTCGCGGCGGCGAGCTTCTCTGCGGAGCTCGCTGCGGCAATCACCCGGGCACCCATGGCCTTGCCGAGCTCGACCGCGGCGAGTCCCACGCCACCGGCAGCGCCAAGGACGAGGAGGGTTTCCCCCGGCTGCAGCGCGGCCCGCTGCTTGAGCGCGTAGTAACTGGTGCCGTAGGTAGTGGAGATGGCCGAGGCCTGAACGAAGCTCATGCCCGCTGGCATGTGACGCATGGCACCTGCCGGTACGGTGATCTGCTCGGCAAAACCGCCGACCCCGGTGCCTCCGAAGACACGGTCGCCCACGGAAAACCCCGTCACGCCCTCGCCCACCGCGGCGACCACCCCTGCCACCTCCTGGCCTGGGGAAAAGGGAAACGGCGGTCGACTCTGGTACTTGCCTTCGATCATCAGCACGTCCGGGAAGTTCACCGCGCTGGCATAGACGTCGAGAAGCAGTTCTGAAGGTCCTGCCTCGGGTGCGGGAACGTCCTCCAGCACGAGGGATTCCGGTGGCCCGAAGGCTTTGCACAAGACTGCTTTCACGGTGTCGTCCGTCCGGTGGAAGTGGTGTGAAGGGTACCTTCGGCGAGGGCAGCGTCAACCGTCCGCGTCACACTCAGCGGCGGTCCAGTTCGCCGCGTGCCGGATGATGTCCGGAAAATAATCGCGGAAGTCAGTCTCCAGGTCGGGAAGCAGGGGAGGCACGGTGCGTTCCAGCAGCGGATCCAGCTCGCTTCTTCGGAGCCTCCGGGTGATGGATCGCATGGCGGCTGCGGTCGCCGTCCAGTCCGTATAGGAACGGAGCAGATCGCGCTCCTTCGCGTAGTCGAGAAACCGTCGGCCGTGGAGCGGCAGCCACTGACCGTGCTCGTCCACCTGGCGGTAGACACGCGCGGTGAAGTCCATGAGGGCCTGCTGGTGAAACTCGTCCCAGGACCGGGCCAGCAGATGGTCGCAGAGGATGTCCACCAGTATCGGTGCGATACGCCGCAGTTCCGGAGCGAAACGGTCGGTGCTGCGGCGGATGACGGGATGGCGGTTGCTGTAGGCGTCCACACGCCGATGCAGGCGTACGCCGAGGGCGAGCGGCCAGGGCATGTCCTCTGGAACCGGTCCCTTGACGAAGTCTCCGAGAAATCCCCCGGCGATCAGCCCCGGGGCGAGGTCCGCTTCCGTGCCGGCCAGCTCCCCGATCAGGCAGTGAGCCAGATAGTTCACTTGAAGGCCAGGTAGTCCTTGAGGAAGGTGTCGAAGTCCACCGTCTCAGATGCTTCCATCTCCAGCTGTTCCTCGATGGAACGGCGTGCGATCCGCTGGAACTCGGCCAGATCGGTGTCCCGCAGCGGGTGTTCGTCGAAGTAGCCCTTGTGTGCGATGGACTGGTTCATGGCAAAACGGAAATACGGAGTCTGCTGGCTGCGCATGATGTGCAGCATGCGTGCGGACGGCGTCAGTGTCGGATCGGTCAGCTTCGCCGCCTGCTGGTCCAGACTGTAGGTGTAGAGGTCGTCGCCATGCAGCTCGTCGAGCAGCGCGGCCAGCGGTTTCAGGTCGTCGAGCACCCGCCCCGCCCACGCCTTCATGGCGATGGGACCGTTCGCGGTCTCGAGCTCTAGATCCGGCGCCCGACCCCGCTCGACGACGGCGAGCTGGTTGGCGGCCATGACGACCGACTCTTCCTCGCTGTCCGGCGGCGAGTCCTGCAGCAGGCAGTAGAGGAGAAAGAGATTGACGAAACGGGCTTCCACCGCGTCGATGCCCTCGGGCAGGAACGGATTCAGATCCAGACACCGGACCTCCACGTACTCCACGCCACGGCTGCGGAGGGCGGTCAGCGGCCGCTCGCCCGCGCGGACGGGGCGCTTCGGGCGGATCGTGCCGTAGAACTCGTTCTCGATCTGCAGCAGCGAGGTGGACAGCTGCCGGTACTCGCCGTTCACCTTGACGCCGATCTTCTCGTACGGCGGGTAGGACTGTGTCAGCGCCTGGTGCATGGAATCCGCGTACTCGTCCAGGCTGTTGTAGGAGATGTGCAGGCTCCGCTGCGCGTCCGACTGATAACCGAGCCGCCCCATCCTGAGCGACGTTCCGTGGGGCAGGTACAGGGATCCTTCGTCGAAAGCCTCGAGGCGGTGGGGCTTGTCCTTGACGAAGCTCTTGCAGATGGCCGGTGACGCGCCGAACAGATAGATCAGCAGCCACGAATGTCTGCGGAAGTTGCGGATCAGGCCGAAGTAACTCTCCGTCTGGAAGGGCTGCCCCGGACGCGCGTCGCGACTCCGCGCGAAGGGTACCCAGAAAATTTCCGGCAGCGAGAAGTTGTAGTGGATGCCGGAGATGGTCTGCATGAGTCGGCCGTAGCGGTTGCCGAGGCCGAGCCGGTAGATCGTTTTAGCCCTGGCGATGTTCGATGTGCCGTAACGGCCGACGGGAATCCCGGCATCGTCGCCGAGGATACACGGCATGCTGCCGGCCCAGAGCAGCTCGTCGCCGAGGTTCTGGTAGATGAAGCGGTGAACGTTGCGGAGCTCGGCGATGGCACCGTCAGGATCGGGATGCACCGACGTGATGAGTTCGAGCTGTGCCTCCGAGAAATCCGTGGTGATGTTCGGATGAGTGAGCGCGGAGCCCAGGGCAGGCGGATGTGGCTCGCCGGAGAGATGGCCATCGGGTGTGACGCGCAGACTCTCCTTCTCGATACCGCAGCAGAGCCCGTTCAGGAGACGGGGCTCTCTGACGAGAAACTCCGGCAGGGTGAGCTGGGATGGCACCGACAGCCTCCGTGCTTGCTGGGTCGGGTCGCCGCGCGTGCTGAAGCGGAACCGCCCAGCAGACTAGCTAGAAATCGCTCGTCGGGCCAGCATCGACGATGGCCTCATCCACCTGATACTTGGCGAAGTTCTCGATGAACTTGCCGACCAGCTTCCGCGCCGTCGTGTCGTAGGCCGCCTTGTCCGTCCACGTATTGCGTGGATTGAGGATGTGGGTGTCCACGCCCGGTACGGCCTTGGGAATTTCCAGGTTGAAACCCGGCAGACGCTCGGTGCCCACACCGTCCAGCGCACCGGACTGAATCGCGGCGATGATCGCGCGGGTAGTGGGGATGCTGAACCGCTTGCCCACGCCGTAGCCGCCACCGGTCCAGCCCGTGTTCACCAGGTAGACACGGGAGCCGAAATCCTCGATGCGCTTGATCAGGAGATCGGCATACACACGTGCGGGCCGCGGGAAGAACGGCGCGCCGAAACAGGTCGAGAAGGTCGTCTTGAACGCCTCGGTGGACCCCACTTCGGTGGAACCGACCTGGGCCGTGTAGCCGGACAGGAAGTGGTAGGCGGCCGCTTCCTTCGACAGCACGGACACCGGTGGCAGCACGCCGGAGACGTCGCAGGTGAGGAAGATGATGTGGTTTGGCTCGCCACCCCGGTTGTCATCGACCTTGGCCTCGATGTTGTCGCGCGGGTAGCAGGCTCGCGTATTTTCGGTGAGCGACGCGTCCGCATAGTCCGGGATCCGGGTGGCGGCATCGATGACCACGTTCTCGACGATGGCGCCGAACGAGATGGCGTCGAAGATGACGGGCTCGTTCTCCCGGGTCAGGTTGATGCACTTCGCGTAGCAGCCGCCCTCGAAGTTGAAAACCGTGCCCTTTCCCCAGCCGTGTTCGTCGTCTCCGATCAGGAACCGGTCCGGATCGGCGGAGAGGGTTGTCTTGCCCGTACCGGAGAGTCCGAAGAACAGCGTCACGTCGCCGGCATTGCCCAGGTTCGCCGAGCAGTGCATGGGCAGCACGTCTTTCTCGGGCAGCAGGAAGTTCAGCACGCTGAACATCGACTTCTTCATTTCGCCGGCGTAGCGCATACCGGCGATGAGCACCTTGCGCTGAGCGAAGTTGATCATCACCGTGGCGTCGCTGTTGGTACCGTCCCGAGCAGGATCGCAGACGAAGTCCGGCGCGTTGACCACCTGCCAGACCTGCTTGTTGTGGGGGTTGTAGTGCTCCGGGGTGATGAACAGCGCGCGACCGAAGAGCGCGTGCCACGCGTATTCGGTGGTCACCTCGATCGGCAGATAGTGCTCCGGGTCCGCACCGACATGCAGCTGGGAGACGAAGGTCTCGCGATTGTCGAGATGCACCTGAACCCGGTCCCAGAGCGCCTCGAAGATCTCCGGCGCGATGGGTTGATTGATTGCACCCCAGTCGATGGCGTCCGACGTGGATGGTTCCTCGACGATGAACCGGTCCTTCGGTGAGCGTCCCGTACGCTTGCCGGTGCAGGCGACGATGGCGCCGTTGCTCGCGAACTGTGCTTCCCCGCGCAACACGGCGAGCTCGGCGAGAACCGGACGGGAAAGATTCAGATACGTGGTCTTCTTCGACGTGGTGTCGATATCTACGGCCATGGCGTTTTGGTCAAGTGCTCCCCAGGTAGCGGCGCATTATGCCAGAGCGGTTTACTCAGGCATACGCCGGAAATGTCAGCATCATATTTTACGGATTTTCCTGCCGAAGATAGCCTGAAAGGCCCGTGGCATCAGTGGATCCGGGGAGTCTCGGGCTCGAAGAGCAGGTGGATGTCGATGGCGTCGAAACGCTCCACGGCGCCGCAGATTTCGCAGGTGACCAGGATCTCGCCGGGCATTTTCGGCGGTGCCTCCTCGTCGATGAGCGCGAGCAGCTCGTCGCGGCTGAAAGCCTTCAGGGTTGCGGCGGTCTTCTCGCGGCTGCAGGTGCAGCTGAAACGCAGGTTGCGTGGTGGCTGCAGCGTCAGCGGATGGGTTGCGTAAAGGCGTCGGAGCAGAGTCTGGGGGTCGAGCGAGGCCAGCTCCCGGTCGGTCAGCGTGCTGGTCAGCATGCCGATCTCCTCCCAGAACGCTTCATTCTGGTCGAGCTCGATCTCCGTCGCGTGGTCCGAATCCGGCAGGCGCTGCAGCAGCAGGCCCGTCACGGACTCGCCGGTGCCCGCAAACAGCAGCCGGGTTGGCAGCTGCTCGCTGTCCAGAAAGTAACGTTCCAGATTTCCGGCCAGCCGGTTGTCGGTGATGCCTACCAGCCCCTGGTAGGGTTGATCCGCATTTGCCGGGATCAGGGTCAGTGCCAGCTGGCCGTCGCCGATCAGCTCGCCGAGGGAATCGGTGTCGGGCAGGTTGGCGGCATCCGGCCACCGGGCAATACCGCGCAGCAGGTGCTGTGCCCGGCACTCTGCCAGTACGGTGGTCAGCGGCCCCGGCCCTCGGGACTGCAGCGATACCGCACCGTTGAACTTGATGCCATCAGCCACCAGCGCCACCGCAGCGAGCATCTCGCCCAGCAACCCGGCGACGTTGCCGGGATACTGCTGGTGCCCGTTCAGCACCTCGAGCACCTCCTGCAGGCGCACCCACTGACCGCGCACGGGTCCATCGGTGAAGCTGAACCGGTGGATGATGTCGTGGGCCTGGTTCAATTCGCCTCCTCCTCAGGTAGTGACCCGACGGGGCACTACGCTTGTCCCTTGAGTTTGCGGATCTCCCGACGATCCCGCTTGGATGGCCGGGACGCCGGTACGGTGAGGCCGGCCCGCTCCATGCGCCGGCGTGCCACCTCGGCCTCCCGGCGCTCGATGGACCGGGCGGTTTCCCGATACAGCAGACGTGCCCTGGTGGCGTTGCCGCGTTCTTCCGACAGGCCCTCGACGATGATGGTTTCCGCCGTCCAGCCACGCCTTATCGTCAGCCAGTCGCCGATGCCGACCTCCCGGCTGACCTTCGGCTTCGCCGTCGCGGCGTCTTCATCCGGCGCCAGGTGAACGTCCACCTTGCCGCCTTCGATGGCGGCCTTGGCCTGGGCCCGGGTCCGGAAGAAGCGGGCGGCCCAGAGCCACCGGTCGAGGCGCACACCCGTCATACCGAAGTCCGCATCAGGTCACGGAAATCGTGCACCGCCGGATGCTTCAAGCCGGTGCGCGTGGGTCGGCTGGAATCCGGCTGCGCGACGGTGAGCAGGTGCTCGATGCCGAACCGGCCGGCGGCATCGAGCACCGCGGCATTGTCGTCGATCAGCAGGGTGCGTGCGGGATCGAAAGGATGTTCGGCGATCAGCGACTGCCAGAACGTCTCGGACTCCTTGGGCGCGCCGTAATCGTGACAGGAAACCAGGGCGTGCAGACGCTGGTCGAGATCGACGTGCCGCACCTTCACCGCCAGGCTGTCACGGTGCGCGTTGGTCACCAGCAGCGCCTGACGCTCGAGCTGCAGCACGTGGTCGAGAAAATCCGTCACGTAAGGCCGGAAGGCGATCAGGTGCGTCAGCTCCTCGTGCAGGGCGACGATGTCCAGCCCGGTGAACTCGGCCCAGTACTCCAGGCAGTAGAACTCGAGCTGGCCCTGTCGTTCGGACATGTGGGTGAAGAGATGATTGCGGGCGTGATCGAGGCTCACCTGGTATGTGGCGCTGAAGCGTTCCGGCAGCAGGTGTGTCCAGAGGGTATTGTCGTACGCCAGGTCGAGCAGCGTGCCGTCCATGTCGAGCAGCACCGTGTCGATGGCATCCCAGCTGACCAAGGGGTCGGTCTCCTTGCAGGGCGTATGTGCCTCACAGAAGTCCGTATAATAACCGGTTTGGCCGATCCGGTCGGGGAAGAACGGGGCTCGATGAACATGAGCGTGCCTGAGATCAAGGCGGTGAGAACCATTGCCCGCTCCCGTTTTTTCCGGATCGAGGAGCTCGACCTTAAGTGGGGCAATGGTGTCGAGCGGACCTACGAGCGGCTTCCCGGATCGGGCCGGGCCGCGGTCATGGTGGTCGCGATCAACGAGTCGGACGAGCTGGTGCTGATCCGCGAGTACGCGGCCGGCTTCCACGAGATGCAGCTCACCCTGGTGAAGGGCGCGGTGGATGCCGGGGAATCACTGGAAGAAGCGGCCAACCGGGAGCTGAAAGAGGAGATCGGTTTCGGCGCCCGACACATCGAGTTCATCAAGAAGCTCGATCTGGCGCCCGGACACATGGGTTTCACCATCAACCTGCTGCTCGCCCGGGACCTCTACCCGGAGCGTCTGCCCGGAGACGAGCCAGAACCACCCGAGGTCGTCACCTGGCCGCTTCGGGAGCTGGACACGCTCATCGTCAGCGACGACTTCCGGGAAGCACGGGCCATTGCCGGTCTGTTTCTGGTCCGCCACCACCTCGAGAACGGGGCAGGTCGGGACTGAAGCCGAGAACGAGAACGGAACTCTGCATGCACGACCAACCCGACAGCCTGCCGCTGCCCGCTGAACAACTGATCGCCGAGCTCGTGAATATCGTGCAGGCGGCGGGCGAGGCGATCCTGGAGATCTATGAAACGGACTTCGAGGTGGAAACCAAGTCCGACGCATCGCCGCTCACCCAGGCCGATCTGGCCTCGCACCGCATCATCGCTGACGGCCTCAAGCGTCTCACGCCGTCGCTGCCGCTGTTCTCGGAGGAAGCGGCGCCACCGCCGTTCGAGCTGCGACGCGCCTGGCCCCGTTACTGGCTGGTGGATCCCCTGGACGGGACCAAGGAATTCGTCAGCAGGAACGGCGAGTTCACCGTGAACGTGGCGCTCATCGACGGTCACAGCCCGCGCCTCGGGGTGGTCGGTGTGCCCGTTCGCCGGCAGATTTACGTGGGTCTGCAGGGTCAGGGTGCCTGGCGTCTGGATCGTCGCGATGGGGCGGAGACACGGCTGCCGCTGCACGGCCGTGCCCGCCAGGAAGACGCGCCGCTGGTAGTGGTGGCGAGTCGCAGCCACGGCGGGGAACGGCTCGAGCAGTATCTCGACGCGCTGCAGGCAACCTTCGGCGAGGTGGTCAGGACGCCGGTCGGCAGCTCACTCAAGCTCTGCATCCTCGCGGAAGGGGCGGCGGATCTGTATCCGCGACTCGGCCCCACCTCGGAGTGGGACATCGCAGCCGCGCACGCAGTGCTCGCCGCGGCGGGGGGCGATGTCTGGGCGGTGGACGGCGACCCGATCCGCTACAACAGCAGGGAGTCCGTGCTCAACCCGGAGTTCTTTGCCGCGGCTGATGGTGCCTACCCCTGGCGGGAGCGGCTGCCGGTGGTGCCGGAAGCGACGTGAGATGGTGTCCTGACAGGCGGACGGTACGAGACGAGATACAGATCTGATACCAAGGAGAAACACAGATGGCGGAGACGAAACGACCCCTACCGAGGCCCACGCCGGAAACGGCGCACTTCTGGGAGGGCACCCTGGCCGGGGAGCTGCGCCTGCAGAGGTGCGATGACTGTGCCCACGTCTACTTTCCACCCCGTCCCTTCTGTCCGGCCTGCAGCTCCCGGTCGGTATCCGTCTTCGCGGCCAGTGGCCGCGGCCAGCTGGACAGCTATGTCATCAGCCACCGCCCCCATCCGGCCTTCGACGGCCCCTACAGCATTGCTCTGGTTCGTCTGGAGGAGGGGCCGAGGATGATGACCAACATCGTCGGTTGCGCGCAGACGCCGGAGACGCTCGTGCTCGACATGCCGGTCCAGGTCACCTTCGAGGCGGTCAGCGAGAGCATCGCGCTGCCGCTCTTCGAACCGGCAGAAGGAGGCCGCTCATGAGCCTGCCACAGATCGCCGTGGTCGGTGCGGCGGAAACCACGGATCTCGGTGTCATCCCGAACATGAGTCAGCTGCAGCTGCATGCGGATGCCGCGCTGAACGCCTTCGCGGATGCCGGCATCACGGCCCGCGACATCGACGGTGTGGCCACCGCCGGGGAGTCGCCGACGACGGTAGCAAACTACCTGGGTATCACGCCGACCTGGGTGGACGGCACCGCTGTGGGCGGCTGCTCGTTCATGATTCACGTGCGTCACGCCCTCGCCGCGTTGCAGACCGGACAGTGCACGACGGTGCTGATCACCCACGGGGAGAGCGGCCGCTCCGGGATCGGCCGCGGTGGCCGGCCCGGTGGTGCTGCCTCGCTCCAGGGCCAGTTCGAAATGCCGTTCGGGCCCATGGGACCGCCGACACTGTTCACGCTGCCCGTACTCCGTTTCATGAAGGACTACGGCGTCAGCCACGAGCAGCTGGCCATGGTGGCGGTGGTGCAGCGGCAATGGGCCGCCATGAATCCGCGGGCGTCGTTCCGGGATCCCATCACGGTGGACGATGTGCTCGACTCGCGCATGATCGCCTACCCGTTCCACCTGCTGGAGTGCTGCCTGGTTACGGATGGCGGGGGTGCGCTGATTCTCACCACGGCGGACCGGGCTGCCGACTTCCCGACCACGCCTGTGTACATCCTCGGTACCGGCGAGTCGGTGGAGACACCTCTGGTGAGTCAGATGGAAGACCTGACCAGCTCCCGCGCCTTCAGTGTGGCCGGACCGCGAGCCATGGCCGATGCCGGCATCACGCACGCCGATGTTGATCACATGATGGTCTACGATGCGTTCGCACACCTGCCCATCTACGGGCTCGCCGACCTCGGTTTCTGTGAACGCGGCGAAGCAGCGGCCTTCATCGCCGACGGCAACACGGCACCGGGCGGACGGCTGCCCATGAATACCAACGGCGGCGGACTCTCCTACATGCACTCGGGGATGTACGGGATGTACGCGATGCAGGAGAGCGTACGGCAGATGCGCGGAGTAGCGCCGGCACAGGTGCAGGGTGCTGCGATCTCACTGTGTCTCGGGGTCGGCGGGATGTTCGGGGCCAGTGGCTGCGTGGTTTTCGGTCGGGAGCCGAAGTAGCGCGGGCGAGACGTTGGTAGGCTTGTCAGGGCCGGTCAGTTGCGTTGAATCTTCAGGGGAAAGATTTGGCCTCACTAGCCGGGCCCGCATGTCGCGTGTGTTCGCCCTGCCGAGGAGAATTACACTGTATATACATACAGACCCGGCTAGTGAGGCTGCTCAAGATACCAAACTCAGACGAAAGATAAACCCTAATTGGTCGCAGTCTGCGAGGTGTGGCTGCAAATCCCTGATCCATCAATGTGTTAGCAAGCGCGAATCCATATTTCTTTCACTTTTTCGGATGCCCGGGTCACTGGCGCACCTCCCCAGGTTACAAAGCCGATACAGGAATGCCCGCCGCGTGACTGCCGCTCCGGCGGGATTCGGGGTAAATAGTCAGTCA
>QJYB01000074.1 GCA_003247835.1 Gammaproteobacteria bacterium | reverse complement strand
AAGCGGGCCGCCATCACGGAGCAGACGTTCGGTGACGTGAACTTCCACCGCAACCGGTACGGCGAGCTGGAAGGTTACTGAACCCGCATCATCTCGGATAGAAAGGGAGCCCTTCGGCTCCCTTTTTTTTGCCTCAACCGCGTGCCGCCAGCTGGCGCCTGAGCCGCTCCCGCGCGCCGCCAGCCCGGATGAAGAAAGGACCCACGCAGGCGGTCACCATGAGTCCGCAGAGGATCAGAAAGGCGATACGGTAGCTGCCGGTGGCGTCATAGATGAAACCGGCCAGCGGCGATGCGGAGATGACCAGGGGCAACTCGACGATGCGCATCACGCCGTTGGCCGAGCCGAAGGAGGCACTGCCCATGGCGGTGGAGAGCGAGAACGTGCGCAGGGGCGACATGCCGGAGTAGCCGAAGCCGTATGTACAGGCGGCGGCGACGGCCGTTGCCAGTGAATCCGCGGTAGCGAACAGAAACAGTGCCAGAGCCTGCATGGCGAGCGCCATCCAGATCGTGATGCGGGCGCCGAAGTAATCGGACATCCACCCGACCACGGGCTTGCCCAGCGCCGAGAACAGCGCCGTTACCGAGAGCACCAAGGCAGCGAGCTCGGCGGCCACGCCGATATCGAGCAGATGGCCGAACAGGTGCAGCATGACGGCGGAGTAGACGCAGGCCATGGAGCCGAAGACGAGGGCGATGGCCCAGAAGGCCGGTGCCCGGAGCATCTCCTTCCAGTGCCACAGCCGGGCATCTTCCGGATCGTCGACGATTTCGCTGGCATGACGCTGGGCGTAGCGGTGGCCGTCGCGCACCTCGCCGATCTGCTCCGGCCGGTCCTTCATTAGAAAGTAGACCAGTGGCAGCAGGGTGCCGCCGGTGATGGCTGCGAACACCACGAATCCGCCGCGCCAGCCCAGGGCTTCCACCAGCACGGTTACCAGGGGCGGCATCATGATGCCGGCGAGGGAGGCGCCCATCACGGCGATGGCAATGGCTCGTCCACGCCAGTGATCGAACCAGCTGATCACCGACCGATGCCAGGCGAGCCCGCCCATGCCTGCCATGCCCAGACCCATGCCGAGACCGACGATGAGGTAGTACTGCCAGAGTGTCCGGGAAGACGCGAGCAGCAGATAGGCAGTCGTTACGGCGACGATGCCCAGTAGAATCACCCGGCGTGGCGAGTGCCGATCCAGAACTCGGCCCACGAAAGGTGCGAGCAGGGCAGTGGTCACTCCGGCCATGGAGAATCCCATGGCAATGGCAAAACGGCTGCCGTTGCCGATCTCCTCGGCCAGGGAAGGCAGAAACACACCTCGGGAGTAGGAATAGAAACCCGTGCCGAGGAACCCCAGACAGGCGGCGATCCCGACGATCACCCAGCCGTAGAAGAACCTTGCGGCCGGTTGCGCCCGCGCCTCGTCCTCGGCGTGCACCTAGTTCTTCTTCCTGATACCGATGACGCGGCCGAGCATCTCCGGCTTCGGCAGGCGAGTGTGGGCGCGATGCAGTTCCACGATGCGCGCGAGCGCAGGTTCGGGAAAAGGAGCGCTTCTGCGTGTCGTCATGTCGACGTGCAGAGCGAGCTGCTCGCTGGTGGCGGCGACGTCGCCGGTCCGGCGGTTTGTCATTGTCTGGAAGAAGTGCAGCCGCTTGGCGTCGAAGTCGACGAGTTGAAAGGTTACCGACACGGGATCATCGAGCGTCAGCTCGTTGAGATAGTTCAGATGGACTTCCATGGTGAAGCAGGAACCTGCGTCGGTGCGAACGTACTCGGCGCCAATGCCGAGCAGGTCGTAGACGTGGTCCACGCCGCGATCGAACAGCACGCTGTAGTAGGCCATGTGCACGTGCCCGTTGTCATCGATCCAGCCAGGTTGCAGAGACTGATCGGGCGCGATGATGGGCGCATCCCACATTAAAGGACTCTCTCCGTCGGGTCTTCTTCTGGCGACCATCATACCTTGACCCACCGGTATGGAGGATTGATCATCTCCCGTTCGCAGGGGATTCAGGCGAACGGACACATGGGGAATTCCGGATTAGACGGTCTCAAAGGGGCTGCACGTTGACCGCTACCACGCGACCGCCGCTCACTTTCCTCACCAAGATCACCTACGGACTGGGCCAGGCCGGCGAAGGACTCAAGAGCGGCGCTTTCGGCGTCTTCCTGTTCTTCTATTACAACCAGGTGCTGGCGCTGCCTGGAACTCTGGCCGGTCTTGCAGTGGGTATCGCGCTCGTATTCGACGCCATCACGGATCCGATTGCCGGTTCGCTGTCGGACAACTGGCGATCTCGTCTCGGTCGGCGGCACCCGTTCATGTATCTCGCAGCGCTGCCGCTGGCAATCTGCTTCTTCTTCCTGTTTCATCCGCCTGCAGATCTGGGGCAGTTCGAGCTGTTCCTGTGGCTGCTGACCTTCGCCGTGCTCACCCGCGGTGCCATGACGCTGTACCACGTACCGCACATTGCCCTCGGTGCGGAGCTCACGGACGACTTCGAGGAGCGGACCACCGTGGTCGCGTTCCGGCAGTTCTTTTCCACGTTCGGTCAGCTGGCCGTCTACGTGATCGGCTTCGCGATGTTTTTCTACTCCAGCCCGGAACTGCCGAGAGGCCAGTTCCGTGTCGACGCCTATGCGCCGTTCGCGTTCACGATCTCGCTGCTGATCGTTGCCTCGATCCTGACTTCCGCATGGGGGACGCGGTCTCAGATTCCCTATCTGCCTCAACCCAGCGGCCCGCCCGAACGGCTGACGGTCGGCGAGATGACGCTGCGCATGTTCGCGGAGATCCGCGAGGCGCTGCAGAACCGTTCGTTCGCCTGGCTGTTCTCCGGGGTGCTCATCGTTTTCATGATGGTGGGAGTGGACAGCGCCCTCAACCTGCACATGAACACCTACTTCTGGGAGCTGTCTCCCACGGGTAACACGCTGTTCTTCACGGCCTACCCGCTTGGCGTGATGCTGGGCACGCTGGTCGCCAGGCGGTTGAATCAGCTGTTCGACAAGAAGCCCTCCATCGTCTTCGGCACGGCCTGGTGGGCGCTCTGCCAGATCGTGCCGGTCGTGCTGAGGATCTTCGGCTGGTTTCCCGAGAACGGCACGGACACGCTGCTCATCACTCTCGTGTGCATCAAGTTCGTCCAGGGCGTAGGTGTCGTTCAGGCACTCGTGACCTTCGGTTCCATGGTGGCGGACATCGTCGACGAGCACGAGCTCAAGACCGGCAAACGCCAGGAAGGCATCTTCTTCGCCTCGGTCTCCTTCTCCGGAAAATTCACCACGGGGATCGGCAATGTGATCGGCGGCATCGCCCTCGATCTCATCAGCTGGCCCCGCGGCGTCGCGATCCAGACCGCCGCCGACGTGCCGCCGGAAACGGTGATATGGCTGGGTCTCGTCTACGGCCCCATCGTCGCCGGGTTCGCAGTGGTGAGTGTATGGTGCTACACGAAACACAGACTCGACCGGCAGCGGCACCGTGAGATCGTAGCAATGCTGGCCGAACGCCGGGCGGAGCTCCAGGAGCGGGGAGATGGCAGATCCGCGCAAGCCGTCGGCGGAGCCTGACGAGGGCAGCCGTCCGGAAGGTCGTATCCGCCGGCACCTTAGTCTGGCGGGCGAGGTTGGACGGGAACCGAGAAAACTCTACCCGCTGCTGCGGACCCTGTTCGTCGATGCCTGGCGGTCCAGAGGCGGCGGATTCTATGGTCTCGGCTACGTGGTGGCTTTTGTCTACCTGGAAGTCACCATGGTCGTCGGTGATGCCCTGGACAGCAGCGGCGTAGGTGATTTTGCGCTCGGCCAGCTGCTCGAGTATCTGCTGCGCCTCGGCTTTCTCTCGTTCGTCAACGTGTTTCAGGCGCTGCTGTGGCCTCTGTTCGTCCTGGAACATCTCGGCTGGGTGGGTATCATCCTGCTGGCCGCCGGTTTCGCGGGATTCGAATACATCCTGAAACCGCTGGTGGAACAGCACGTGCCCGAGCTGAGGAATCCGACATCACGACACCCCGATCAGTAGCATCCGACCCTGACGCGCGGATTCACCTGCAGCTTGCCCGTTTCCTGCTCGTGGGATTTGCCGGCTTTCTGGTGGACATCGGCGTCATGAGTGGTCTGGTCTACGGGCTCGATGTGGCGGACACCCGCTCGGAGGTGGTCGCCTGCCGCGTCGTGGCCTGGGTGGTCGCCATCATGTCCACCTACTTCGTGAACGCGCGGTTCACCTTCGGTGCTTCAATTCGCCATTCCCGCTTCATCAACTACCTGTTCATACAGGCGATCGGTGCGGCCATCAATCTTGGTTCGTTCACCCTGCTGCTCGTTGCAGGGCCGATTCAGGATCGACCGCTGATCGCGATGGTGGCAGGCAACGTGCTGGCGATGATCAACAACTTCCTGCTGGTGCGCACGTTCGTCTACCGCTACCACCCGGAAGTGGACGACCAGGCCTAGCGGTACTCAGTCCCCGGTGAGCGGGGAGCCGCGGTCCTCGATGCACTCGCCGCCCAGCGTTCTGATCCAGTCGCTGACCAGCGCGACGCCTTCGCTGTGCACGAGAGAGCGTCCCAGCTCCGGCATCCGCGCACCCGGGTCGCTGGTGGACATGCGGAACACGATGATCGAGTCATCCGGATCGCCGGGGACGATGGAGTAAGTCCGTCCGCCCGTCCCCTGACCGGCGGCGATCGGTGGTTTGCAGAAGCCCATGGATCGGGTCGACGTGGTTGCGGCGTCCAGCAGCAGGCCGGAAGTGTCTGCTGCCCCCCTCGGGTTGTGGCAGTGTCCGCAGTTGATGTCGAGGTAGGCACGGGCCCGGGCGTCGACCGGATCCGGACCCTCCAGACGGCCATTTACCGGTACCTGGTCAATGGGCGGCAAAGCCGAGAGCCGGCCCGCGGCAGCCATGGCCAGGAGCTGGTTGTCCGGCCCTCCCAGATAACCTCGGTTGAGATGACGTGCCTTCGGGCCGATGGGTTTCAGTGCGCCTTCGGTATGGTTGGTGGCGTGACACGCGGCGCACTCGTTGCGCGTCGGTACGATGTAGGGCAGAACTTCACGACGCCCGTCATCGTGTACCAGAATCAGCCGGGACAGGCTGCCGGCGAGCGTGAGCACCGCATCGTCGCCACGCCAGACGTAAGGAAGGGCGTCCCACCCGTCCGCCTGCCTGACCAGCAGGCGGGTTTCAAGAAGCTCCACGCTTCCCCGGTCGAGCGTGGTCTGTCCGGGCGTCCAGTCGTAGCTCGCCCGGACCACCCCGGGCTCACCTGTCCTGGGGTAGAAAAACGTCTTCGCGATGATCGTTCCCACCGGGAACTCGAATGCCTCGTAGTCCTGATATTCGGCCGAAGTTCCCGGCGGCAGATAGATGGCCCGGAGCTTCTGGGCGTAGTCCGTGAAGAGCGCGGTGTTGAGGTCATAGGCTTCCACGCCATCGCCGAGCACGAGCCGCTCTCCCTCGAGCTGCACCACACCCCATTCGGACAGCCGGGTCGGGTACGCATCCCGAGGGAAAAACCGTACCGACCCATCGGCCCGGTCGCCACACCCGGCCAGACCGAGCAGGAGGGCGAAGACAACCGCCGCAGTCGGCCAGCGCACCATCTTCCGACGCGTATCAACCACCCGCCAGGATGACGGGCTCGAGCTTATCGTGGTCGCAGGTGTGCCCGGTCATGTCCACGGTGACGTTGGCGTTGTCGTTGCCCGCATCGACATTGAGCAGCACGCTGCTGCCGTTGTTCACGCAGATGGCGTATTGAGGATCCGTCTTCTCCGGATTGGCGATGCCGTCCCAGACCACGTCCGGAAGGGAGCCGTCCTCGCCGAAGAGTGCAACCCTCAACTGCTCGAGCTCTTCCCGGTCGGGTGCGCTGCCGCCCCCTTCGAACCTGTTGTCGTAGATGTAGATGGTTTCCGGGTAGGGGTCGAAGGTCGGCGCCGTTTCCCGGTCACTGTAGGAGGCTGAGAAGAAGCTCGAGATGAGCACGTTGGCCGTATTGTTGTTGGCCACGTCGTTCTCGAAGATCTCCACCTTGTCGTTGGAGTTGATGACGATCCCGGAACCGGAGGGCACACCGGCAACCGCGCCACCGGGTGGCGCGAAGTTGTCCGTGTTGTTGTTTTCCACTTTGTTACGGAAGACGCGCGTGCTGTGCCCTTCCTGCGGCAGGTCGGGCATGTTGAACACCAGGATGCCGCCGGTGTTGTTGGTGGCGGTGTTGTCGAACACGTCTGCCGCCACCGTGTTCTCGATCTCGATGCCGGCGACGTTGTACTCGGCCAGACTGTTCTTGACGATCACGTTCTTCGACTGCCCGACGTAGATGCCGGCATCCGAAGCACCGATGGCTATGGATGAGTCGATCAGCGTGTTTTCCGTCTGCACCGGATAGATGCCATAGGCGCCGTTCTCCGTGTGCGGACCCCGCGTCCACTCGGTGCGGACCCGACGGATGACGATGTTGCTGCCTTCGTTGATCTTCAGGGCATCCCCCGGTGTGTCCTCGATGGCCAGATCCTGGATGGTGAAGTCGCTGGCGTTGACCAGCAGCCCCTCGGCTCCGGCAATCTGACCCGCGAAGGAGAGAACGGACTTGTCCATGCCGGCGCCCTGGATGGTCACACCGTCCGTGTTCAGCGTCAGACCGCGGGTGAAGGTATGTACCCCCTCGGGGATGGTGATCACGTCACCCGGTTCGGCGGTTTCCAGGGCCAGGCGCAGCTCGTCTTCGTAGGGTGCCTCGACGCTGGCTGCTTCTTCGCGCTGCGTCTGCTCGCCGCAGCCACTGAGTGACAGTGCGAAAAGGAGGCTCCCCATCGCCCCCGCATATCTGTTCCAGTTCATGTCTGGGTCTCCCGTGTTGTTCTTTGTGTGAATTGGTGGGCAGTCTAGCCGAAGCCCGGTGACTCAGAACACCAGCCAGGTGCGATCGATGGTCCAGTAAGCTGCTGCAATGCCCATGAACAGCGTGAACGCCCGTTGCCAGGCGGAGGACTCCAGCGTGTGGAACCGACGGCTGATCCAGGCGACGGTGAGCATGATCGAGATGACCATGAGCTGACCGACCTCGATACCCAGATTGAAGAGAAACAGTGCCAGGGCCAGATCACCTTGAGGCAGGCCGATGTCGGCGAGCGCGCCGGCGAAACCGAATCCGTGGAGCAGACCGAAGGTGAACGCCATGAGCCACGGGCGCACCCGCATCAGCGCGGAACGCCTGGCTTCCGGCAGCATGAGCTCCCGGGCGAGAAAGAGGATCGACAGGGCGATGACCGCTTCCACCGGTCCCTGGGGTAGCCGGACGAGATCGAGTACGGAAAGCGCCAGAGTCATAGAGTGAGCAACGGTGAAGCCGGTGATGGTCTTCAGCAGCATCCAGCGATCGGGAATGAACAGCACCAGGCCGATCACGAACAGGATGTGGTCGATCCCGAAGATCAGGTGCTCGATACCGAGCAGCAGGTAGGCGGCGATCGGCGGTACCGGATCCGTGAGGTCCAGGGCCGGACTGTCGGGCTTGAGCATGAACGTCCGCTGCTCACCGTTAAGGCTCGTGATGCGCACCATGACGTCGGTGAGCGTACGCGACAGCCCCTGGATGAAGATGACACCATGACTCAGATCGCAGCGGACGTCCCAGCGGGAAATGAGTGCGGCACCGGTATGCTCCGGCAGCTCCTCGTTCAACACTTCACAGTGCTCGGGCAGTATCGGTTCCAGAGACAGGCGGTACTCTCCGAGCACCGGCTGCTTCCAGGTGACCCGGTGCACGTCGGGTGCGGTTTCCTCGATGGACAGATAGGCAGGGCGGACCTCGTGGGCGACCGCCGCCAGGGCGGGGAGCAGCACCAGCAGAGTCAGCAGGGTGCGCCGGGTGCGGATCATCCGCGGTCTCCGGTGGTCGGCGCCTCCACGTGCACGTCGTAGCGGTCACGCAGGGACTCATAGAACGCTTCGTTGGCATCCTGCCGGCGCGCCTGCAGGTAGTCGCGGCGAACGGCATCCCGGACTTCTGCCATGAGCGGGTCCCGTGCCGGTACGCGGCCGGTCAGTCGCACCAGATGCCAGCCATAGGCGGACGGAACGGGTCCCTGCCACTCGTTCGGACGGTCGGCATCGAGGGTCGTCAGAGCCTGGGCAAAGGCGGTACCGAACAGATCGGCGACTTCGCGGGCGGAACGTTCCGCGTAGCTCTTCTGCAGTATGAAGGGATCGCCGACGGCGCCGGGATCATCCAGCGCGGCCCGCGCGTCGGCTTCTGCATCCGCCCGACGATCGCTCGAGAAGTACCGGTGCTCGAAGCTGAAACGCTCCGGTATCCGGTAGTCGGCCGCGTTGGCATCGAAGTAGGCGGTGAGATCCGCCTCCGTCGGCTCTTCGGCGTTGGCCAGGTCCTCGTTCAGGAACGTGAGCTTCTGGGCGAGGCGTCGACGGATGATGGTGTCGTCCTGGTCCAGCCCGAGGCGCTTGGCTTCCCGGTACAGGATCTCCTCACGCAGCCACTGGTCGAGCAGCCCGGCGGCTTCCTCGGGGGTGGGTGGCCGTCCCATCTGCGCCTGCCACTGATCGAAGATACGGTTCTGCTGCCCTACGGTCACATCGATGCGATAGTCGCCCGCGTCGGCGCTGAGCCACTGCTGGGCGGCGAAGACGAGCAGGCCGAACAGCAGAAAAATGGCCAGCGGATCCTTCAGATAACGCATGGATGTCCTTGTTCGCGTTCCGGCCGCGGACTGACGCGACCGGGACGCACCTTACACCGGACCGACAACCGGCGACAGATCGTGGGAAGCCGGATGTCCGGCAGGGGTCAGGCGGCGAACTTCTGCAGATGGTAATCCGCGTTGCCGAACTGGGCGTCGATGACAAGCAGCCGCTTGAAGTAGTGACCTATGCGGAGCTCTTCGGTCATCCCCATGCCGCCATGCAGCTGCACGGCGTTCTCGCCGATGAAGATGCCCGTCTTGCCGACCATGTGCTTCAGGGCGTGAACCGCCCGCTGGGCTTCGGCCGTATCACCCTGTGCGGCTTCGAGCGTGGCGCGGTAGAGCAGCGACCTGCACTGCTCGTACTCCATGAACATCTCCACCATGCGGTGCTGGAGTACCTGGAAGTCGGAGAGTGGATGATCGAACTGCTCCCGTTCCTGGGTGTAAGCCACGGTATCCTTGTAGAGCACCTCCATGCAGCCGACGGCTTCCGCGGCCAGCGCCAGGATGGCGTCGTTGGCGGCGGCGTTCAGCACCGGGAAGCCGCGATCCAGCTCACCGATCAGGGCATCAGCGCCGACACGCACGTTCTCGAGTCGGACTTCGGATGCGCGCAGCCCGTCCACAGTCGGGAAGCTGTCGACGGACAATCCGTCCGCACCGGCTTCCACCAGAAAGAGCGAGATACCCTGCTCGTCGATCTGCCCACCGCTGGTGCGGGCGGAGACGATCAGATGGGTCGCGGTAGCGGCATTGGCGACCATGGACTTCTGGCCGTTCAGGACGAAACCGTCGCCGTCGCGACGGGCCGTGGTCACCACGTCGTGCAGGTCGAAGCGGGCCTGCTCTTCCGCATAGGCCAGGGTCAGCTGGCTGCTGCCGTCGATTACGCCGGGCGCCAGCGTCGAGAGCTGGGCGTCATCGGCTGCACGCTTGAGCACCGCAGCGCCGAGCACGACGCTCGCGAAGAACGGTTCGAGCACGAGGCCCTTGCCGAGCTGCTCCATGACCACCATGGTGTCGATCTGGTTGCCGCCGAACCCACCTTGCGCCTCGGCGAAGGGGAGGGACAGCCAGCCCAACTCCGCCATGGTCTTCCAGTGGTCATCGCTGAATCCCTGTTTGGTGGCGACCAGCTTGGTGCGCTTTTCCAGATCGTAGTTGTCCTGGACGAAACGCGCGACGCTGTCCTGGAGCAGTTTCTGCTCATCGCTCAGTTCGAAATTCACCTGGCTACTCCTACTTCGATGACTTGATGCCGAGCACGTTCTTGGCGATGACGTCTTTCTGGACCTCACTCGCGCCGCCGTAGATCGTGTAGGCGCGGCTCGCGAGATAGCCGGCCATGCCTCCCCGTGCGAAAGAAGGTCCTACGGGTTTTCCACCCCAGGCCGCCGAGTAGATGCCGCCGGCTTCCACCGTCAACTTCTGGATGCGCTGCTGAATCTCCGTGCCCTTGAGCTTGAGGATTGAGGATTCGGGTCCGGGTGCGGCACCGGCGGAGGCACTCGCCAGCGAGCGCAGCTCCGTGTATTCCGCAGCCATCAGATCCACCTCGAGTTCCGCTACCTTGGCGCGGAAGCCCGGATCGTCCAGGAGGGTGGCGTTACCGCGCTTAACGGTTCGCGCCTGCTCCTTGAGCTTTTCCAGCGCGATGATGGATCGTGAAATACCCGCGAGCCCGGTACGTTCGTGCTGGAGCAGGCCTTTGGCATAGGTCCAGCCCTTGCCTTCCTCGCCGATCCGGTTCTCGACCGGAACCTTCACGTCGGTGATGAACACGGTGTTGACGCTGTGAGCCCCACCGAGCGTGATGATGGGTTTCACCTCGATGCCTTCCTGCTTCATGGGGAAGAGCAGAAAGGTGATGCCCTCCTGTTTCTTGCCGGAATCGTCCGTACGCGTAAGGCAGAAGATCCAGTCGGCGATATGGGCCATGGTGGTCCAGATCTTCGTGCCGTTGACCGTGTAATGGCTGCCGTCATCGGACAGCACGGCCTTCGTCTTCAGGCTTGCGAGATCGGAACCTGCGCCGGGTTCCGAGTACCCCTGGCACCAGTTCACCTTGCGTGCGCGGATGTCCGGCAGGAAGCGCTCCTGCTGCTCGGCATTGCCATAGGCCATGAGCACAGGCGCCAGCATGCCGATCCCGAATGGCAGGTCCCAGGGCAGATTGGCCACCGCGGTTTCCTGCTCCCAGATGTAGTGCTGGGTGGGCGTCCAGCCCGGGCCGCCGAATTCCGTGGGCCACTTGGGCACGTCCCAGCCGCCTTTCTCCCGGGCCTTCGCGAACCAGTCGAGGCGCCACTGGTTGTAGTCCGCGCCCGGTTTGTAGGCATTGTCTCTGAAGAAGCCCCTGACCTCGTCGCGGAACGCGAGGTCTTCTGCGCTGAGTTCGATGTCCATCGCCGTCTGCTACCCGTTGCTCGTTATCCCGAAAGTCGGGGAGCTTACTGAACGACGGAATTTTTTACTAGAACAAAATTCTATATTAGGATTCCTCCCATGACCCGCCGAGATGCAGAAAACAACGATCCACCCGGCGGCGGGGGTGGCATCCGGCTGGCCGCCACCCGGGCCCGGAAGGAGAGCGTTCTGGCCGCAGCGCTCGCCTGCTTCAGCGAGCTCGGCATCAAGGAAACCACCATCCACCACATACAGCGCCGCGCGGGCTGCAGTATCGGCAGCATCTACCATCATTTCGGCAGCAAGGAGGGTATCGCCGAGGCACTTTTTCTCGACGGTATCGGACGTCTCAACCAGGGGATGCTCAGACGCATCCGGGCTACAGGCAATGCGGAAGGCGGCGTGAAGGCGGTGGTGGAGTACTACTGCGAGTGGTCCACCCGGAACCGGAACATGGCGCGCTATCTGCACTCGCGCGATATCGACTTTTCACCGGCAGCCAGAGAGCGGCTGCACCAGATCCACCGGGCCTACATCGCCGCGGTGTTCGGCTGGTTCGCCCCATTCGTCGAGGGGGGTGAGATGCGACGCCTGCCGCCGGAAACCTACGTGCCGCTGATCAGCGGGCCGATACAGGAGTACGTGCGGCGCTGGCTCTCCGGCCAGCACGTCAAAGGTCCGAGACAGGTCAAGGCGCTGTTTGCAGAGGCGGCCTGGAGCGCGGTAAAAACCTGACTGTCTGATGAGGCACGGAGGGGAGCAGAATGATCAGCGCCAGGGAGCCATTGAAAAAAAGTATCGAGGTGCTGGGCCGGCGGATGACTTACGTGGAGATGGGGCAGGGAGACCCCATCGTCTTCCAGCACGGCAACCCGACGTCGTCCTACCTCTGGCGGAACGTCATGCCATACCTCGAGGGTCAGGGTCGCTGCATCGCACTCGACCTGATCGGCATGGGCGACTCGGACAAGCTCGACGATTCCGGTCCCGATCGATACACCTTCACCGAACATCGGGAGTACTTCGACGCCGCGCTCGAGGCGCTCGGCGTGACAGATCGGGTGACCCTGGTGATCCACGACTGGGGTTCGGCGCTGGGATTCGACTGGGCGAACCGGCACCGGAACAGCGTCATGGGCATCTGCTACATGGAGGCCATCGTCAGGCCGCTGGCCTGGGATGAATGGCCGGAAGCGGCCACGGGCATCTTCAAGGGATTTCGCTCCGACGCCGGAGAAGAGATGGTGCTCGAGCGGAACCTGTTCGTCGAAGCCGTCCTGCCGGGATCGATCCTGCGCAAGCTCTCGGACGAGGAGATGGCGGTCTATCGGCGCCCGTTCCTTTCTCCCGGCGAGAGCCGGAGGCCGACCCTGACCTGGCCGCGGCAGATCCCTCTGGACGGAATGCCCCGGGAGGTCGTGGACATCGTTGCCGATTATGCCGTCTGGCTCGCCGGGTGCGAGGTGCCGAAGCTCTTCGTCAACGCCGATCCGGGTGCCATCCTCGTCGGCGATCAGCGGGAGTTCTGCCGTGGCTGGCCGAACCAGTCGGAGGTCACGGTGCGCGGTAACCACTTTCTCCAGGAGGACTCACCGGACGAGATCGGCGCCGCTATTGCCGGGTGGCGACGCAGCATCGCAGGTGCAGGGTGAGCATCCCCACCGGCCAGCAGTGGCCGAAGGCGATCGAGGCACTCAGGACCGCCATGGCCTCGCAGGGTCTGTCGTGGCGATGACCCGCCGAAGCCAGAAAGCGCAACGGCGATCAAGCGGCGCGACAGCCGCCTGTCTAATCTGGCTTTCGACCCAACGGGAAACGTGCCATGCGTCCCATCGACAGAGCGCTCTGGTACATCGAGAGTCACTATCGTGAGCCGATTGCGCTCGACGATCTGGCTCACGTGGCGGGAGTGTCCCGCTATCACCTGAGCCGCAGCTTCTGCTACGCGGTCGGTCTCCCGGCCAGCCGCTATCTGCGCCTGCGGCGGCTGTCGCTGGCTGCCATCGCGCTCGCCAATGGGAAGCCGGACATTCTCGATCTGGCACTGTCGCTCGGTTACGGGTCACACGAAGCCTTTGCCCGCGCCTTCAAGGAAGCGTTCGGCAGAACGCCCGAGCAGGTCCGCCGGGACCGGCATACCGAAAACCTGAAGCTGCTTGAGGCCCAACTGATGAACGAGACACTGCTTGCCGATCTGGAGACGCCGACGATCACTCGGAGCGAACCGCTCTCGCTGATCGGCCATTCCAGGACCCATACCTTCGCCGGAGCCGCCGAGATACCGGGTCAGTGGCAGGCCTTCGGTCCGCACATGAACACGATTCCCGGACGCCTGGGCAAAGCGACGTACGGCGTGATCCACGCCGCCAGCGACGAAAGCTTCGACTACCTTGCCGGGGTGGCGGTCGCGCCGGGAACCGTCGCCCCGAACGGCATGATCCGGCTAGATCTTCCAGCACGGGCCTACGCCGTGTTCCGACACCCCGGCCATGTCTCCGAGATCCGACAGGTGTGCAACACCATCTGGTCCGAATGGCTGCCGGGATCCGAGTTTCAGGCCTTCGAGGGGCCGTGGTTCGAGTGCTATCCACCGCCGTTCGATCCCCAGACCGGCGTGGGTGGCTTCGAGGTGTGGATCCCCGTCAGCGGCTGTTGAGTATCCAGGCGACTGCGGCGAGACGGAACGCTTTTGGGGCACAATGCGCCATGCCTCGCCTGTTCCATTTCAGCGACGACGACGGTATCGAGCGCTTCGTGCCGCGGCCGGTGCGCACGCCATCGCCGAGGCCGGAGGGCCTGGAGTGGTTGAACGGCCCCCTGGTCTGGGCCATCGACGAGTGGCATCAGCCTCTGTACCTGTTTCCACGTGAGTGCCCGAGGATCCTGATCTGGCGGCGGCCGGAATCCAGCGCGGCGGACGTGAGACGTTACTTCGGCGACTCGACCGCGCGCATGCTGGCCTGTATCGAGTCGCACTGGCAGGACCCGCTCGCGACCGCGCACCTGACCCGCTACGAGCTCCCTATCAACCCGTTCGAGTCCCTGCATGACGCGGGTATGTGGGTGAGTCGTACCGAGGTTGCGCCCCGGTCCATGGCCCGCATCGACCAGCTGCCGTCGGCTCTGGCAGCGGCGGGTGTGGAGCTGCGTGTGATGCCGAGCCTGAGGCCGCTCAAGGGTTTGTGGGAAACCAGCCTGCAAGCCAGCGGCATCCGGCTGCGGAACGCCCGGAACTGGTAGCCGGGCGTCAGGGATCCTGTCTGGCCATCAGGTCGGCCAGCGTGATATCCGCGCCCCGGTCGCGACTCCGCAGCCCGGCGATGACACCGGCCACATCCGCGGCCGGCCGGTTCTGGCTCAGCTTCCACTTGCCCGTGAGGCGGGTGATCGAGAGCTCGATGCCGATGATCTGGCGAAGCATGGTCGCGACGAAGTCTTCCGGCGCGTCGGCGACGCGCCAGGGTGATGCGCTGGTGGCCTCGAACCGGTCCGTCAGCTCGCGGACCAGGTCACCAAGCCAGCCGGCCTCTTCGATCACCCGCACACGTCCCTCCGCATGGACGGTCGCATAGTTCCAGGTGGGGACCACCCGGTGGTGCGTGGACTTGGCGGGGTACCAGGAAGGTGATACGTAGGCTGCCGGGCCGTGGAAGATGGCAGTGGCCGGGTGGCGCTCGAGGTCCGTCAGCCAGACCTCGTTGGCCCGGGCGAGGTGACCGACCAGCGTGCCGTGCTCACCCTGATGCGACCGCAGCAGCAGAGGCAGATGGTTGATCGAAGGCTGTCCGTCTTCCAGGGTGATCAGCGTGGCGAACGGATGGTCGTTCATCAGGTCGTGCAGCACGTCAAGTCGGGTTTCCCGGAAGGATTCGGGCACATACATGATCAGCGCTCCGGCAGGGTTGAGGTTTTCGGTCGTCCCGTGACCAGCAGCCCGACGACGATGATGCCGAGCCCGAGCCACGAAGTCAGGTGAACGGTTTCACCCAGCACGGCGCCAATCAGGAGCAACGACAGAAAGGGCGAGAGAAAGATGAGCTGGCCGATGCGTCCCGCGTGGGCGGTCAGCTTCAGGGCCCGGGCCCACAGCAGAAAGGTGATGCCCATTTCGATGAGGCCGACCCAGGCGCCGTAGAGGAGGGTATCACGGCTGAGCGGCGGCAGGCCCGGTCCAGCCACACAGAGCCCACCGAGCACGGGCACAGCCAGACAGAAGCTGGTGGCCATGAGCGCGCTCGGCTCGGTGGTGGAGCGGATGCTGGCCAGCCAGTAGCCCGCCCAGATCAGCGTCGAGCCGATGGCGAGCAGCACTCCCGGCCAGCTCAACTGTGGTATGGCGTCGAACCGACCCTGGGAGAGCAGCACGAGGACACCCAGATAGCCGATTACGATTCCGGTGATCATCCTTCCGCTGAGGCGCTGACCGAGCACCGGCACGGCCAGCACGGCCAGCATGATGGCCCAGGTGTAGTTGACCGGCTGGGCGATCTGAGCGGGCAGGCGGTCGTAGGCTTCGAAGAGCACCAGGTAGTAGACCACCGGATTCAGAAGTCCGAACAGGGCGCCTTCCCGGAGGTTCAGATGACGCCCTGGCCAACCCCGGGGTGCCGCCATCGTGACGAAGACGAAGGCGGAGATGCAGGTGCCGACGAACAGCAGCTGCACGGGCTCGAGCACGGCCAGTCCGAGCTTGAACCCGGTGGCGACCGTGGACCAGGCGAGCACGGCCGTGAGACCGTAGACCAGGGCTTTCTGTTCGTCGTGCACGGCGCTTCACTTCGGATTGAGGCACAGTAGCCGATTTGGCAGTCTTCGAACATGAACGCCACAGACCAGCTCAACGACGCGCTGAGGGAACAGATCCAGGCTCGGCTGTCCCGGTTTCCTGTGCGTCGTGCAGAGGTGGACGATGCTCACCATGCGGCGGTGGCGATCACAGTCACCGACACCGGGTTTGGCGCCGACCTGCCGGGTCTGCCTGCCTACACGGCATGGCACCCGGCGCCGGCCCTCATCCTGACCAGACGTTCCGAGCGGCTGCGCAATCACGCCGGTCAGTGGGCATTCCCCGGTGGGCGGCTCGACCCCGGCGAGACGCCGGTGGAAACCGCATTGCGGGAGATGGAGGAAGAGGTCGGCGTCCGGCTGGGGACCGAGGTGGTGCTCGGCCAGCTGGACGACTTCGTCACCCGGTCCGGCTTCGTGATGACGCCCATCGTGGTCTGGGGTGGCGGTGGGCTCAGAACCACGCCGAATCCCGACGAGGTGGCGTCCGTGCATCGTATCCCGCTGACCGAGTTCCTGCGTCCGGATGCACCCATGCTCAGTGAGATGCCCGGGAGCGAGCATCCGGTACTCAGGATGCCGGTGGGCACCGATCACATCGCAGCACCCACGGCGGCCCTCATCTATCAGTTCCGTGAGGTATGCCTGCTCGACCGGGAAACCCGGGTGGCGCACTACGAACAGCCCTCTTTTGCCTGGCGGTAGCCAGGTAAAAGACCTTTGCCTGGCGGTAGCCAGGTAAAAGACCTTTGCCTGGCGGTAGCCACGTTGACCCCACGGGCACCTTTCTCCAAACTCGCCGTTCGCACGCATTCACCGAGGAGGACGACGACCATGGCCATCAAGGAAGGCGACAAGCTGCCCGATGCCACCCTGTACGTGATGGAAGGAGGCAAGCCCACGCCGAAGAAGACGGCCGACCTGTTTGCCGGTAAGAAGGTGGTGGTGTTTGCCGTACCGGGTGCCTACACACCGACCTGTTCCCAGGCGCACCTGCCTGGTTACGTGGTCAACGCCGACGCCATCAAGGGCAAGGGCGTGGACAGCATCATCTGCATCTCCGTCAACGACGCCTTCGTCATGGACAGCTGGGGCAAGGACAAGAACGCCGACGAGATCATCATGGCCGGAGACGGCAACGGCGAGTTCACCAAGGCCATCGGCCTCGAGATGGACGGCAGCGGATTCGGGCTCGGCAGGCGTTCACAGCGTTACGCGATGATCGTCGAGGACGGCGTGGTGACCAAGCTGTCCGTGGAGGCGCCCGGTCAGTTCGAGGTCAGCAAGGCCGAGGCGATCCTCGCCGCACTCTGACCGCCGGTGCCGTGCGCTGGCTGAGCCGGCTTGCCGATCGTACCCATCCCCTGGCGCTGCCGGGGGTATGGGTGGCCGCGAGCCTCGGCTATTTTTACCTGATCTACCGGACGGAAGGCACAGAGAGCTGCTGCTGGGCAAACTCCGCTCAACTCCTGGGCAGTGTCCTCAACTATGTGCTGATCACCGGCTATCTGCTGGGTGCCCTGGTTTACCTCCATCGCGGCCATCATGACGTGGTCAGGCAGTTGGCACCTTTGGTCGATGATCCCGCCCTCGTGGACGGCGCGCTGAAGGATCCGGACCCTCGGAAGATCGGAATAGCGCTCCTCATCGGCGGCCTGTTCGGACTGTCCCAGTATGACGGGGTGGTGCTCTCGAGCGTGGTTCGCGTCAATCCCTGGCTCGACCTGTCGGTGGTGGTGGCCAACGTGATTACCTGGCTGACGGTCGCGTTCACGGCCGTCTGCCGGCTCTCCGATTCCCTGTCACTCAGGCGCCTGGGCAGCTACGTACGGGTGGATCTCTACGATCTCTCCCGGTTGAAGCCCTTCGGCTCTGCCGCCATCCGCGACGTGCTGGTCATCATGGGCGCTCTGGCGCTCATGCCGCTGCAGGCGCTGGATGCCGAGTTCCGTCTGGTGAACTATCGGGACGGCCTGATCGTCGGGCTGACGCTGGCGGCTATTCTGTTCGTGATCCCCCAGTCCGGTGTTCGAGGTGCGATCCGGGCCGGCAAGGAAGCGCGCCTCTCGGCGCTCCAGGCAGCCGTCGACAGCGCCGACCGGCAGGACGTCGCCCGTCTCGAGGCACTGGTCGCGCATCGCGACCGGATACAGCATACGTCCACCTGGCCCCTGGATCTGTCACTGATCGGCCGGGTGGTCTTCTATCTCGTCATTCCGCCGCTGGCCTGGGTGGGTGCTGCACTCGTGGAGCTGATGGTGGACCGGCTGGTTGGTTGAGGTTACGGAGCGCCCTGGTTGACCGGGCGGATCAGGCACTCCTGGGCTGCCGTCACCACCAGCTCACCCTGACGGTTGAAGAACTGGCCGCGCACGAAACCCCGGGCGCCCCCCGCATTGGGTGACTCCTTGGCAAACAGCAGCCACTCGTCGGCGCGGAACGGCCGGTGAAACCACAGGCTGTGGTCCACGCTGGCCCCGCGGACGTTACCGCGCATATGCCCCTGGCCGTGAGGCAGCATCGAGGTGCTCATGAAGTCCAGATCCGACATGTAGGCGAGCAGCGCCAGATGAACCTCCGGGTCGTCCGGCAGGGGATCGCGGGTTTTCAGCCAGGAGTGCTTGACTGGCGGGTGGGTATCCGCATCCGTCATGCGGATACGTTCCACCTGGCGCGAATCGATGGCTTCGAAGCGGAACGCAAAGCGGCCCACATCCGGCTGGTGGCGCGCGATCTCGACGAAGACCTCCCGGTCGCCGCGCAGCGCCTCGGGTGGCGGCACGTCCGGCATGGGCACAGCGTGATTGATTCCCGGTTCGGGTTTGTGGAAGGACAGTGCCATGTCGAAGATGGCCCGGCCATGCTGAATGGCGATCACCCGTCGCGTCGTGAAGCTTCTGCCGTCACGGATGCGGTCCACCTCGTAGATGATGGGTATGTTCCAGTCACCGGCGCGGATGAAATAGGCGTGGATGGAGTGGAGGGCATGCGGCTCGTCAACCGTCCTGTAGGCTGCGGCGATGGACTGGGCCAGCACCTGACCGCCGAAGACGTGCTCGGTCTGGTGGTTCTGTCCGCGGTAGAGATTGCGTTCGAGCTCTTCCACGTCGAGGATGTCGAGGATGTTCCTGAGAACCGGATTCATGTCGTCTCGGCTGCACGGAGGGCAGCGGTTGTAGTAGTTTTGCGCTCTGGCGGCCTGCGTGCGATCGTGGCCGTCGTCCTTAATTCACAGCTGCCGGTGACCAGCCGCCATGAAAATAGTACGCGTTTATACCGGAGACGACGGCGCCTCGCACTTCGAAGATGTGGAGATCGAGCTCGAGGATCGGGGTGGTACGGGCAGGATTTCGGCACCGTGGCCGGCGAAAGGCGTCCTGTTCCGTGAGGTCGACGGTGATTACGCGCTGGGGTTTCACAACGCACCCCGACGACAGTTCGTCATCAATCTGACGGGTTCGGTGGACATCGAGGTGGGCGACGGCACGGTACGACGGTTCGGACCGGGTGACATCCTGCTCGCCGAGGACCTTACCGGCCAGGGACACATCAGCCGGGCTGTGGACGGCGAGCCGCGGACGTGCCTGTTCGTGCCACTAGCCGGAGGCTAGACCTGGCTTGAAAGACGGAAACTGACTCAGGAGGTAGGACCGATGGCGCTGGAAGTACACATGTTTCCCTGTCTCAACGACAACTACGGCTTTCTGGTGCACGACGCCGGGGCGGACGTGACCGCGGTGATCGACACCCCGGAGGTCGAGCCCATCAACGCCGCGCTCGCGGAGAAAGGCTGGCAGCTCACCCATATCCTCAACACGCACCATCACTTCGACCACGCCGGCGGCAATGAGGCGCTCAAGACCCGCTGGGGCTGCACCGTGGTTGGCGCAGCCAATGACGCCGACCGGATCCCCGGTATCGACGTCCGGGTAGCGGATGGTGACAGGTTCGAGTTCGGGACCACGTCGGCGACGGTGCTGGAGGTGCCGGGGCATACGCGCGGTCACATTGCATACTATTTTCAGGACGATGGTATTGCATTCGTCGGAGATACCCTCTTCGCCCTCGGTTGCGGGCGTCTGTTCGAAGGCACTCCCGCACAGATGTGGTCGAGCCTGCAGAAGCTCATGGCGCTGCCGGACGACACGGTGGTGTATTGCGCCCACGAGTACACGCAGTCCAATGCGGCGTTCGCGCTCACCGTGGAGCCGGATAACGCAGCACTGGTTGCGCGCAGTGCCGAGATAGACCGGCTGCGGGCGGACGGCCTGCCGACCGTGCCGACGACGATTGGTCTCGAGAAAGCGACCAATCCGTTTCTGCGGCCGAACAGCAGGGATCTCCAGGCCACGGTCGGAATGGAGGATGGTGATCCGGTCGCGGTGTTTGCCGAGACGCGGCGCCGCAAGGACCATTTCTGACCGTCCTGCTCGACACGCCGGCCCGGGAAGAGCGGGCCGGCGTGTTCTTTGCCCTGACGGCATACGGTCTGTGGGGCGTACTCCCCGTCTACTTCAAACTGGTGGCGTTCGCCGGTCCCCTGGAGATCATTGCCCACCGCATCTGCTGGGCGGTGCTGGTGCTGCTGCTCATGATCGTCCTGCACCGGCAGCACCAGCTGCGTCACATGGACGTCTCGAAGCTGGGCTGGCTGGCGCTGACCGGCGGCCTGCTCACCGTCAACTGGTCGGTCTTCGTCTGGGCGCTGCTGAACAACCGCATGGTCGAGACCAGCCTCGGTTACTACATCAACCCCCTGGTCAACATGGTGCTCGGGGGGGTGTTTCTGGGTGAACGTCTGCGTCCGATCCAGATGCTGGCCGTGGGCCTTGCGGCCCTCGGTGTGCTGAACGAGCTCATCCTTGCCGGGGTGTTCCCATGGGTTGGACTGACCCTCGCGCTCACCTTCGGCACCTATGGTCTGCTGCGGAAAAAGATCGCTGTCGACTCGGTGGTCGGGCTCGGTGTCGAGACGCTCATCCTGCTGCCGCTGGCGCTGGGCTATCTGGTCTGGCTGAGCCTGCGGGGTGAAGGTACGTTGAACGATGGCAACGCGGCGGAGATTGCGCTGCTGGCGCTCGGTGGACCGCTCACGGTCATTCCGCTGGTAGCTTTCGCGGCTGCTGCACTGCGGCTGCCGCTGACGGTGCTGGGGTTCTTCCAGTACATTGCCCCGTCTCTGACCCTGCTGCTCGCGGTATTCGTCTACGGCGAGCCGTTCCGGCTGGCTCAGGCCGTGACTTTCGGCTGCATTGGTGCTGCGCTCGTCATCTTCTCCTTCGAAGGGCTGTATCATCAGCGGCGGACACGGTTACCGGTAGGGAGGGTCGCATGATCACGTTGTACACCATGGAACGTGAGTATCCGTACGGCACACTGAGATCCACAAACGGATCAAAGACCAAGGTGGTGCTGGAGGAAAAGGGCCTCGCTTACCGCATCGAGTGCGTCAGGCCGGGCGACGTCTGGAAGAAAGTTCCCGAGGTGCTGGCCAGACATCCACTGGGTAAGGTGCCATGGATAGAAGACGGTGATCTGACGCTGTACGATTCGACGGTCATCAACGAATACCTCAATGACGCCTATCCGCAGCCACCGCTGCTGCCGGAGGATCCCGTCGAACGCGCCCGTGCCCGCGCGCTGGAAAACTACGGCGACGAGGGGGTGCTGATGAGGTACCTGCCGCTCATCTGGATGCCCTGGTGGTCACCCCAGGACAAGCGGGATCAGGAAGGCATGGCTCGAGGGCGAACCGGCCTCAGCAGCGAAATATTCCCGTTTCTGGAAACTCAGCTCGACGGTGACTACCTGGCAGGCGACTTCAGTCTGGCGGATGTACCGTTCATGGCGGTGGCCATGGTCCTGCAGGTGGATGGTATGCCGGTCGATGACTTTCCAAAGGTCAGCGCCTATCTCGACCGGCTGCGGTCGCGCACAAGCTACCGGGCCATCGATCCGGCCACACCGCTGGCCGATGCGTCGAGCAATCGTTAACCGCCGGGTTCGGCCAGCAGTTCTCTGGCGGCAAGCAGGCCTGTCTGAATTGACAGCAGTGGACGGATCCAAGGCTTGATATCGGCCAGCGATGCCGGGCGGCCCTCCACGGCCGCCTGGGCCTGGTCGAAGGTCGCATAGGTACCGAGCAGGACCACGTAGTAGAAGTCCGCCTCCCGGGCGAGCTGCAAGGTCATGGTATCCGTGAGCCCATGGGCCGTAACGAAGTCGTCTGCCTGGTCGCGCGATGCCGTCGCCACGAGCTGGACGGCGAAGCCATCCTCGGGCATGGCGAGCACTTCTGAAACGTCGTCGACGACGGGCTCGTCCTGCAGAGCGCCGACACCCACCATCTCGCCGGGATCCGCCAGAGGTTCCAGGCCGGCTTCAGGTGCGCCTTCGCCGACGTTTTCGCCTCTGTAGGTGCCTGCGCCAACGGCGGCTGCACCACCTGCCACGGCGGCGGGCTCCACGGGATCGTTAGGCAGCCGTGCCGGCTTCGGGTGAGCTGCAAGCTCAGCGTTCTGCACACACTGCCAGTCGTCCCGCGCCTCGTTCATCTCGCAGAACCATGGTGTGGGCCTGGGGGTTGCCGGGGTGCGTCGGACCTGCGCATTGGAACATCCCGTCAACACGAGAATCGCGAGCGTGACAACCGCACAAACCCCACACACGTAAACCGTTTTGAAATGCTCAGTCCGCATCATGCCTGTCGTTGAAACCTTTCTGGCGTTTGTTCATTATACCGGCGCCATCACGAGGTGACGTATGGTAGCGACTGTTGCTGAATATGAGCGAGTACCGCGTATCCTGCGACTGAACGTTGCGGGTCAGCCGATCGACTGGGTCACCTGGCAGGAAGCGGTATGTCTCTACGCGCGGGAGATTGTGGTCTGGACGCTGGGCGGCGCCGTGCTCAGAATCCGGGGCGGCCACTCCCGTTTGGATAGTTGTCAGTCCCATCTCGACATTCATGCGATCGTTGCCTGCAACGGCAAGGTTACGCCGCCCTCCCGGGTGGTACCCCCGCTTACCAACGAAGCGCTGTTCCGCAGAGACCTCAACGTCTGTCTGTACTGTGGTGGCACGTTTCCGGATGGTGAGCTGACCAGGGACCATGTGGTACCCACGTCCCGCGGCGGCAAGGATGCCTGGTTCAACGTGGTCGCTGCCTGCAAGCGCTGCAATCATCACAAGGGCAACCGGCTGCTCGAAGACTGCGGCATGGAGCTGCTGGCGCTGCCTTACGTGCCGAACTTTGCCGAGTATCTGGCACTGACCAACAGCGGTCGTATCCTGGGCGACCAGATGGACTTCCTCAAGAGGAGCTTCGGCTCCAACAGCCGCCTCCTGCAGTAAGGAACTCCGGCACCAGAATTGCGACGGCTCCAAGCTCAGCGTCTGCGTCCGGCGTGAACGGCCAGCACGTCCGCCACGCAGGCCGTCACCCGTTTTCCGGTAGTGATCTCCAGAAACTCGTTGGGTCCGTGCGCGTTCGAGCGGGGGCCGAGTACACCCGTGACAAAAAACTGCACGTCCGGATAGGCGTCACCGAGCATCTTCATGAACGGAATGGTGCCCCCGCAGCCCATGTACATGGCGGGCTTGCCGAAGGAAGCGATGGATGCCTCGTTCATGGCTTTCTCCAGCCATGGTTCGAAGGGTGGTGCGTCCCAGCCGGTCTGCGCCGTGTCGGCGTCGAAGCGAACGAGCGCGCCGTAGGGTGGGTCCCGTTCGAGCTCCGCCTTGATGGTTGCGGATGCCTGTGTGGCGTCCAGCGTCGGCGGCAGTCGGATGGTGAGCCTGACGCTGCTCTCCGGTCGCAATGTGTTGCCGGCGTTGCCGACCTCCGGAGCGCCTGAGAAGCCGACGGTTGCCAGACTGGGTCGCCAGGTGCTGTTGAGCAGCAGCTCGACAGTGTCGTCCGATTCGGGCCGTGTGCCGCCCGCCCATGGAAACCGCTCATAAACGGTCGGCCCCAGCACCTGCGCCACCTGCTGCAGCTGCCGGAGCACGCGCTCCGGGACGTCCACGTAGAGACTCGGGTGGAGGCGTCCGGTCCGGGCATCCTCCAGCCGCTC
>QJYB01000115.1 GCA_003247835.1 Gammaproteobacteria bacterium | reverse complement strand
GCGACTGATGCCGTTGCCGAAACGGCTGGCCTTCTCGAGGAGCAGGAGAGCATGTATACCCTGCAGGCGCATGGATCCATCGAAGGTCGTCAGGTATGCGTCGATGATCCGGATGAGTCGTGAATGGAGCTCCATGCTGTCGTGCCCTCAATCCGAAGACGACGGTTGCGTTCCCTGCTTCGCGGAATATACACCCAATTTGGTGGCATCGTTGCGTTGGGCGTCAGCATGCCACCATCATCATCGCCACTTCTGGTCTGCGAAGGAGTCACGCGGATGCTGATACTGACTCGAAGAGTCGGAGAAAAGCTGATGATCGGCGACGAGATTTCGGTGACGATTCTCGGCGTCAAAGGGAATCAGGTGAGGATCGGCGTGCACGCGCCAAGCAGCGTGGCCATTCACCGTGAAGAGATCTACGACCGGATTCAGGACGAGGAGCGGGAGCTCAGACGCAACGGCGTCCAGCGTATGGCCTGATCACACGACCTCGATGTAGACACTGTCTACCGGCGGCGGCTCTACGCCACCGATGATCGTGGCCTCGGCCACACCGCCCGACCTCAGCGCACTCACCAGACTTTCCCCTTCTGCCTGCGGCAGCGCGAACAGCAGACCGCCGTTGGTCTGCGGGTCGAAGTAGAGATCCCGCTCCGTTTTGTCGAGCGCCCGTGTGAACCGCAGATGGGGTCGGGCCAGCGCTTCGTTGGTATCGTTCGCGCCGGTGCTCATACCGCGTTCGTACATGGCTCTGGCGCCGGAGAGTACCGGCAGGTTTTCGTGCACCAGTCGGAACCGGCAACCCGCCCCTCGAGCCATTTCCAGGGCATGCCCGGCGAGCCCGAAGCCGGTCACATCCGTGGCGGCGTGAATCTCGAACGCCCGGGCGATCTCCGCGGCCCGGCGGTTCAGGGTTTCCAGCACGGTGAGGCAGGCGGCAAGGTCCGCTTCGCTCACCCAGCCCTTGAGGTTGGCGTTCAGTATCACACCGCTGCCGAGCGGTTTGGTCAGCACGAGCACGTCTCCCGGTCGGGCACCCGAGTTGGTCCAGACCTCATCGGGATGAACCAGGCCGGTGACGGCCAATCCGAACTTGGGTTCGGGATCTTCCACCGTGTGACCCCCTGCCAGCACCGCACCGGCTTCGACGATCTTCTCCCGGGCGCCACGGATGATGCCGGCAAGGATCGACGCCGGCAGCTTCTTCGAAGGAAATGCGACCAGGTTCACGCAGGTCACCGGCCGTCCACCCATGGCATAGACATCGGAAAGCGCATTGGCCGCCGCGATGCGGCCGAAGGTTTCCGGGTCATCGGTGGGTGGTGTGATGAAATCGGCGGTGACCACCAGCGCCTGTGTTTCCGACAGGCGATAGACGCCCGCATCGTCGTTGGTGTCGTACCCGACGATGAGATCAGGATCCGTGCCGGACGGCAGTCCTTCGAGCAGCGCGTTCAGCTCGACCGAGCTGATCTTAGCGGCTCAACCGCAGGTGCGGGACAATCCGGTCAGTGTGTTCTTTCTGCCAAACAAGGCTTGGGTTCCGTTGTGAGTTGAAAAAGATGCGTGGTGCACCTGCCCGGCCGCGACAGCAGGGCGGGCCGAGTATAGGCCGAAACCGGAGGGTGTCGCAGGCGGTGGGTGTGCGACAGCGGGAAGGAAAGTATAGTTACGAGTCGGCCGGTACCACACCGAAGTTAAACCGAATCAGGGGCCAGACAGGGAATGTCCCGCTCATTTACCTCCATCGCGACGATCACCGAAGTCATCTCGAGAACCCTCGAGGCTTATCAGATCGATTCCCAGGCCCTGTTCCAGTCGCTCGGGCTGCCAGCGGAGCCATACCGGAATCCTGACGCACGGATCCCCAAGGATGCCATGGAGTCGATCTGGGAAGAGGCGGCTAAGCTGACCCAGAATCCCTGCTTCGGCTTCGAGGTGGGCAGGAACTTTCACGCCACCAACCTGCATGCGGTGGGCTATGCCATGCTGGCGAGTGCCACACTCAGGGAAGCTCTGGAACGCCTGGTACGCTATCAGCGTCTGATCTCCACAGCGGCGGAGATGGACCTGACCGTAGAAGACGGTGAGCTGCACCTGCAGATCGATCCGTCTCCCGGCATCGATCTGGGCGACGATGCAGCGTTCGCTGCCGTGGTCCAGTTTTCGCGCGATCTGACGGATCCTGAATTCAATGTCCGCAGCGTGCACATGATGCGCCCGCCGCCGCCCTGCGAACGGGAGCTCAATGACTTCTTCCGCTGTCCGATCACCTACAACGCAGACCTCGACAAGGTGACCTTCTCGCTGGACAGCGTGGACGAACTCCTGAACCGCAACAACCCGGCCGTCGCTCAAGCCAGCGAGGACGTGGCGAGGGAGTATCTGGCCAACATGGACAAGAAGGACGTGGTCGCCAGAGCTCGGGTGGCGATCACCGGTCAACTGCCGGACGGCGAGCCGTCCCGTAAGGACGTTGCCGAGCAGCTGCACATGAGCGAGCGGACGCTGGCGCGCCGTCTGTCCGATCGGGAGTACACCTTCTCGAGCCTCGTGGATGAGGTCCGCGGCCAGCTCGCCAAGGAGTATCTGCGCCAGGCCCGGTTCTCGGTGACCGACGTGGCATTCCTGCTCGGCTTTTCCGACCAGAGCAATTTTGCCCGCGCATTCAAGCGATGGACCGACGAATCGCCGACTGACTTCCGCGCACGACTGGTCGGTTGAACCCCGGATCGGCGATCTGGGTTCAGTTCAGCTCATATGAGCTGGTTGATCAGGATGGCAATCAGCAGGGTCAGCACGACCAGCGGCCACTCACTGACTTCGAAATGACTTCTGAGCTTTTTCATGGGCTGCTCCCGTTGTGACTTGCCGCCACTCTAGGAGCTGAGCCGATAGCTGACCGGTTCGCAGCGACCAGATGTCGTGCTTATCCGGCCGGTTCTAAGGTGATTCGTCAGATGTCGAGACCACCGTAAGGCGTATAACCCTCCGCTTCCAGACGACGGATTTCCTCCGGGGCGAACGGCACCGTCTCGATGAACGCGGGAATGTCACCGGCTTCGATGCCGTTATTGGTCATCCAGGTCTGGCACATGCGCACGTCGATGAGCCTGTACGCATCGAGCATCGCGGCACGGTCCACGAGCTCACGATTGCGCGCATAACCGAGTCGGGTGAACGCGGTTGCTTCCGTGCCGTGGAGAATGACGATCACCGGCTCGATGGCTGGAATACCCTGGTCGAGATATCCCTCGAGGGTGGTGAAGAGCGCCTCGAGGTCGTCGCGACCATCCGGAGAGATCTCCAGATAGGTGCGCTCGTCCGCGAGCGCGGGTGCCATCCAGAGCAGCAGACAGAGGCTGGCTATCCGGTGCATCACGGCGGTCCGATTCATGCGTATACTCTCCGGCCTTCCCGTTGAGCCACCTTCGGAGCTGCGACTTGGCGCGACCGCTGAATCACTATCTCGTGGGCACCGCCAGCTGGTTCATGGCCTACGGTATCCAGAGCGTGATGTTCGCCTGGCTCGTGACCATGGTACTACGCGAGTCGCCCGAAAAGGTCGGCCTTGCGCAGATGTCGCTGCTGCTGCCGGGTACCCTGCTGATTCTCGTCGGCGGCAGCTACGCGGATCGGTTCGGTGGACGCCGTGTCGTCATGATCGCGCAGTCCTTCGCTGTGCTCGCCACGGGGTATCTGTTGCTTGTCGTCGGCACCGGCCGTCTCAGCTTTCCGTTCGTCGTCGGTTACGCCGTGCTGATGGGCCTCGCCCAGGCGTTCGTGACACCGGCCCGGGACGGCCTGCTGAACGAGGTCTCGAGCGGACGGCTGCAGAGGACGGTGATGCTCACCAGCATCGTGCAGTTCGGCATGCAGATGTTCGGATTTCTGATTGCCTCGCAGTCGGATTCCGCAGGCCCGGAGGTCATTCTGGGTGTGCAGATGGCCGCTCTGGTGATCGGTGTGATCGGCTTTTCACGAATTCCCACCGCCGCGCCGGACAGGGAGGGCATGTCGAAGCGGCTGCTGCACTCTGTGATCGAGGGTGGCAGGACCGTTTTCTCGTCCGCCTCCATGCGCATGGTCATGATTCAGAACGTGGCCATGGCGCTGTTCTTCATGGGCTCCTACATCGTCACCATGCCGCTGCTCGTGCGTGAGGTTTACGCGGGGAGTGCTCAGGATCTGGCGTTCATGAACGGGGCCAACTCGCTCGGGCTGGTGCTGACAATACTGCTGCTGCTGCGCCTCGGTGACATCCGTCGCCAGGGCAGGGCGCTGCTGCTCTCCCAGGGCATTGGTGCCGCGGTGCTGTGTGGCGCGGCGGTAGCGCCCAGCTTCGCGCTCTGGGTGCTGGCGCTGTTCGTCTGGGGCACCTGTGGCGGCATCGCCATGACCATGTCGCGGACGATCATGCAGGAACAGGCACCACCGTCTCAGCGGGGTCGGGTGATGAGCTTCTACTCCTTCTCCTTCATGGGGGCCGGCCCCATCGGTGCGGTGCTGAACGGCTACCTCGTGGATCTGTTCGATCCGCAGACCACGCTCATGACCGCCGCCGGTTCCATGCTGCTCGTGATCGTGCTGGTCGGCTTCAGCTCCGGGCTGTGGCGTCTCGAAGGGCACGCCCACCAGGTGCTGAAGGAGGCGCGGCATGCCGTTTGAGCTGGCAGCGGACATCGGCGGCACGTTCACGGATGTGGTGCTGCGCGACGGAGAGCGGCAGACCGCGGTGAAGGTGCTCACGACCTACGACGATCCGGCCAACGGCGTGATGCAGGCCATCGACTTGGTGCTCGAACAGAGCGGCTGCGAACCGGCGGACGCCCGGGTGATGCTGCACGGAACGACCCTCGCCACCAACGCGCTCATCGAACGCCGCGGTTCCGTCACGGCGCTGCTGACGACTGAAGGGCACAGGGACATCGTCGAGATGGCACTCGAGAATCGGTTCGAGCAGTACGATGTGAACATCGACCGTCCTGAACCGCTGGTACCGCGATGGTTGCGGTTGCCCGTGCGGGAGCGACTCGACGCGAGAGGTGACGTGCTCATCGAGCTCGATGAACAGACCGTGCTCGAGCATGTACCGCACCTGGAGGCGGCGGGTGTGTCCAGCGTGGCCATCGGCCTGCTGCATGCGTATGCGAACCCGGAACACGAGCAGCGGGTCGCCGCGCTGCTGGCACGCGCACTGCCGTCGCTGTCGCTGAGCCTCTCCTCGGAGGTCTGCCCGGAGATCCGCGAGTACGAACGACTGTCCACCACGTGCGCCAACGCCTACGTGAAGCCGCTCATGGACACTTACCTCGAGAGTCTGGCCGAAAAGTTCCGGGTAAGAGGATTTGGCTGTCCGCTGCTGCTGATGACGTCCGGCGGTGGCCTCACCACCCTGGAGGCGGCGAGAGCCTTCCCCATCCGGCTGGTCGAATCCGGACCGGCAGGCGGCGCGATTCTGGCAGCCCAGGTGGCCATGGCCGGCGGGTACGGGCGAACGCTTTCGTTCGACATGGGCGGCACGACGGCGAAGCTCTGCGTGATCGACGATGGCCGTCCGCTGCAGAACCGCGCCTTCGAGGTGGACCGTAGTTACCGGTTCAAGAAAGGCAGCGGCCTGCCGGTTCGTATTCCCGTGATCGAGATGGTCGAGATCGGAGCCGGTGGCGGATCCATTGCCGATGTCGACGGTCTTGGGCGTCTGCAGGTCGGACCCGCGAGCGCCGGCTCCGAGCCGGGGCCGGCGTGCTACGGTCGGGGCGGTGACCGACCTACGGTGACCGATGCCGATCTCCTGCTCGGCAAGCTCGATCCAGGATCGTTTGCCGGCGGTCGGCTTACCCTGAATCGCCGGGCGGCCGATGCCGCTCTCGCTCCGGTGGCCGAACGGCTGGACATGACAGTAGCTGAGGCGGCCCATGCCGTCAGCGAGGTGGTCAACGAGAACATGGCCGCTGCGGCCCGGGCACACCTTTCCGAATGGGGACGGGGGACGACCGGGCGCACACTCGTTGCGTTCGGCGGCGCCGCGCCGCTGCACGCCTGTCACCTGGCGCGCAAGCTGAAGATCGCCCGTCTGGTAGTGCCCGAAAATGCCGGGGTAGGATCCGCGGTGGGATTTCTGCTGGCGCCGGTGGGCTTCGAGGTGGTGCGCAGCCACTACCTGAAGCTGGCCGACCTGGACGAAGCGCTGGTCGATCGGCTCATGGGAGAAATGCGGGCCGAGGCCCTGGCGGTCGTTGGTCCCGTAGTCGAGGAAGCGCGCCTGACGGAGCGTCGGCGCGCGTTCATGCGCTACCTCGGTCAGGGCTACGAGATCGCCGTGGACCTGGACGGCTCGCCGGAATCCCTGACGGCAGCCTCTCTGCGCCGGCGTTTCGAAGCGAACTACACGGCGCTCTATGGTCGTGTGATACCGGGGCTGGACGTGGAGATACTCAGCTGGACACTGAATCTGATCGAGCGCGAGTCACGGCAGCTGCCCGCGGAAACGGAATCCCGCCGGCGACGCCGGACACCGGCGACGGAAGAGACGCTGTTCGATGTGATCGAGGGTCGAATGGTCTCTGCCGGCTGCTATCGTCGCACGGATCTGCTGCCCGGGGACTGGCTCGAGGGTCCGGCGCTGGTGCGAGAGGACCAGACCACCGTCGTGGTGGCGACCGGCTTCATCGCCTGCGTTGGCAGCCGTAGCAGTCTGATCCTGACCGATGAGTCTGTGGAGGTAACAGCGTGATTCATTCTGTTAGCACGTTTGATCTTCAGCTCGCCTGGAGCCGGCTGCTCGCCATTGTCGAGGAGCAGGCCCAGACGCTGATGCGAACTGCGTTCTCCACGGTGGTGAGGGAAGCCGGTGACCTGTCCGCCGGCGTTTTCAGCGTCGATGGCGAGATGCTTGCCCAGGCAGTCACCGGGACGCCCGGCCATGTCAACGCCATGGCGGCATCGGTGGGAAAGTTTCTCGCAGTCCATCCGGTAGCAGGCCTCGCACCCGGCGACGTGCTGCTCACCAACGATCCCTGGGACGGCACCGGCCACCTGAACGACTTCACGGTGGTGACCCCAGTGTTTCGTGGCAGTCGGTGCATCGCTCTGTTCGCCAGCACCAGTCATATCGCCGACGTCGGCGGTCGAGGTTTCGGTCCGGAGGCGAACGATCTGTACGAGGAAGGCATCAGGATTCCCATCGGCCCACTGTTTTCCCGGGGGGAGCGCAACGAGACGCTGATGACGCTGATTCTCGCCAACGTCAGAGATCCGCGCGCGGCCGAGGGAGACCTCTACTCGCTGACCGCATGTAACGAACTGGGTGGTCGGGCGCTGAACGAGATGCTG
>QJYB01000083.1 GCA_003247835.1 Gammaproteobacteria bacterium | reverse complement strand
GCGAGCTGTCCATGGTCCGCTACATCGCCTGGGCAATCCCGTCCATCGGCTTCATCGGTACGGTTCGGGGTATCGGCGAAGCACTTGGTCAGGCCTACAAGGCCGTGGCCGGGGATATCGCCGGGGTCACGGCGAGTCTCGGTGTGGCCTTCAACTCCACCTTCACCGCCCTGGTCATCAGCATCGTGCTCATGTTTCTCATGCACCAGCTGCAGCTCATCCAGGAACGTCTGGTACTCGACACGCAGACCTACTGCGACCAGCGACTGTTGCGCCATCTTCAGGTACGCAATCAGTGACGGCGATCATCGAGTTCAACGATCTGGAGCTGTCGCTCTATCGCGGCGAGGACAGGTTGTACAGCGCGCCGGGTTTCGCCGTCGTCCGCGAAGGTGAGGTGCTGTTCGGGGAACCGGCCCTCCGCGTCGCCCGCATGCATCCCCAGCAGGCGAATCAGCAGTACCTGAAACGGATGAACGGAGATCCGCTCCTGCAGCCCGTTCGGATTGCCGCCAATCACGCCGATCTGGTCTACCTGCACCTGAAGGAACTTGCGGCGCTGACCGGGGACGACGTGGTGCTGGCCGTGCCCGGCACGGTGAACGGCGAGCAGCTGGGCGTGCTGCTCGGCATCTGTCAGGAGGTCGGCATCCAGGTCAGCGGCTTCGTCAACGCCGCCGTGGCTGCGGTGACCACCACACCGGTGCCGGAACGGGTCCTCTACCTGGACGTATTTCTGCAGCACGTGCAGGTGAGCGAGTTGTCGGTGCGCGACGAGGTCCGCCACGAACGCTCATTCGAGGTTCGCGACTGCGGCTTCTCCAATCTTCTGGACGGCTGGGTGAATCTCATCGCAGACCGTTTCGTGCAGGAAACCCGCTTTGATCCGCTGCACACCGCGGACTCGGAGCAGCAACTCTACAACCAGGTTTATGACTGGGTACGGGGGCCTCATCACCGAAACGAGGTGTTCATCGAGATCGTTCACGGCGATCAGCGTCGAACGGTGGAAATTCCGGCAGCCGATCTCGAGCTGAAAGCTCAGCAGCGTGTCGACCGGCTCCTCGACGTGATGCCCGCGGAGGGGACGCTCGTTCTATCCGCCCGGGCGGCCCGACTGCCGGGCATGAGCAACCGGCTCAGGTCGGCCGGTCGGGAGCTCTGCCTGCTCAAGGCCGACGCCGTGGCGCTGGGCTGTGCTGCGCATCTGCCGCTGCTGCGCAGCGCCGACGGCGAGCTCAAGCTGGTGACGCGGCTTCCCCATTCGCACGGAATCACGCCTGCGGTCGCCACACAATCCGACCGCACGCCGACCCACCTGCTCTGTGAGCACATTGCCCGTCCGCTCCGGGAGACTGCACTCGCCGACCGGATCAGGGCCACGGTAAACGGGGTGTGGCTGGTTGCCGGTGCTCCGGCATCCGTCAACGGAGAAATAGTCACCACCGACCGCCGGCTGTGTCTGGGCGATGTGGTGGCCATGGGCGGAACCAGCTACACGGCGATCCGACTCGAGGACTGACCGGCCGTGGCCCGCCGCCAGACCAACGTCTTCTCCCTCTCGTTCCTCGACGTGATGTCGTGTGGATTCGGTGCCGTGGTGCTGATCTTTCTGATCATCAATCATGCCTCCCAGGAGCAGGCCGACGTGGTCAACCAGGATCTGCTCTCGGAGATCCGCCTTCTGGACTACCAGGTGCAGAACGGCCAGCGCGACCTGGTCGAGCTCAAGACACAGCTCGAGGACCTGCTGCAGCGCGTCTCGGATTCCGACGCGCAGCTCAACAGCACCAAGACCCAGCTCGACGAGCGGACCGAGGATCTGGCCGAGCTGGAAAACGTCTCCCTCGCCCGGATCGAAAGCCTGGAAAAGCTGAAGAGCGATGTGGAAGCCCGCGAGGAGGAACTCAAGCGCCTGAAGGCCATCGAGGCGGAAGGTGAAGGCAGTCGGATTCGAACCTTCACGGGCGAAGGTGATCGACAGTACCTGACCGGGTTGAAAGTCGGCGGCAAGAACATACTGATCGCCCTCGACGCTTCGGCGAGCATGCTGGATGACGACATCGTCAACGTGCTGCGCCGGCGTAACATGTCGGACGAGCGGAAACTGAAGGCGCCAAAGTGGCAGCGCGCCGTGCGCACCGTGGAATGGCTGTCAGCCCAGCTGCCCCTGGACGCCAGCTTTCAGGTCTACGCCTTCAACGAGGAGGCGAAGGCGCTGCTGGAACCGACCCAGGGA
>QJYB01000117.1 GCA_003247835.1 Gammaproteobacteria bacterium | reverse complement strand
GCGGATGCCCAGGGGGAAGCGGAAGAGGTCTGATCTTCGATCAGGTCTGATCTCCGGTCAGAAGTAGTAAACCCAGCGCAGAAAACCCTGAAAGGCGCCACCGGTGGTGGCGTCGACGCCGAGCAGCGGAATCCCGCCGAACTCCTCGCCAGCATGGCCGATGGACCAGGTGATGCCCGCTTCCAGCGTCGCCTGATCGCTCGGCACGTAGCTGAGCGCAGTCTGCAGTACACCGCTGCCGTCGTTGAGGTTGCCGATGACCGTCAGCGTCTGGGTCCACAGCGGATGCCACTGGATCGATCCACCCACCGCCAGGTAGTCACGCATCAGGTTGAAGACCTCGCCCCGGGCGAGCCGCTCGGTCAGTGGCTCCGGCAGCAGCAGCACCGATGCCGGCAGCGTGTGCACACCGAAATCGTTGTGATAGTACTCGGCGAAGACGTAGGTCGGCCGCTCGCCCAGATCGAAGCTGATGTCCGCGTTGACCACACCGGAGACCCGCCAGTCTCCGCCGCTGAGCCGGGTTGCCACCACGTCGGTGCGCAGCAGGGCCCCGCCGACGGGAATGCGCACCGCCCCGCCGTAGACCTGGTCCTCGTAGTGCTTCGCACCGAAGACCTCGAACTCCACGCCACCCAGGAACTTCCGCCACTTCAGCGCGGCACTGGCCACGTCCGTCGTCACATCGCCCTCGAGATCACGCCGGGCCACACCGACGAACTGCAGATCGCTGCCGTCGCCGAACAGCTTGTCCACCACGAGCATGTCGTCGCCGTTCTTGAATTCGGTGTCCACGGTGGTGGGTGCGAACGGGCTGATCAGATCCATGGGCTGAAAGACGATGCCGCTGCCCCAGGTCACCGCCTGGCGGCCGACGATGAAACCCCACGTCTCCCCGCGGTACTGCGCCGCGAGTCGGTCGAGACGCTGCACGATCTGGTACTTCTCGCCGCTGTCGACGGTCCAGGTCAGATCCATGAGCCGGAAGCGGTCACTGGTGGAGGATTGATCGAGCGTGACCCCCGGGTTGGTGAGATAGGCGAAGGAGTCACCACCGTTGACGATGAGATCGTAGTGAAGGTCGAAGGAAAACCGCTCCACCTCCTGGTTGAACATGAGCCGGAGGTCTGCGGCGTAGTCGTAGGCCGGCGTGCCTGAGATCTGCCGCTGCAGGCTCTCCTCGGGCAGCGCAGTGCCGACACCGAACAGCTTGCCGCGGGCGTCGAGCTCCAGAGCGGAAGCTTCACCGGCGAGGACGGCGAGCGTTAGGACGACGCTGACCGCCAGGAGAAGTCTCATGCGGCTTCGCGTGCGCTGTCCTCTATGATCCGGCCGTCCCTGAGCCGTACCTGACGACGTGCGTAGCTCATGACCAGCGGGTCGTGGGTGGCAGTGACGATGGTGACACCGTGTTCCTCGTTCAGTCTGCGGAGCAGCTTCAGCAGCTCCTCTGTGGTCGTGGAATCGAGGTTCGCGCTGGGCTCGTCAGCCAGCAGGAGCACCGGATGGGTGACGATGGCACGGGCGACCGCCACCCGCTGCTGCTGGCCGCCGGACATCTCGCCGGGACGTCGGTCCGCCATGCTTTCTATACCGAGCTCCTCGAGCATCGCCTCGGCGCGCCCGTGCCGCTCACCGGCCGGCACACCCTGGAGCTGCATGATGAACTCCACGTTCTCCCGCGCGGACAGCACCGGAATCAGGTTATAGGCCTGAAAGACGAAACCGAGCTTGTGCAGCCTGAGATCCGACAGATCGCTCTCGGAAAGCTGATTGAGCCCGACCCCGTCCACCTCCACGGTGCCCGCATCGGGCCGGTCGAGGCCGCCGATGATGTTCAGCAACGTGGACTTGCCCGAGCCCGACGGTCCCGCCAGGCTCACGAACTCGCCCCTTGCCACCTCGAAGTCCACATCGACAAGTGCCCGAACGGGGACCGAGTCGTCCTGATAGGTTCTGGAGATGGAATGACAGCGCACGACCAGATCACTCATCTTCGAATGGCCTCCAAGGGTTTGAGTTTGACGGCCCGCCAGGCGGGATAGAGCGCGGCAATCACGCCGAACACCAGCGACAGCACGGTGACCAGGATCACGTCGTGACCCATCAGCCGGGGCGTGAGCCGGCTCCGCATGCCGGCCATCTCGATGCCCTCCGACCAGCGGCTGAGGTCGATACCGTCACCCAGCCAGGCCGTGCAGAGCAGCCAGCCGACGACGATGCCGACTGAGACGCCGACGAGCATGATGATCGTCGACTCCAGCACCACCTGCATCACCACGGCGGAGGGCTTCATTCCCACCGCCCGCAGCATTCCGAACTCCCGGATACGCTCCATGACCGCAGTGACGAGCGTGTTAACGAGACCGAAGATCAACGCACCCATGATGACCAGAAACCAGATCAGGATGGCGCTGTCCACGTAGACGAACATGGCCGCGGCCTGGGGTTCCAGCTCCTGCCAGTCCATCACGTCCAGGGTGGAGAAGAAGCTCGCCAGCCGGCTCTTCACATCGAGCTCGAGCTTGTCGTCGGTGACGAGCGCGTCGTCCTGGAGCTTCACGGACACCTCGGTCACCACGTCCGCATTCACCATCTTCTGCAGCGCGCCGACGCCGGTGAACACGAACTGCTTCTCGAGCGCCGTGCCTTCCGCGTCATACAGCCCGGCAATACGGAATCCTGCCTCGCGGTTCTTGCCGTCCAGACCCTGGGTGATGATCACCAGCCGGCGTCCAACCTCCGTCTCGAGCTGGCGGGCCAGCTCCACGCCGATGAGCACTCGGCCGTCCTCGGCGTCCTTCAGCCCTTCGCCGATGAGCGTGACATCGCCGAGAAAGGAGATGTTCTCCCGGGCGGGATCCACACCCACGAACTGTATGCCGCGGGTTTCCCGCTCGCTCATGATCACCGCGGGGATGCGGATCCGGGCCGCCCAGCCTTCGACCTCGCCGGCCGGCACATCGGGCTGCCAGTCCGGGGCGAGCCGGAAGCTCTTCTCGATGTTCGGATCGTCCAGATAGCCGGGCGCCAGCACCTTGATGTGGCCGGTCAGGTTGGCGACGGCGGCCTCACGCATGTCGTACTGCATGCCGCGGATGAGCGCGTTGGTGAGGATCACGCCCGCCACCGCGACGACGATGGCGAGCAGCATCATCAGGTTGCGCCGGCGGTGCCGGAACAGGTTCCTGGTCGAGAGCTGTGCGAGCAGTTTCAGCGGCAAGGCATATTCCCCTCAGGCGTCCGCCCGCAGCGCGTCCACCGGACGCATTCTCCTGATCCGGAGCGCGGGAACCAGGGCAGCAAGCTGGGTGCCGATGATCATGATGGTCACGGCCGTGATCGCAGCGCCGGTCGAGAAGTCCGGGTACATGCGGTCGGGGATGTGATACGCCTTGAGAATGTCGGTCGCATCCGCCGGCAGTGGAATGCCGAACTCCGCCAGGGGCAGGAGCACCAGCAGGGAGAGCATCAGTCCTACGGATGCGCCTACGATCGCCAGGAACAGCGCTTCCATCGACAGTTGCGCCATGATGCGACCCGGCCGCATGCCGATAGCCATGAGCATGCCGAACTCCGGCGTGCGCTCGAACACGGTCATCATGAAGGTGTTGACGATACTGAAAGTGACGATGATCGCCACCAGGCTGAAGATGAGCACGACGCCGTAGAACTTGAGGTCGATGGTCTGCACCGCCTCGGGCATGAGCTGCCGCCAGTTCAGCGCGCGCCACTGCCCGTCGCTCTCCGTGTTGAGACGCGCTGCCACGGCCAGGCTGTCCGCGACGGAGCGGGCCAGGATCACCAGCGTGTGCGACTCGTCCGCGTCCAGCATCCAGGCGGCGCGGAAATCGTCGATGGGGATCTCGAGCAGAGCACGATCCAGATCCGCCAGTCCGCTGGTGAAGAGGCCGACGACCTCGGCCACCGTGGCGGCGACGCCCCCTTCCCGCGCCGTACCGAGCAGCACGATCTCGTCGCCGACGTCGAGTCCCAGGTTACGGGCCAGCACGGAACCGACGAAGGCTTCTCCGGGGCCTTCGAGATACCGGCCGGAGGACACCATGCCGGGCAGCGACGACCAGCGGATCTCCTGGGCCGGGTCGACGCCGAAGACCTGAGCGCCGAAGCTCCGCTCATCGTGACTGACCAGCGCGAATCCCTGAACCCGCTCCGCAGCCATGATCACGTCCGGGGTCGCTTCCGCCAGCGACAGAAGCTCGCTGCTGTGAGTGAGCGTGTACTCCATGCGGGGATCGTCCTGATACGCGGGATGCTGGATCTGCACGTGGCCCACTCCGAGGCGCGCTCCGTTGTCCACCATGATCTCGAACGTGCCGTTCTGCATGGACATGGCAAAGACGAGCAGCAGCACGGCAAAGGCAATGCCACCGGAGGTGAGCCAGGTGCGGCGTCGATTCCGCCAGAGATTGCGCCAGGCGATGCGGACGATACCCGCGCCCGTGCGGTGCGGTGATCCCGTCGCCGTCGATGCGGTCAGGGTGCCGGTACTCATCCCTCGGCCCGCAGGGCATCGGCCGCTTTCAGACGGCGGATACGCAGTGACGGTAGCAGCGCAGCGATCTGGGTGCCGACGAGCATGACCAGCGGCGCCACGGTCATGGCCTCCCACGAGAACGCCGGGTACATACGATCGGGCATGTAGAACTGCCTGGCGTACTCCTGCATGCCCTCGCCGAGATAGATGCCCACGTTCATCAGCCAGAGCGTGAGGCCCGAGGCCAGCGCGAGCCCGATGGCGATGCCGAGCAGGCTGACGAACAGCGCTTCCCACTGGATCATCCCCATGATGTGTCCGGGCCGCATGCCGATGGCGAGCAGCATGCCGAACTCCCGGGTACGCTCGAAGACGGTCATGATGAAGCTGTTGATGGCGCTGAACACCACCAGGGCCATGATGATGCCGTACATGATGCGGCCACCCATCTTGTCCACCTCGATCCCCTGCCTGAGCTCGGGCAGCACCTGGTCCCAGTTGCGCACGGTCAGCGTCGCTGGCAGTGCCGCCCGGAGCCGGCGGACGACCTGCTGAGAGCGGTGCAGATCGTCCACCCGGATCGCGAGCGTGTGCACCTCATCGTCGAGACCGAAGCCTGCCTGGACCTCAGGCAGTGGCGCCAGCAGCAGTGCCCGATCGAGATCGGCCATGCCGGTCTCCAGCAGACCGACCACCGTAAAGACCAGCGCCGCGACGCCGCCCTCCTTACCCGCGCCGAGCACGACCACCTCGTCGCCGAGCGATGCGCCCAGGTTTTTGGCGAGCACGGTACCGAGCACCGCCTCCTGCGGTCCCTGCAGCGTGTGCCCCGAAGCCAGCATGCGCACGAACCGCACGGTCTGCTGCTCCGCGGCAATGTCGACACCGAGGACCTGAGCGCCGAAGGAGCGCTCATTGACTGAGGTCAGCGCAAACGCTTCCACCCTGGGCGCGACCGCGACGACACCCGGAGTGGCGCGCACCGTTTCCAGCACCTGGGAGGCATGCTCGATGGTCTCCTCGAACCGGCTGTCCTCGGGATAGTGTGCATGCTGGACCTGCACATGGCCTGTCAGCAGCGACGTGGCATTCTCCTCCATGACGTCGTACTGGCCGAGCTGCAGCGCCATGAACGACACCACCAGGAAGACGGCGAAGGCGATGCCTCCGGTAGTGAGAAACGTGCGGCGACGGTTGCGCCACAGATTCCGCCAGCCGATCCGGACGATCAGGAAGCCGTGAACACCGCCGGTCCGGACATCTGTCTGACCGACGACGGCTTCGCTCACCGGCGACCTCCGGACTGCAGCGAGAACACGGTGAACGTCCGGTCCGGCAGCTCGATGTCGAACTCCGCACTGTCGTAGATCACCTCGGTGTAGTTCTCAGGCTCATCCAGCTTGTTCATGCGCATGCGGATGGGCATGACACGACCACCGAGCTCGCCGATCTCCAGGGTTTCCAGGCGTTTCAGCGGCTCCAGCGACTGGTCGAAAAAGGTCTCCGAAAGCAGTACGTAGTCGTCGCGCAGCACCCAGACCTCCTGACCCCAGACCACGGGCGCGTCGTCGTGAGGCACGGCGCGCACGGTGTAAACGGTGTGGCCGTCCTGCTCACTGACGTCCTCGATGGTCAGATCGTAGTAGCGCAGCAGGTCGTCTGTGCGGGACAGGTCGTTGTAGGAGAAATCCGAGCCTGCCCAGCTCTGGGACATGAGGCTGTAGGGCAGACGTATGGTGCGGTTCAGCTTCGGTGTGTAGGTCCACATCTTGTCGCCCTGCTTGAGCGTGGCGTTGCCTGCATCCCTGGCCGGCGCCGTGAAACGGATGAGTGCGTCCTCCCGGCCCCGGGTCCAGGAGACGAGTGACGACGTACGTTCCCAATCCGGTCGGTGGATCACCATGGTGATTTCCGCATAAGACGTCCGTCCGCGCACCAGATCCAGGGCGCCGGCGACGAGGGATTCTGCCGTCACCGTCGCTGCATCCGTGCCGGTGTCGGCCTCCTCCGCGTTGACCCCGATCGCAAAGGTGAGGCTCACGCACAGACCGAGCAGCGCGGCGAGCCACCGCCGACGGATCGACACGCTCATCACAATACGCCCACGGATCTGACGGGTTGAGGCAACGACCGTGACGCTGCGGATTCCAGCGTGCTCAGCAGATCGCTCCGATCGGTGACCGGTGCCCCGGCGACGCCGTAGACGAGGATGTCCGCCACCACCCGGGTGTAGGTCGAGAGCGGCAGCGTGCGCGACGCCGTGCGGGCACCGGATACCACGGCCGCGATCAGGTCCACCAGCACCCTGGCCCGGGATGCCAGATCTTCCTCGGACAGCGTGCCGTTGGTGGCGGCCCGCAGCAGGTCCGTCAGAAAGGTCGCCTGCCATGCGTTGACCCTTTCGAGCACCGAGGCATCCACCTCCGATAGCGCCAGTGCCAGTTCCCCGTCGCCGCTCGACAGCCGGGCCAGCAGCGGCATCTCGGTCATGCGTGTGAGACCCAGCTCGATGAGCGCCGCCAGTCGCTCCACCGGCGGAATGTCCGTGTTCAGCAGCGGTCCGAACAGGGTCAGGTAGCTGCGCTTCTCCATCGCCGCAGCATGAAACAGCAGCTCCGCCTTGTTGCGGTAATAGAGATAGATGGTGCCCTTGGCCACCCCGGCCCGGCGTGCCACATCGTCGATGCTGGTCTTCCGGTAGCCGAGTCTGACGAAGTACTCGGTCGCTGCTGTGAGTATCCTTTCCCGCTTTGCGCGTTGCCGGGCGTCTTCCTCCGGCCAGAGAAACTCGTCCAGCCATGTCTCGATCTGTTGCAGTTCGGTATGTCCCATGAATGACCAGATTAACGATTTCGGTCATTTTGTCAATTCCAACCACATTG
>QJYB01000019.1 GCA_003247835.1 Gammaproteobacteria bacterium | reverse complement strand
CCTGCTCTACGATCCCTACGTAACACCGCTCGCGGCGCGCGAACTCGGCGCCATGAAGGTGGGACTCTCGGAGCTCATGTCGGGATCGGATGTGGTCAGCCTGCACGCACCGCTGCTCAAGGACACTCAGCATCTGATCGGCATGCGCGAGCTGAAGCTCATGCGGGACCACGCGACGCTGATCAATACCGCGCGGGGCGGCATCGTCGATCAGCACGCGCTGATCGACGAGCTGGCCCGGGGCAGGCTGTTCGCAATTCTGGATACCACGGAACCGGACGTGCTGCCTGCCGACTCGCCACTCTACGAGCTGCCCAATGTCTTTCTCACACCGCACATCGCCGGCTCCCTCGGCGAGGAGACCCAGAGGCTCACCGACTACATCGTCGCCGAAGTGGAGCGATTCGCCACGGGCAAGGCGTTGAAGCACCTGGTGCGGCGGGAACAGCTCGCCAGACTGGCGTAGAATTCCAGCCTTCGACGCTTCCGGTCACCGACCACCAGTCACTAGGGGGAAACCATGGACCTGTCTTACGGGCCCGAGTACGAGGCCTTTCGGGAGGAAGTCCGCAGCTTCATCGAGACCAACCGGGACAGGGCACCCAGGCCCCGTACCGGTCTGCGCGCGCCCGAAACTCTAGCCTGGCAGAAGCTGCTCATCGAGAACGGCTACGCGGCACGAACCATCCCCGAAGAGTACGGCGGCTATGGCGCCGAGCCCGACATTCTGAAGTCCCGCATCATCGCCGAGGAGTTCGCCCGGGCCAACGTCAGCTCGGGTCTCGGCGGCCAGGGCATTTCCATGCTGGTGCCCACCCTCCTCGAGATGGGAACGGAAGAGCAGAAAAGGGAGTTCATCCGGCCGACGCTCCATGGCGAGATGATCTGGTGTCAGGGTTACTCGGAGCCCGGCGCGGGCAGCGACCTGGCAAGCTTGAGAACCTCTGCCGTGCTCGACGGCGACGAGTGGGTGGTCAACGGATCGAAGATCTGGACGTCCACGGCGCACCTCGCGGACTGGATCTTCTGCCTGGTGCGGACCGAACCGGAAGCGCCCAAGCATCAGGGCATCTCCTTCCTGCTGTTCCGCATGGACACACCCGGCATCGAGGTCAGACCGCTGGTCGACATGACGGGGGTGGCCAACTTCAACGAGACCTTCTTCACGGACGTGCGTGTCCCCAAGCACCAGATCGTCGGCGCACGCGGCCAGGGCTGGATGGTGGCCAACTCCATCCTCGGCAACGAGCGGGACTCCCTCGGCAATCCCGACGCCACCCTGTCCCGATTGAACGGCCTCGTCGAGCTCATGAAGCAGGAGACCGTGAACGGCCATCGTGCCATCGACGACCCGGTGCTCCGCGACCGGCTCATGCAGATCCAGGGACGGGTCATGGCCCTGCGCTGCAACGATCTGCGGGTTCTGTCCGCGCGGCTCAACCAGGCGGACGCACGCCTCGCCCGCATGGTGGTGAAGCTCCAGGGCACCGAGCTCAGACACGAGCTGGAAGGCCTCGCCATCGACGTCATGGGCGAGATCGGTCTCGCCTACCAGGACAATCCGTATCTCCGCGACCAGGGTTCCTGGCAGCACCAGTACATGTTCTTTCTCGGCCTCATCATCGGCGGGGGTACCTCGCAGATTCAGAAGAACATCATCAGCGAACGGGGTCTCGGCATGCCGAAGGAGCCCAAGTACGAGAAAGGTCAGTTCGCGAAAGCGGCCGGTTGACGGGAGGAAGCCATGGAATTCGGACTATCGGAAGAGCAGACGCTGCTCGCGGACAGCATCAATCGCTTTCTCGACGAGGCAAGCTCGCTGGACAGGGTTCGCCAGTTCGTCACCGCACCGGAAACGGATGTCTGGTCGGGTCTCGTGGAACTCGGCGTGCCCGGCATTCTCGTCAGTGAGGCTAACGGGGGCTTAAGCATGACCGCGCTGGACGCCGTCATCGTCGCCGAAGCCCTGGGCTCACACACCGCACCGGCGCCCTTCCTCGGCTCCGCGGTCATGGCGCCCGTTGCACTCCAGGCCGCAGCCAAGAACCCCGGCGACCTGCTGGCGGCGCTGGTAGCCGGCGAGCACAGGGTCGGTATCGCTGTGGGCGAGGCCTTCGCCGCCCGCGTGGATGCCGGCATCACCGCAAGCTCCGGCCGTCTGTCAGGCAAGGCCCTGTTCGTGCTCGATTACGGCGCGGACAGCTACCTGGTGGCGGACGGCAACGCCAACCTGTACCTGGTAGCCGCGGACGCGAAGGGCCTGGAAAGCCGTCCGCTGACGACCATCGATCGGACCCGCCGCACCGGTGAGCTGGTGCTGAAAGGCGTCGCGGCCGAGCGGGTCAGCGACGACCCGGCCGTGCTCAGGAAAGCGCTCGACTACGGACGGGTGATCCTCGCTGCGGACACGCTGGGCGCTGCCCAGAACATGCTCGATCAGGCCGTGGCCTACGCAAACGAGCGCGAGCAGTTCAACCGCCCCATCGGATCCTTCCAGGCGGTCAAGCACATGTGCGCGGAGATGGCGGCCCATCTGGAGCCCTGCCGCGCGCTGATCTGGTATGCGGCGCACGCGCTGGACGAGCTGCCGGACGAGGCGACACTCTACGCGAGCCACACCAAGGCCCACCTCGCGGAGGTGGGGAAGTTCGTCGCCAAGACCGCTACCGAGGTTCACGGCGGCATGGGGTTCACCGATCTGCTCGGACTGCACTACTGGTTCAAGCGCATCGGCTTCAACCGGCAGATGCTGGGTACGCCCGAGCTGCTCCGCGACGATGCAGCCAGGGTTCAGGGGTTGGTTGCCTGACATGGTGGAATCCCGCCTGACGCTGCCCACACTACCCCTGAAGAACGTGGTGGTGTTTCCGCAGATCGTGCAGCACCTGGCCGTGGGGCGGCGTCGATCGCTCGCAGCCCTGGCCGCGGCGGCGGAAGGCAAGCGGGAACTCATCGCCGTTGCGCAGCTGGATGCCAGCCTGGAAGATCCGGTGTTCTCCGATCTTCACCCCGTCGGCACGGTGGTCGAGATCAAACGCATCGAGCAGCACGACAAAGGCGCTCAGGTGATCGTCCAGGGCACGGGCCGGGTACGTCTGATCGAGCCGGATCCGTCCGTGACCGATTACCTCATGCTCTCGGCCGAGCCGCTGCCTGATCTGGTCATGCCCGCCGCCGGACCGGACGAGACCGGTGAGACGGCCGCTGTCCACGCGCTGCTGCGGGAGAACCTGCGTCGCGCTCAGCAGATCGCGCGGCTGATGGACAGCGAGAACGGCGCCCAGATCTACCAGCAGCTCATCGGCGGTATCAGCGATCCGGTGGTGCAGATGTATCGGATCGCCAATCTCGCGGACCTGTCGGTATCGCGTCAGCAGGAGGTGCTGGCCGCCGAGGACGTGGCCGCTCTGATGCGCGTGATCCTCGACATCCTGACGCACGAGCAGCAGGTGGCCGAGGTGCGCCGGCAGATTGCCGAGCAGGCCCGGGAAGACATGGAAGCTCAGCAGCGGGAGCACGTCCTCCGTCAGCAGAAGCGCGCCATCGAGCATGCCCTCGGCGAGTCCGACGAGGACGAGGACATCGCCGAGCTGAAAGCCGAGCTGAAGGATGCCAACCTGCCGGAACCCGTGCAGAAGGAGGTGGACCGGGAGCTGAACCGTCTCGGCCGCATGTCTTCGAATGCGGCGGACTACCAGGTGTCACGCGCCTACCTCGAGCTCATCGCGGAGTTGCCCTGGCACGAGCGTACCGAAGACCAGCTGGACCTCAGACACGCCCAGCAGGTGCTCGACGAAGATCATTACGGACTCGAAGACGTCAAGGAGCGCATCCTCGACGCGCTGGCGGTGATGCAGCTGAACCCGGAGGCCAAGGCACCCATCCTCTGTTTCGTTGGCCCGCCCGGGGTGGGCAAGACGTCCCTCGGCCAGTCCATCGCCCGGGCCATGGGCCGCAAATTCGAGCGGCTTTCGCTCGGCGGGCTCCACGACGAAGCGGAACTGAGGGGTCACCGGCGTACCTACATCGGTGCCATGCCGGGCCGTATCCTGCAGGCCATACGCCGCGCCGGCGTAACGAACCCGATCCTGATGCTGGACGAGATCGACAAGCTCGGCCGGGACTTCCGGGGCGATCCGGCTGCCGCGCTCATGGAAATCCTCGATCCGGCACAGAATCAGGAATTCCGCGACAACTACCTGAACCTGCCCTTCGACCTGTCGCGCGTGCTTTTCATCACCACCGCGAACACCCTGGAGGGAATACCCCGGCCGCTGCTCGATCGCATGGAAGTCCTCGAGCTCAGCGGCTACAGCGATCTGGAGAAGCAGGCCATCGCCCGCCAGTACCTGATTCCACGGCAGCAGCAGCAGACAGGACTCAGAGTGGATCAGCTGGTGATCTCCGACGCGGCCCTGCACCACATGATCCGCGCTTTCACCCGGGAGGCCGGTGTCCGGGAGCTTGAGCGGGTCATCGGCCGGGTGGCACGCAAGCGGGCCCGTCAGGTGGTGGACTCGACGGCACCGGTAACCGCGCCCATCGAGCCGGCGGATCTGAGCGCCCTGCTCGGACCCGAGAAGTTCAAACCCGATCAGGAACACCCGCCGGCCAAGCCCGGTGTGGCCGCAGGGCTCGCCTGGACCGAGGCCGGCGGTGATGTGCTCTACGTGGAAGCGACGCTCACGCCGAAGGACGAGAAGGTGACCCTCACCGGACACCTCGGGCAGGTGATGCAGGAGTCGGCAAGAGCCGCGCGAAGCCATCTCTGGTCCGCGGCAGAGCACCTCGGTCTGGATCGGGGGAAGATCGAGGAAAACGGTGTACACATCCACGTCCCCGCCGGAGCAGTGCCGAAGGACGGACCTTCCGCCGGTGTGACCATGGCCACCGCGCTCTATTCCGCCTACACGAACCGACCGGTACCCGACGATCTGGCAATGACAGGCGAGCTCACGCTCTCGGGTCTGGTGCTGCCCGTCGGCGGCATCAAGGAGAAGCTGCTGGCGGCGCATCGCGCAGGCAAGCGCCGGGTGATCGTGCCCGCAGACAACGAATCGGACCTGGGCAAGCTGCCGGAAACCGTACGGCGGGATCTCAACGTGATCCTGGTCCGGACCATCGAGGACGTGCTGGCGGTGGCCTTCCCCGCCGACGCCTGACAGAGGCGTTCAGGCGCCTGCGCAACGACGCCGGTAGACGAGGGCATTACCCTGCTTGCCGTCGATGCTGACCGCACCGGATTCTCTCAGACAGTACGCGAGCTTCTGTGCCAGCCAGCGCGGCTGTCCCATGGCTGCCGCCAGCTCGGCGGTCGTGAACGTCTCAGGCAACGGCCCTTCGACCAGAGAGAACAGATCGTCGCTGCTGCCGATCCGCTGACGCGAGAGCACCGCGGTGAGCGCCCGGCCCACCACCCGCCAGCCGCTGCGTCGGCGCACCCGACCCGGGTCGTAGCTGCGGAACTCGTCCTCTTCTGTGAGCACCACCTCCACCTCGAAGTTGGGATGATCCAGCAGCTGCGGAATGCTGACAAGCTCACGAACGATGTGCGCGGTACTGCCCCGCTTGGGGGACTTCCTGCGGGTGGCCTCGCCGTCTTCCGCTTCGGGCAGCTTGACGATGTATCTCACCGCTGCGATGGGGTGAACGAGAACCACCTTGTGGCTTTCGACAAGCGCGGCGAGCTTGCGCTTGAGCGGAGCAAAGCTGCCTGTCTGGATCTCGTAGATCACATCGTCCCCTGCCCGCACATCGGCGACGTAACTGCCCACAGGGACTTCCTGCTCGCCGTTCGCGGTGAGGTAGAGGTCCTTCAGCGCCTGGTGGAGGGGGCCTTCGTTGAGAGTTCCGATGTTCGGTGCCATCGGGGGGCGATTTAGGCAGGTCACGCCTGGAGAGTCCAGCGGCGCAACCTGGCTCGGCCTTCATTTTGAGGCTGATCGGCCACGGCTGACGGGGTGGGACTTCCGGGAGACGCGTAAACCCATCCCTGGGGCTCGGGCTGGTTTCAACATCGAGATCTACAGAGCCCACCAATGTCGCTCTGTGTGTGGTGAGATTCACACCCCAGCCATATCCGTGTCGTAGGGTTCGTGCCACACCGCTGCGCTGTAGTAATCACCGCGACGCGGGCAGCACGTTCGTCGGCGTTGCCATCGAACCCTGGATTGAGGAGCGTCGCTGGGGTATGGGTTTCAACGAGCGTTTGCGGCAGGGATGCCGCAACCGAGCCCCCAGGGATGGGTTCACGGCGTCTCTTTGAAACCCATACCCCAGCGGCGATCCGCACCCAAAAGTCGAAAGGGAACACAGCCGACAGAACGTGACGCCCGCCCCAACCGAAGGCATACTCAACCGCCCTGATATACCAATCAGTCACACCAAGTAGGGGAGACACACATGAGCGCAGACGGCACCTGGAACACAACCATGAACACGCCCATGGGGGCGCAGAACGGTACGCTGACCCTCGCCACCAGCGGCAGCAGCCTGACCGGCAAGCTGAAGAGCCCGCAGGGCGAGATCGACATCGCCGACGGCGCGGTCGACGGCAACAACCTGTCCTGGAAAGCCAGCATCACCTCACCCATGGCCATGACCCTGGAGTTCAGCGCGACGCTGGACGGCGACAGCATGAGCGGCAACGTCAAGCTCGGCGCGTTCGGCAACGCCACCTTCACCGGCACGCGGGCCTGATCCGACCCGGCCATGAGCTGGGAGGAGGAGGTCGACGAGCTCAGGCGCCGTGCGCAGCTCGCTCACGCCATGGGCGGCCCGGAAAAGGTCGCCCGTCAGCACGAGTTCAACAAGCTCACCATCCGCGAGCGCATCGATGCGGTCGCGGATGCTGACAGCTTTCACGAGATAGGCACGCTTGCCGGCGTCGGTCGCTACGACGACGACGGCAACCTCATCGAGTTCACACCGGCCAATTTCGTCTTCGGTACTGCGGACGTCGACGGTCGACCCGTGATCCTCTCCGGTGACGACTTCACTGTGCGCGGCGGGTCGGCGGATGCCTCCATCGCCGGCAAGCGCATGCAGGCCGAAGGCCTCGCACTCGAGCTGCGTCTGCCCCACGTCCGTCTGGTGGACGGCATGGGCGGGGGCGGCTCCGTGAAGACCATCGAGATGGCGGGACGCACCTACATCCCGGAAGTCCGCGGCTGGGAAACCGTGGTCCGGCACCTGGCCGTGGCACCTTCCGTCTCGCTGGCACTCGGGTCCGTGGCCGGTATCGGCGCGGCACGGGTTGCCACCAGTCACTACAGCCTGATCGTGAAGGGATCGGCGCAGATGATGATCGCCGGGCCGGCACTGGTGGACTGGGCGAGCCTCGGCGAAGTCAGCAAGGAAGAGCTCGGCGCTTCGAAAATACATACCAGAAACGGCGCCATAGACGACGAGGTCACAACCGAGGCCGAGGCGTTCGAGCGGGCGAAGCGCTTCCTCTCCTACCTGCCTTCCAGCGTCGACGAGCTGCCGCCGGTGATCCCGTGCGACGACGATCCGGATCGTCGCGAAGAGCGGCTGCTCGATCTCGTTCCCAAGGACCCCCGTAAGGTCTACAAGATGCAGACCCTGATCGATGCAGTGGTGGATGCAGAATCTTTCTTCGAGATCGGACGTCAGTGGGGCCGATCGATCATCACCGGTCTCGCCAGACTCAATGGCGTGCCGGTGGCGCTGTTCGCCGAGAACCCCATGGTGTACGGCGGTGCCTGGACGGCGGATGCTTCCCGCAAGCTCATCCGGCTCATCGACCTGGCGGCCACCTTCCACCTGCCCCTCGTCCACCTGGAGGACTGCCCGGGTTTCCTGATCGGTAAGCAGTCCGAGGAAGCGGCCACCATCCGCTTCGGATCCCAGGCTCTCGCCGCTCTGGGCCAGGCGCCGGTGCCCTTCTGCTGCGTGGTGGTCCGCAAAGCCTTCGGCGTTGCCGGTGCTGCCAATCACAAGCCGGGCAGCCATCACGTGCGTGTGGCCTGGCCGTCCGGCGACTGGGGATCGCTGCCCATCGAGGGCGGCATCGAGGTGGCCTACAAGGCGGAGCTGGCCGACACGGACGACTACGACGCCCATCTCGCCAGGATCAAGGCACGGCTCAACCGTGTCCGATCTCCGTTCCGTTCCGCCGAGTTCTTCGAGATCGAGGAAATCATCGATCCCCGCAGTACCCGCTCCGTGCTCACCCGGTGGGTGAAGCTCGCTCAACGTGTGCTGGATACGCAGCCCGCCCGATTCTGGTACCGTCCCTGACCAACGGCGCCGTTTGCCGGTCAGCAGAGGAAACCGAGTTGAAATTCCGACGACACCTGAACGCGGCCATCCTGGTCGGGCTGGCCGTACCCGGACTGGGATCCGCCAATCCCGTGACCTGCGAGCAGGGCGGACTCATCCGCAAGGTCGTTGTGGTCTATGCCAACCCCGGCCAGGCCCTGCCCTGCGAGGTGATCTACGACAAGTCCGGTGAAGGCAGTATAGAAACCGTCTGGCGTTCAGACTACGAAGCGGGCTACTGCGAGGCCAGGGCGATGGAGCTGGTCGAGAAGCTCAACGGGGCCGGTTGGCTGTGCGCATCCACCCCGGAAACCGATACGGCCGACGACGGCACCGATTGAGGAGCGCCGTGATGGTGACGCTGGTGACGGGGGCGTCGTCCGGCATCGGCCGCAGCCTGGCGCTGCGGCTGGCGGCCGACGGCGATCCGGTGGCGCTGATGGCCCGCCGGACGGATCTGCTGCAGTCACTGGTCGCCGAGATCGAAGCGGCCGGCGGCCGGGCACTGGCGGTACCCTGCGATGTCACCGACCGCGAGGCGGTCCGAGGCGCCATTGATACGGTGGAGCGCGAGCTCGGCCACGTCGAGCGGCTCGTCGCCAATGCCGGCGGTGGCGAGCCGACGGATTCCGTGCATCTCGACGCGACGGCTGTCGCCGATACGATGGCACTCAACCTGATGGGCACCGTCTATTGCATCGAGGCCGTCCTGCCAGGCATGCTGCACCGCAACCGTGGCCACCTGGTAGCCATGAGCAGCCTGGCAGCCTACCGAGGCCTTCCCGGTGGTGGCGCCTATTCCGCCTCCAAGGCGGCGCTGACCAACCTGATGGAAAGCCTGCGCATCGACCTGAAGCCCCACGGGATCGACGTGACCGTGCTGCTGCCGGGCTTCGTGCGCACCAAACCGGGTGGCAGAAAGGCAAAGCGCGGCAAGCCGTTCCGCCTGGAGCTGGCGGACGCGACCGACCGTATGGTTAAAGCCATCCGCTCCCGGCGGCGCCGATACGCGTTCCCGTGGACACTGGCGGCCGTCGCCCGACTGGCGACCCTGCTGCCAGCCGCCCTCTTCGACCGGCTGCTTGCCGGTCGGGGCCGACAGATCAGCTGAAGATACCTATGATGAACACGACCCAGAAACCGAAAGGCCGCCTCCGCAATGCGGTGAAGAAGGCCGGCAAGAAACTGCTTCGGGGCACGGTCCTCGATTATCTGAGCAAAAGCTCCCTGGTGCCGAACGATCCGGTGATCGGCAACGAGCACTTTCCCTGGGCGAAGGCTTTCGCCGACAACTACGCGGCGATCCGTCGTGAGCTGGAAGCCCAGCTCGCCAACCGGGCAGCGCTGCCGAACTTCCAGGAGATCTCGCCCGATCAGTACCGCATCTCCCCGGACAGTCTCTGGAAGACGTTCGTACTGATGGGCTTCGGCGTCCGCTCCGAGCTGAATTGCGGGCTGTGCCCGGAAACCGCGCGGGCGCTGGACCTGGTCCCGAATCTGGAAACCGCATTCTTCTCCATTCTTGCGCCCGGCAAGCACATCCCGCTGCACCGTGGCGTCACCAAAGGCATGGTCCGGGCCCATCTGGGACTGCGCGTGCCGAAGGATGCCGAGCATTGCTACATGGACTGCGGTGACGAGCGGATCGTCTGGCAGGAAGGAGATCTGGTGTTCTTCGACGACACCTACCCGCATGCGGTGTGCAATGACACCGACGAGGAACGTGCCGTGCTGCTGTTCGATTTCGAGCGGCCCATGACCCGCGGCGGCCGGCTCGTGTCACGCCTGATGATGTGGGCACTGCGCCATACCGCCTACTGCCGGGATGCGCAACGCAACCAGCGGGAGTGGGAAGAACGCTACCGGGATTTCATCGCGCATCAGCCGGCGCACGCGAATCCCGCCTGACCGGGCGTCACTCCGACCGAGGTTCGAGCAGCGCGCTCAACACCCGTGGCAGGTCGGCCGCGGGGTCGTCCTTGAGCGCACGCATGCGTTCGTAGATTTCCGCGGCGGCGAGATGAAAACCGTCCGGTAACCCTCGCGCCTCGAACGTGGCGGCGATCTCCTCCATCTCTCCCACGAACCGCCATGCCTTGCCAGCTGTGCCGCGGGCAGCACCTTCCGAACGGGCGGTGAGGTCAGGTTGAGAATGCGCCCACTCCTCGAGCAGAGACCCGCTGATCCCTTCGGCTTCAGCGAGTGCGCGGATGGCCAGCAGCAGCGCGCTGGTGCCCTTGGTGTAAGCCGCGTAGCACATCTTCAGCGCGGAAGCAGCGCCGGGCGGCCCCGGGACCACATGCACACCGAGCGCGCCGTCACCGAACCAGCTCTGGACGTCTGCTGCGCCGTCACCGGACACGTACAGGCGCGTGGTGCCAGGACGGTGCGCTGGCGGGCCGATGATCCCGCCGTCGATGAAGGTCGGGCCGACCACCTCTGCCAGGGTTCGGGCGGTCGCAGGTGCGATGGCGTTTGCGTCCAGATACCAGCCCCGGAAACCCGCCCCCGCCACGGAAGTTGCCACATCCATGGCGGCGTGAGGCGGACAGACGCTGATCACCGCATCACTCGCCGCGAGAAGATCGTGCAGCGTCGCTGCCGCCGTCAGCCCTGCAGCCTCCGCCCGCCGCCGGGTCGATTCGCTGCGCCCCTCGGACAGCCAGAGCACCTCCTGTCCGGATGCGACCAGCGCGGCCCCGAGTGAAGCACCCATGGCTCCGGGATGCAGCAGCGCGACCCTCACAGCCGGTAGTCCAGCGGCGGCTGACGGTCGCCGAGCAGGGCCTGGTAGTGCCAGTCCGGCCCCTGCTTCTCCTCGAGTTCGGTCTTCGCTTCGACGATGATCTCCGGATTCACGTAGAGATCGGCCGCGGTCTTGGCGAGCAGCTGAGCCGCCAGGCTCATACCCTTGTGGCCGATACTGGTTCCACCCGCGGCCACCGCCTGCCAGCTGTGTGCCGGTGTTCCAGGCACCCAGGTCGCGGTGTAGAAACCCACTGTGGGCACGTTCCAGCTGACATCACCGACGTCAGTGGATCCCATGCCCTGGGTGATGGCAAAGGGCCGGATCTCGTTGGTGGAGTCGATGGCGGGTAACTCACCGGACAGCGTCTCGCGCACCTGCCGGGCGAATGCCCGCTCGCGGTCATCGTAGAGAAAGCCGCCCAGCGAGCGCAGGTTGCCGTCCACCAGACGGGCCAGCGTCTCGTTGGGCAGCAGCGGATAGTTGCCGTGCATCACCTCGTAGGTCATGGTGGTGCCCGTGCCCAGCGCAGCCGCCTCGGCAGCGTGAACCACGCGTTCGAACAGGCCGACCACCTCGTCGGTCTGAGGGTGCCGCACGTAGTAATAGACCTGCGCCGTCTCGGGAACGATGTTCGGCGCATCGCCGCCGTTGGTGATGACGTAGTGGATGCGGGCATCAGACGGCACGTGCTCCCGCATCAGATTGACCATGAAGTTCATGGCCTCCACGCCGTCCAGCGCCGACCGGCCCCGCTCCGGTGCCGACGCGGCGTGCGCGGCGATGCCGTGAAAAGTGAAGCGACCGGATTGGTTCGCCGTGCTGCTGGCGGCTGCCGCACTGTTCCGATCTCCCGGATGCCAGTGCAGGACCACGTCCACATCATCGAACAGCCCCGCGCGTGTGAGGTAGACCTTGCCGGACCCGCCTTCCTCCGCCGGTGTGCCGTAGACGCGGACCGTGCCCGATCGACCGCTCGCATCCAGCCAGTCCGCCACGGCGAGCCCCGCCGTGACCGACGCGGCGCCGAGCAGGTGGTGGCCACAGGCGTGGCCCGGTGCACCCGGCTCGAGCGGCTGGCGCCGGGGCACGGCCGCCTGGGACAGGCCCGGCAGGGCATCGAACTCCGCCAGGATGCCGATCACCGGGGCACCCCGGCCGTAGCGCGCGACGAATGCCGTAGGGATGTCAGCGATTCCCGTCTCCACCCGGAATCCCCGCTCGGCAAGGGGCACCTGCAGGGCCGCACTGCTCCGGACCTCCAGGTAGCCCATCTCGGCAAAGCCCCAGATCCGGTCCGCCAGGGCGGTACCCGTGTCCAGACGCGCATCTACCAGGGCACCGATGTCCTGATCCGCGTGAGTCCAGCACGCACCGGCTGCCGTCAGCAGCAGCACGGCGAGACGCCCGGTCCAGGCAGTCAAGTTTTTCACCAAAAGAAGTCCCCGCTTCCGAAGCCTGCCAGCCAATGGCCAAGGTAGCCTGTTTCACGGTTCGTTGACACCGCCGCGCCCATTCTGGACCCGGGATACGCCGTTCAGGTACCGTTCAGGCGCAGCGGCTTAAAAACTGAGCGGGAGGACCGGACGTTTGCGCTGCCGGTCACCGACAAGAGGGACGACATGAAGCAGTTTCAGGGAAAGACTCCAAACCGCCTGGCGACGGCGCTCCTGACCGCTCTGCTCGCCGCCCCGGCGCTCGCCACCATTCCCGAGGGTGTAACCGTGCGCAGCATCGAAGGCGCGGACGCCATCAGCAGCTGGTCACACCTCGACAACCAGCGGGTACTGCTCAATGTGGACGAGAAAAACACCTACCTGCTGACGCTCAAGCACCAGTGCCACGGTCTGGCCTGGGCGCAGAACGTCACCGTCACCATGTCGAACAACACGATCTGGGCAGGATTCGACGAGATCCAGGCAGACGGACTCGCCTGCCCCATCCACAGCATCCAGAAGATCGACCCCAACGATCTCTAAGAGCCTTCAGCGCGCCACCGTCAGGTGGGGAGGAGGAGCCTTCAGCGTCTTCCGACCGTCAGGTCGGCAAAAAGTGTACCGGGTAGCTGATAGTCGTGGTGCCCACGTCCCGGGCGCCGAAATCAAACAGCCGTACCCGGCTGACGATCTTGGCCACCACCGCTTCGTCGGCGATCTCGGATGCGACGACGCGCACGTCCATGACCTGACCGGTCGGGCTGATCACCAGCTCCAGGACCACCTTGCCCTGCAACGTCGGATCCTGGCGCAGCGCCCGGTTGTAGATGGCGAATATGGCGCCTTTGTTCGTGTCGAAAACCCGCCGGATCTCTTCGATGCTGCGACTGCGGCCGTCGAGCTCGCGGGGCGCGCGAACACCGCCTTCACCCTTGCTGCCTTCCGGCACCTCCACCTTGGTGGTCTCACGACCGGACAGAGCCACACCGCCTGTATCCCGTGACAGCTCAGCCACGTTGACACCCGCGCTTCGGGTGCCGTGCTTGGAGGTGAGCAGCGACCGGTCGATGGTCGCGGCCTCACCGGAGCCCTGCTGGATGGCGCCGGTGTCCTGCAGCTTGCTCACGTCCACCGCTTCGCGCATGTCGGCGAAGGCATCCTTGAAAGCGAGCAGCCCGGACACCGCCGCCTTTTCCCTGGCATCCGTCACCGTGGGTTCGGGTGTCGGCGTTTTCTCCGGTACCGGCTCGGGCAGCTTCTCGGGCTCGGGTTCAGGTTCGGGTTTCACCTGCTCTTCCACCACTTCCGGTCTCGGCGGCGGTGGAGGGATGACCGGCTCCGGCTTGTCCAGCATGATGCGCGCGAGCTGAGGCGGCAGCGCCTCGAGTTCGCTGCGTTCCACTTCCGGTACAGGCAGCCACGGGATCACCCCACCGAGAATCAGGATCATCAGCAGGACGACGGTGAGGTACTTGCGGAAGTTCTTCGCGTCCTGGCGGTTCAGATCCCAGGGCAGGGTGAACTCGGGCATGTAGATCATGGTGGTCACGAAGCGCCCCCCACCGGCACCGGGCCATCCACGGCCGCGGTTTCCTGACCAGCCGTGTCGACCAGGGATGGATCGGCGTTCTCCAGCTTGTTCACTGCCAGAGAGATCTTCGCGAAGTCGGTGCTCTGACAGGTGAGCATGACCTTCTTCAGCAGCCAGTAAGGCAGCTCCCGGTCGCCCATGATCGTGATCTCGAACCCATCCTCGGGAATCTCACCTTTGCGCGAGGCCTGATGTTCGAGCTCCGCTCTCAGCCCGGCGATGATCTTCACCGACGGATCGGCCAGATCGTCGATGCGGGCCACGGGCCGACCCTGCAGCACCAGATCATCCTGGCTGATGGAGATCACCAGCCGGTTTTCCGGCCGCTGCTCGGACGTGGAGTCCGGCAGCTTGATCTTGGAGCTGGTCTGCAGCACTTCCACTTCGGAGGAATTCACCATGAGGAAGAAAACCAGAATGGTGAAGATGTCCATGAGCGAGACCAGATTCAGGGTGCCGGTTTTCCGGTGCTTCTTCTGCGCGATGCGTCGCTGCTGGTGACGGATCTGACTCATGACGCGCTCCCCGTGCTGACGGGCGTATCACCGAGGGAGATCACCGGGAAAAGCTCGGCATTGACCACCTCCAGGTTCTGCACGGTCGGGTAGGAGCGCACCCTGTCCATGATGGTCACCAGCGTCTGGTAGTCTGTTTCCTGCTCGAGCAGCACGGTGATGTCCTGCTTTTCAGGCATGCGCCGCTTGAGCTCCTGCATCACCAGCGAAAGCTGATTGAAGTCGTAGCGGCCGTCTACCCTGGGAATGGTCTTGATGGTGCCGCCACGACCGTCGGCAACGACCAGGGTGTCACCCCTGACAACAACCTCCAGATGCACCGCGTCCGGATCGAATGCGTCGGAGGCCCCATCACCGGTGGGGAAGTTCAGATCGATGACCGTGGTATGGGTGAAGACCATGGAGAGCAGCAGCACCGGCACCAGCACGATCATGAGGTTCATGAACGGCGTGACGTCCAGATCTGCTGCGTCCTGATGTTTGTACTTTCGGTGCTTGACGCGGTCCATGCCGGTTCTCCTTGGCGGCGGCTATCCGTGCGGCCCGTCGGCCGCTACCGTCGATCTGCCTGTCGCTCAGGCCCTGGCTGCAGCCGCCTTCTGTGCGGGCGCTGCCTGAGCCGCCTGCTCGCCGTCCATCAGGTTCAGGAACTTCACCACCGCGATCTCGAGGCTTTCCACGATGGCGGCCGTCTTGGACTGCAGCATGGAGTGCAGCAGCAGCAGCGGAATGGCCACCATCAGACCGAACGCCGTCGTGTTCATGGCAATGGAGATCGACGAGGAGAGCAGCGTCGCCTTTTCCGCCGGGTCCGCGTTGGCCACCGCCGTGAAGGCGGCGATCAGGCCGATGATGGTACCCAGCAGGCCGAGCAGCGTTGCGATGTTGGCAAACGTCGCGAGGTATGGCGTGCGGCGCTCGATGTTCGGCAGGATCTCCAGCAGACCCTCTTCCATGGCGTACTCGATGTCCGAGCGACGACGGGACGAGGAACGCCGGTTCATGCCGTCGGCGATGATGCGCGCCATGGCCGACCGGGATTTCCGGGTCACCTCGGCCAGCTCCCGATCGCGGCGCTGCTTGAGAAGCGGCAGGATCTTTTCGTAATCCCGACGGTTCACCCGCGTCTGGTTCATCAGGTACAGAAATCTTTCCAGCGCGATCGCGAACCCGACCCCGAGCACAACGGCAATGGGATACATGAAGGGACCACCATCCTGGAAGAAACTGACCACGGTCGTGTACATGTCCATTTCTTACTCCTCAGAAGATTTCGCTGTTTCTCCCAGCGACGATTTCGCTGTTTTTCCCAGCGACGATTTCGCTGTCGGTGCTTTCGCTGCTTCCAGCGACTCGAAATAGGTCAGCTCCCGCCGATAGGCCGGTGGATAGAGCCGACGAAAAACATCCAGCTCCGAGTAACGGGCATCGAGCTCGATCTCGGGCAGCCCGTTCGGATCGCGCCAGGGCAAGATATATAGAACTTTGGGCAGCTCTTGGTTGCCGGAGATCACGGTTTCATCAAGCCGGATGACACCGCGAGGGGATTCGGCGGCATCGTTGGCCTTTCCGTCGTCCGGTGCGGTCGCTTCCTCTGCTGCCGCGACGGACGAGATCACCAGAATCATGAGCAGTCGCAGACACCTCATGAGCCGAGCCTCCGTTCCAGATCCACGACCCAGCCCTCCACACGCCGGTCGGGCTCGCTGCCGAGCGACTGGTAGTGCCGGTAGCTGGCCAGCGCTTCCGAAAGCCGGCCGAGATACAGCTCGTAGAGAATGCCGAGGTTGAGGTAGGCGGCCCGGTCGTCCGGTACCAGCTCGATGCAGTTCAGGTAGTGGCGCTCGGCCGCCTCGAAGTCGCCGTTCATCCGCGCAAGCAGACCCAGCTCGTTGTGTGCAGTGCAGTTGTACGGATTGGCGGCTGCCGCGGTTTCAAAGGCACGGCGCGCTTCTTCGGGCTGGTCGAGGGCCACGTAGACCTGCCCCAGGTTGATCCACGGACCGGCGAGCTCGGGCTGTTCGTCGGTGATCTCGAGCAGCAGCACCTCGGCTTCCCGGTAGCGGTCCTCCTGCAGCAGTGCCACCGCCTGCTCGAACCGCGTGGCGATCCGGCTCGAGACCTCCGGCATGGGGACTGCCGGTGGCGGGTGTGAAGTGTTCCCGCTTCCCGGGGTGCCCGGTGCCATCTGGTCACTCGTGTCACGGCCGTTTGACGCGGCCGACTCCGAAGACTTGGCCGCCCGATCACCGCCCGGAAGCGAGACACATGCGGTGAGCAGCACGGACAGGAGCACGCCCGTTGCTGCCTCAATAAATGGTTTCAACGTACGCAACGTCTATCTCCTGTTTGTCGAATCTCGCCGGCATCAGGCGCCTGAGCTCCTCGAAGCTCTTCTTCACCCAGTCGTCGTACACCCCATCCCAGCTGCGCCGCATGTTGATCTCGTGCAGCGAAATAGCCTGCTCCTCGAACGGAAAGGCCTGCTCCTCGAGTAGCACTTCGTACTGCTCGAGCTCAAGCGCAGACAGGTCGGCCGGACGATCCGACTCGAGAATCGAGCGCGACAGGGACGCGTAGAGATTGGCAATCTGGAAGGTTGACGCCGTGGAGAAGGCGGCCACCTGATAGTCTGCGACCGCCTCGTAAGCCGTGACCGTGCTCTTCAGTGCCTTCTGCTTGCGCTTCAGGCTCTTCGGCAACGGGTTGGTGAGTCGGATGACTTCGAAATCGTGGCGTTCGTCCTCGGCGAAGACGTACTGCGCCTCGGCAGCCAGGTACGTCGCCCGTTCCGTGGCCGCCGTCCCCATCTTCCGATGTATGTCGATCTTACGGTTCAACCAGTAGCGACGCTGTGTTTCGTCGCCCACGGACTGGCAGAGCTGATCCAGGTGGTGCACGGCTTCCAGGTTCAGCTCGAGCGGCTGCTCGTAGGTCCTGGCGTAGGCGTCGAACTGCGCCATGGCCTGAAGCTCGTCACCGAGCTCCAGATAGAGCTCTGCAGCCCGGTATCTGGACTGCCGACGAACCTCGGGATCGTCGGCCCCTTCGGCAAGGGTCACGTACTCCTCAGCCGCATTGCGCCAGTCGCCCGTCTGCTCGTACATCCCGGCGAGACGCTTCTCGACATCGGCATTCAGCTCGCTGTCAGGGTAGCTGGCACGGAAGGCCTCGAGCAGCGATGCGGCCTCCTCGATCCGCCCCGAAGCCTCGACCACGGCGACCGCGTCGAAATGACCCTGGGCCGCCAGTGGCGCATCGGGATTAATTTCGGCAAGCCTGAGGTAGTGGGCCACCGCCGTGTCGGTGTCGCCGAGCGCTTCCGCGGCTTCACCCTGCTTGTAAACCGCCGCGAGCAGCCGTTCCTCCACATCGGCGCGCTCGTCGCCGAGCGGCAGCGAGAGCAGCTGCCGGTAGGCCGACTCGGCGGCAACGTAGTCACCCAGCTCGAAGTAACCGTGGCCCAGGATCTTGAGCGATGTGGTCCTGAGCTCCGCCGGCGCATCCGGCCAGGTGGCGAGCAGGTTTTCCGCGAGCTGCACCGCTTCCTCGTACTCGCCCAGCGCGAACAGGCTGTCCGCAGCGGCACCCTGCACAGCAGGCGCACGCTCGTCGGCGGAAAACAGCATGGCGAATTCGATCTGGGCATCGATCTTCAGGCGCTGCCAGAGCTCGAGCTCGTCATCGGGCGCGCTGGCAACCAGCTCCGTCAGGCCGAGGATGGCCGCGTAACCGGCCTCGTCGGCTCTGGGATAGTCGATGAACTCGTGCACAACCCGCTGATATGCGGCGACCGCCCGACCGTACTCATCCGCCTCGGTGTATACCTCGCCGAGCAGGAACAGGTATTCCGCGGTGGAGGGATCATCCGGGAAGGTGACCACGATCTCGTCATACCAAGCTGCAGCAGCCAGGTAGTCCGCGGCCCGATCCGTTTCCTGAGCCTTGCCGTGGGCCAGGTTGGCCAGCTCCTTGAGGTAGTCGTGCAGCTCCGTCAGGTATCCGGCACGCACGCTGTCGTCGTGGATCGACCAGAACTCGCTGTACACGCCGTAGCGTGCCACGAACTCTTCCTTCTTCGGCTGCACCTCGCTCGGAAAGTCCGCTGCCACCAGCGTTTCGATCATGCCGATGTGTGCGCTCGGCGCTCGGGCATCGAGCGGATTCTGCTCGATGAACATCTGCCAGGTAGCCACGCTGTCGAGATACCGTTCGTCGGCGAGGTAGTCGTCGGCCAGCGATCGGTAAACTTCGTACTGCCAGGCGGGACGATCCAGATCGCGCATGTGGGCTGCCAAGGTTTCCGGGCCATCGAGATACTCGAGGGCCAGGGTCACCACCCGAAGGCTGTCGGTGAGCAGCTCCTGCTCCGTAACGGGCAGCTCATCGAAGGTCCGCTCGTTCAGGATGCTGTCCACCACGTTGAAGAAGCTGGCGAGGCCTTCGTCGAGGTCGCCGAGCTTGAACTGGGCCCAGCCCTGCATGTAGGTGGCGTTCTGCCAGTAGGGAGAATCCCGGCCCGACGCCACGACCATGCCGTAGTCCCGCTCCGCCGGTCGGTAGTCACCCCGGGAGAAATAGATCTCCGCGCGCCGGAACCGTGCCTCAGTGGCGTATGTGCTGTCCGGATAGCCGTCGATGAGACGGTCGAGATAACCGACGGCCGCGTCCGTCTCGCCGACCAGATCGTGCGCCCTGGCGAGCTGATAGAGGATCTCGTCGCGACCCCCCTCTTCCGTGGATTCCAGCAGGCTTTCGTAGAGAGCAACCGCATCCCGGTAGGGATCCTCCACCCCTGCGATGTCCAGCTCCTCGCCGACACCCATCTTCAGGTCGGCGAGGCGTTTGCCCACAGCGTGGTTGTCGGCGCTGTTCGGAATGAGCCCGTAGACCTGTTCGTAGGCGGCCAGAACCTCCTCCCGCGAGGGCTTTACGGGCTCGCCCTCGGGGACGGCGAGCTCGGGCAGGTTGCCAACCAGTGCCGCGATGCTGCCATCGCTGTCACCTCGATGCCTGGACGCACAGGCAGTCTGCAGCAGGAACACCGCGGCAAGCAGGCAGAGCGCGAGCGGGGTCGGCGTCCGCATCACTCGCCCTCCACCGTCTCTGAACCCATGGCGAGCGCGTCCGTCGCCCGGGCAATGCCGATACGGGTGACGAGCAGATACTGCTGAACTTCACGCATTTCCCGATCCATGCCACGACGGATCTCACCCGCCAGCGCCAGCTCCCGATCATTCAGCGCCCGACCCACCTCTGCCGTGAGGACGTCGGCCCGATCGGTGAACGCCAGAAAATCCGTTTCCACTCCGGAAGCGAACTCCGCCTCCGCATTCGCCACGCGGACGATCCGCGCATCCACGTCCGCCAGCAGGGCAATGTCCTCCTGGTGCGCCTTCCTGAGCTCGCGGATGCGCACCGCGCGACTGTCGGCCATCTGCCAGAACACGGCCCCTTCGAGACGGTCGATCCGCTTCAGCCAAAGGGCCTGCTCGCGACCGGTCATGTGCTCGCTGACCTCGGCGCGCATACCGGCGAGCTCGTCGAGCAGGCTGTGCTCCTCGTCCGTGGCCAGCCTGCCCATCCAGACGCGGTTCCGCTCTGCAGGTGACGACTCCAGTTCCTCGAGTTCTGCCGCCTGCAGGTCGATGCTGCGACTGAGCGTTTCCCGCTCGGCCAGCAGCGCGTCGTCTTCCAGCAGCCGCCGTGCCTCGGAACCTCGACGTCGCTGCTCCGTGGCGACCTGCTGGAACGCCGCCAGCTCGTCGGGTAAATCGGAGAGCCAGTCGCGCATGCCGATCAGCTCCCGCCACTCCAGCAGCAGCTGATGGGTCTCCTCCGTAGCGAGCCACTCGAGCCAGTCCGTGTGGCCCAGCTGCTCCTCCCAACGCTGCATCAGATCGGCCTGACGATCACCACCGCCATCCGGCGCTGAAAAGACCATCAGCAGCCCTTCCACCCAGGCCGGATCGTCGGCGCGTTGCGTGAGATCCGTGAGCAGCGCGAGCCGGGCTTCGAAGCTCCGCTCCGCCGCACGATACTGCGCCAACGCCATCTCCCTGGATGCCAGCTTCTCGAGGCTCATGGGAAACGCGATCCGCGCCTGCGCGGTGCTGGACGTCCAGTACTCCTGGTTCTGCAGGGTCAGCCAGATGCGTGCGGCCAGCTCGTAATCCTCGTTGTCCATGGCCAGCCCGCCATAGGAGGCCAGCGCCACGTCCCGGTACCGCCCGTCACCCGGCAGACCGCCGAGCACGGCCGTTGCGTCCGCCGTGTCCCGCTGCTCCCGGGCGACGAAGGAAATGGCCAGTTTGGCGCGCTGCACAAGGTCCCGCGTCTCCACGGGGGTGGGATGCTTGCCGCCGGTACGGATCGTCGTGGCCGCCAGCCGCTCGAACACGCGGCGACTGCCGGTGAGGTCATCAGCATCGCGATAGGCCACACCCAGATTGAAGAGCCCGTAGGCAAGCAGGGGCTCGTCTTCGTCCAGATGCGAAAGAATGCCTTCCGCACCTGCAAGGTCACCCGTTGCCATGGCACCCTCGGCACGCATGTACTCCACTTCCGGGTGATAGCGCGCCCGACCCATCCAGTTGTCCTTGAACGTCACCTTGTCGAGCTCCACCGACATGGCGGCGTAATCACCCCGTCGGTGGTACTCACGGGCCAGGTGGAAGGCCAGTCGCATCCGATCGAGCTCCGTGAGCTCCGCCGGGTCCACCGAAGCGAAGGTCTGTCGGGCCAGCTCGTACATGCCGTCCTGAAAAGCGAAGCTGCCCTTGGCCAGGTCGAATCTCGATGGGTCAGCGCCGCGTCGGCCCTGGGCCTCGGCCACCATCGTATCCAGCAGCGCCTGCTGGTAATCCTGCTGGTAGTAGCTGTACAGGACGTTGCCGTAGGTGAGCTCGTCCATCGTCTTCGCCCCGGGAGCGGCGATGACACAGCTCAGAATGAGCTCGCAGATGAAGTGCTTCATGGGCGGCTGACCGTCCGCTCGGCGCCCTAGTTGGAAACCGAGGCGTTGAACTCGGGCTGATACTTGGCACCGGAATCCGAGATGGCGAGCTCCACGAATGCGGGTTCGAACGTCTTCTCGAACTCCACCGTGGTCGCACGCCGGTAGTCGCGACCACTGGGGCCGCGGCCGGTGAAAAAGGCTGTCAGGCGATTCGGACCCTGCTTGACGTTGCCGACATAGAGTTTCTGTACGCCGCCTCTGTACAACGCGTCCACCTGCTTGTCGGTGTAGAGGTGGTGAGCGACCTCCTTGCCATTCAGCTGGACGGTCACCGCATCGAGCTGAAAGAGCTCGCCGATGTCCATGGACAGAAAAACCGCCACCTGACTGCTTGCCGGAAACAGCAGGTCTTCTTCGAGAATGACGAGATCCCGCTTCAAGTCGAGCAGGTTCTTCTTGATCTGCTCCATGTCGTCGCCGAGTGGCGCCGGACCTACAGGAGTCGGTGCCTGCGCCGGCGTTTCTGCGGAGACCGGTGTCGATCCTGTGAGCAGGACGCCTGCAGTAAGCAGGGCGAGAACCAGGATCAGTATGTGGTGCGGTGCTGTCCTTTGCATTGCTACGTTCCGTTATTCGCGAATCAGCTGTTTCACCACCTCGACGTACTTGGCTTCGTCACCCGGCTTGTAGCCGAGGTGGATGTAGCGGACCACACCGTCCCGGTCGATGACCACGGTGCTCGGCATGGCCTGCAGGTTGTACATCTCGCTCACCTTCTGGCCGTCGTCGATGAGAATGGGAAAGGTCACGTTGGTCTTGTCGACAATTTCCTGCGCGGGTGCCACCTCACCTTCCACGTTCACGCCGAGCACGGCGAAACCCGTGTCCTCGTAGCGGTGGTGCAGACGGTCGAGCAGGGGCATTTCCTGACGGCAGGGACCACACCAGCTCGCCCAGAAGTTAAGCAGCACCACCTGGCCGCGATACTCTTCCAGACGCAGGTTGCTGCCTTCGAGGCTCTTCAACGTGAAGTCCGGTGCATCATCGGAAACGGCCACGGCATGGCCGATCACGGGCATCATCAGGGTAAGCAACGCGATTCCCAGCATTCTGCTCGCAGTCATGATCGTCTTTCCTATCTCGGTTCAACCAAGTGAGCCGTCGAAAGATCTGGCAGCTACCACCTTCCGCTCGCGAAAATCGCGCGCGGTCTTCCGCCCATCCGTATTCCCTGTCGGATCTGCCTCGAGCAAGACCTTTCGTACCACCGGCATACACCGTTCGCATCCAAGCGTCCGGGCACATCCATGAGCCCCCGGCATCGTCCCGATGCCGTGTGATCCCCGAAAGCGTTCGATCCGTCGTTGGATCGCCTGTCATTCCTTGAGGATCACTCGTGATCCCCTGAGGAATCACAACCAGATAACCGGAATCCGCCGACTGCTCGAGCGACGCAGCAGGTGCCCCGACATCGACAGCGGATTCCGGTATGACCGTCACCCGAGCTGTCCTGTCTCGCGGCTCGTTCCAGACCTGGTAGAAGGCACGTTAGTTGAGGGCGGCCGCTTAAAACGTGCTGGAGATCACAGTTCCCTGCCGATGCCGTTCCAGGCGCGAAGACAATGAGAACGGCATCAATCGCCGCTCCCCTCAGTGTCTGGATTCAGGGATTGGTCAGACCAGCCGCTTCCGCCAGATCCGCGGAGTAGCGGAGCTGCCCGGAAGAATCGATGATGATGGCGTCGATACCCGGCAGGGCGTCGACGAGCTTGAGGCCTGCTTCGGGACCCAGAACGAACACGCTGGTGGACAGCGCGTCCGTGAAGGTGGCTTCCGGTCCGAGAATGGTGACGCTCCAGCTCTTTCTCGCGGAGTCACCCGTGCTCGGATCGAGAATGTGGTGGTAGCGCACACCGTCTTTCTCGAAGAAGCGCTCATAGTCACCCGACGTGGACACGGCCGTATCGACCAGCGGCAGGAGCACGGCGACCGCATCCTCGTGCCGCGGATCGCGAATGCCTACCGTCCAGGGTTCGCCGTTCCGGTCGCCGAGAATGCGGCTGTCGCCACCCGCAGCCACCGATGCCTGGGTAACACCGGCGCTGCGAAGCAGCTCGATGCAACGGTCCACGGCGTAGCCCTTGGCAATACCCCCCAGATCCACGTAGACCAGCGGATGAGCGAAACGGACCCTGCCAGCTGCCTCGTCCACCTCCACGAACTTCCAGTTGATCGCTTCGAGGCCTGCTTCCAGCTCCGCCTGGTTCGGCCGTTCTCCCTTGCGATAGTCGTAGTAGCGTCCTACGGATGCATAGGTGATGTCGAACGCACCGCCTGTGAGCTGGGACACCTGCGCGCTCTTCTCGAGCAGATCGATCATCTCGGGCGTGGTCGCTGTCCAGCCGTTCGGCGCCTCCCGGTTCAGGCGTGACAGCTCACTGTCCTCTATATAGGGGCTGTAGGTTGTGTCGATCCGGCGCATCTCCGCCAGCACGTCGTCGAGCAGCGCCCGCGCGGTGGCTGCGTCCTCGTGCCAGACTTCCGCATGAATCCGCGTGCCCATGATGGCTGCGGTGGTCTCGAACCATTCCGCTGCCGCCGGAAGCGCGAGCAGCACGCCGAGCAGCGCTGCAAGCCGGCGCCAGACCTTAGCCATGGGTCAACCCGCGAGGCTCGCAGCCAGGCTGCCGATGGCCACACCCCGTCGACCCTGGCGCATCTCGTTGCGATCGTGGGCCGAGGTGAGATACGCCAGCGAGATGCCCGTGGCCGGATCCACCCAGGCCAGCTGGCCGCCCGCGCCGTTGTGTCCGAACGACAGGGGCGAGTTGGTATGGCCGAATCCACGATAGTTTCGCGTCTCGTCTCCGGCGATGACGATGCCGAGCCCACGACTCACAGGCTTGCCGAACAGCGGATCGACGAGCTCACCGGTGCGCACCCTGCGGGCACCGGCCAGCGTCTGCTCGGACCAGATTCTCTGCGACCGGTTGCCA
>QJYB01000118.1 GCA_003247835.1 Gammaproteobacteria bacterium | reverse complement strand
GGATACTGTATGTATATACAGTATCTGCCATGTCCCTGATCCTCTGCCGCAAGCTGAATCACCGCAACATCGAGCTGCACGACTCCACGCGCGGCGAAGCCGTGGGTGTGCTGAAGCGGAACGGCGAGTACGGCTACGTGCCGTGGCTCGGCTTCATAGAGCGCGGCAAGGCCGAGCGCACCGGCCGGCCGGTGAAGCTGCTCATCGCCCGCGTCGGGCACCTGGACGGTGTGCGCACGCACTGGCGGGATCTCGAGCCCGGCGAGCACGTGCAGGGCTGCCTGACCCGGGAAGGCGCCTACGCGGTGATGGATCTGGACGTGCGCATCGTCTGAGGGCGGCGTAGTCTGTGACGCCCGATCGGCACGCCAGAGAGAGAAAACCATGGCCAGTCTGAATGCGATCACCAACTACGTGCGGATGACCGACGACATCGGCTCGTCCGGCCAGCCCACCCGGGAGCAGTTCGCCGACATCGCCGCTGCCGGTTATCAGGTGGTGATCAACCTGGCGCTGCCGAGCTCGGACCATGCCATCGCCGACGAGGGCAGCGTCGTCACTGGTCTCGGCATGCGGTTCGTGCACATCCCCGTGGACTTCGCCGCACCGACGATCGCGGACCTCCGGCAATTCATCGGCGTGATGGAAGCGTTCCGGGGATCCCGGGTCTGGGTCCACTGCGTGGTGAATGCCCGGGTCTCGGCGTTCCTCTATCACTATCTGTCCAAGGTGCGCGGCCTGCCGGAAACCGAATGCCGCTCGCCGGTGCTGGAAAAATGGGCGCCGCAGATGGACGACGTCTGGAAGGCTTTTCTGGCGCTGGATGCGGCCGCGGTCGAGGCCGCCTGACGACGCCGTGTCCACCCTGCTGAGCTGCCGGAACCTGACGCACACGGCCGGAACCAAGCCGCTGTTCCGGGAGCTGGCGCTGTCCGTCAGTCGTGGCGACAAGATCGGGCTCAATGGCCACAACGGCTGTGGTAAATCGACCCTGCTGAAGATTCTGGCCGGCGAGGTCATACCGGACGAAGGCGAGATCAGCCGGCGGCAGGGACTGCGACTCGGCATGGTGGAGCAGTTTCTGCCGGCGAAGATCGGGGCCCTCGGGGTGCTCGACGCGGTGCTGGAGCGGATACCGTCGAGCGAGCGGGACGTGGAGGGTTACCGGGCCGCGCTGACGCTGGATACGCTGGGCTTCGGCGAGAATCAGCACCGGCTGCCCGTGGCGGACCTGTCCGGCGGCCAGCTCAACCGGCTGATGCTGGCCAGGGCGCTGGTGAACGATCCGGATCTGATCCTGTTCGATGAGCCCAGCAACCACATGGACCTGGCCACACTGACGCGGCTCGAGCAGTTCCTGGCAGAAGAGATCCGCTGCGCGTTCGTGCTCGTGTCGCACGACCGGGCGCTGCTCGACGGCGTCACCCACCGCACGCTCATCCTCCGGGACGAGGCCCTCTATGCCTTCGACATGCCCTACTCGGCGGCGCGTCAGGCGCTCACGGAGATGGACATCGCCGCCGCAGCGACCCGGGCCGACGAAGAGAAGAAGATCGCGGCGTTGAAGGCGAGCGCGAAACGGCTCGCCATCTGGGGCAAGGTTTACGACAACGAAAAGCTCGCCCGCAAGGCGAAGAGTATGGAGAAGCGGGCTGCGCGGCTGGAGCAGGCAAAGACCTTCGTCTCCCGGGGCTCAGGTCTCGCGCTCACGCTCGACAGCCGCGAGACCCGGTCGAACCGCATGCTCCGGGTAGCCGATCTCACCGTGACACCGCCCGGAGTGCCGGACGTCCCCCTGTTCCGGATCGGCGAGCTGGTGATCCGCCCGGGAGAGCGTGTCGCGCTGCTGGGTCTCAATGGCTGCGGCAAGACGTCGCTGCTGACCGCCCTGGTGGGTGCCTTTCGAGTGGATGGAGAAGACGGGCACATCAACTTCTCTCCCCAGGCGGAGGTGGGCTACTACGACCAGGAGCTGGCCGAGGTCGCGGGCGACGCGGAGGAGACCATGCTCACCTTCCTGCGGCGCTCGACCCGGGTGCCCGAAGCTTCGCTCAGGAACGGCCTGATCAATGCGGGGTTCCCCTACCTGGACCACGACCGGCGGCTCGCCGCGCTGTCGGGTGGGGAGCGGGCGCGTCTCATGTTCCTGGCGCTGAAGCTCAACCGGCCCAACTTCCTGATCATGGACGAGCCCACCAACCACATCGACATCGACGGTCGCGAGGAGCTGGAGGCACAGCTTTCGGAATCCGAAGCCACGCTGCTGATGACGTCTCATGACCGGCGCTTCATCGACAACGTCGCCACCCGCTTTCTGCTGGTCACAGATGGGCGGCTGCTGGAGATCGGTGATCCCGACGGCTTCTATGCCGACATGCTGGCGGCGGACGGTGCCCCTGCCAGTGAGGGTTCACGCGCAAAACCGGGTGCGGGGGCGAACGAGGGCGGTATCGCGAGCCTCGATACGGGCACGGAAGAGCAGGTGCTCAAGCGTATCGTCGAGCTGGAGGCGTTGCTCGAGGCGGATCTGGCACGCAAGCCCAGGTTTCAGAAGCCCGACCTGCAGGCCGCGTGGCGTGAGGAGCTGGAGCTGCTGACGGGTCGCCTCGACGGCTGACCCGGTGTTTGTCTGCACCGTGGTGGTCGGGCATATTGGGCGGCCGAGTCTGCGGAGTCGTCAGCGTGCAGCATCCCACCGATTTCCTTCCCGGCAGGCTGGGCAACCCCGATGCCAGCCTCGAGCATGATCACCGAGCCGACCCGCGCATCATCGCCGCCCTGAAGGCGGTCAACGCATTCGGCCAGGCAGGATCGCCCGTTGCTGCCGATGCCTCCTACGAGGACTGCCTGGCTTACTGTGCCGAGTTCGAAGCCCTCTCCGCCGCAGCGCATCCGGCGATGTTCGCCGTCATGCCGGAGGAGTCCAACATCGTCTCCAGCACGGAGACGATCCACGGCGAGGACGGCAATGCGATCACCCTCTACCTGCACCGACCCGCTGACGTCGATGGTCCGGTGCCGTGCATCTATCACACGCATGGGGGCGGCATGGTCATGATGTCGGCTGCCGACCCCATGTTCGTTCGCGTCCGCAACCGGCTGGCGGCCATGGGTCTGGTAGTGGTCGGTGTGGAGTTCCGCAACGGCGGTGGGCGCCTGGGCAATCATCCGTTTCCTGCAGGGCTGACCGACTGCAGCACCGGTCTCAAGTGGGTGCACGAGCGGCGTGAGGCGCTGGGCATTTCAGGCATCGTCATCTCCGGCGAGTCCGGAGGCGGCAATCTGGCGATCGCCACGACGTTGAACGCCAAGCGTGAGGGCTGGCTGGATCACATCGACGGTGTGTACGCCATGTGTCCGTACATCTATGGCGGCTACGCACGACCGGCACCGGACCTGCTGTCACTGACGGAGAACGACGGCTACATGCTGAGCGGTCCGCAGATGGCCGCGATTGCCCGCGTCTACGATCCGGACGGCGCGAACGCCACGAATCCGCTCGCCTGGCCGTACCAGTCAGGGGTGCAGGACCTGGAAGGTCTGCCGCCCCACGTGATCTCGGTGAACGAGCTGGACCCGCTGCGTGACGAAGGGCTCGGTTTCTACCGCAAGCTGCTGGCGGCGGGTGTCCCGGCCGTTGCGCGTACCGTGCACGGCACACCCCACGCCGGCGACCTCGCCTTTCCCGACATCATCCCGGAGGTTTACGCTGAAACCACCCGATCGATCCTGGGCTTTGCCCGGTCGGTGGCGGGACAGCGCGGGTAGCACGCGTCACCTCGATTTACCTGGGCTGCCGGCCACGTACAGCAGCCCCGCCATGATCCCCATGTTCTTGATGAAGTTCTGCAACTCGTGGCCGGGGTTGCCGCCCTCGTAGCTGTTCCAGAAGTCGTGCATGAACAGGCTGATGAGGAGCGTCAGCCCGGCCAGCAGAAACGCCATGAGCGGCGCCCGGTAGCCGATCGCCAGACAGATGCCGCCGCCGACCTGGAGGACGATGGTGATGACCAGCAGCACGGGGACCAGCGGCACGCCATGCTGGGCCATGTAGGCGCCCGTCGCCGTCCAGCCGGTGATCTTCATGATGCCGGGGACGATGAAGTACAGGCCGAGCAGGGCGCGGCCCGTGATCACGAGCAGTCGTCGCGCGGTGTCCAGTCGGGCGGGAGCGGTGAGCGTATTCATCTGGTTCTCCTGAACTGCCGGTGCTGATCAGCCCGGAAATGGATCGCGCCGGTAGCGCAGCATGGCGCCGGTGCCCGCGCCGGTGTGAATGCCCGGCCGACCCGGATCGTTACGTTCGTAGGCCACGGCACCGTTGACCACCACCAGGCGGATGCCGTCCGGTTCCGACTGTGGTGCATCGTAGGTGGCGGTGTCGATGATGGCGGCGGGATCGAACAGCACCAGGTCCGCCCAGTAGCCCTCGCGGATCTGGCCCCGGTCCTTGAGGCCGAAGGTGGCCGCCGACAGGGACGTCATGCGTCGCACGGCCTCGGGCAGGGAGAGGATGCCGCGCTCGCGGACGTAGTGGCCGAGCACTCTCGGAAACGTGCCGAACAGTCGCGGGTGCGGCTTGCCGCGCAGATCGGGAATGCCGTCGGAGCCGACCATCATGTCCGTGTGCGCGAGGTTCGTCTCCACGTCCGCCTCATCGATGATGAACTGGATGCAGATGGTCCGGTCACCTTTCTCGGCTGTGAGGATCTTTGTCACTGCCTCGGTGACGTCGATGCCCTCCTCGGCAGCGATGTCCACCAGCATGCGCCCTTCGTATTCCCGGAACGCGGGGCAGCTGGCGATGCGGATCACCTCGGCCAGATCGCGGCTCACCCTGTCGAGATTGAAGTACTCGATCATGCGGCCACTACCGGCGGTGTACGGGTAGACGTCCAGGGTTACCCGCTGACCTGTGGCGAGGGCGGCGTCCACCTTCGCCAGCGATTCGCCGATCCTGCCCCAGTTGGGGCGGCCGGAGGATTTGTGATGGGAGATGTGAGCATGCACGTCTGCCTCCCGGCCGATGCGCAGCGTCTCGTCCACGGCTTCGAGCAGGTGGTCGCCCTCGTTGCGCATGTGTGTGGTGTACAGCGCGTCAAAGGCCTTCGCCTCGCTGGCCAGCTCGATCACCTCCTCGGTTTCGGACCAGCGGCCGGGTCGATAGATGAGACCGGTGGAGAAGCCACAGGCACCCTGCTCGATGGCTCGGGCCACGTGACCGCGCATGGCATCGAGCTCGGCATGGGTCGGCGAGCGCTGCTCCCAGCCCATGACGAGTGTGCGCACGGTGTTGTGACCGACCAGCATCATGTTGTTTATGGCCGGTTGCCGTGCCAGTACGGCGCCGAAATAGCCGTCCAGGTCCGTGAACTCGCCGACCAGACCGGCGAGGATGCCGCCGCTGGCAGCCACGCTGTCCTGGTCGGGATCCGCCGGAATGGCGGAGAAGCCGCAGTTGCCGCTGACCACGGTGGTCACCCCCTGGGCCAGCTTGAAGGCCATGTCCGGGTGGCGGAAGAATGCGCCGTCGTCGTGGGCGTGTGTGTCGACGAATCCGGGTGAGAGCGTCAGTCCCTCGCCGTCGATCTCCTTCTTCGCAGGGCCGGCTCCGCCCACGGCGTGCACGCCGGCGATCCGACCCGCATCCACGCTGACGTCGGCCATGAACGGTTCCGCGCCGGTGCCGTCGAGGACGGCCACGTTTCGGATGAGAATGTCGGTCATGTCGTTTGCTCCGATCTGGTGCCAGGTTCCCTAGAGGCCATAACGTCCCGGTTCCGTCCGCAGCCACTCGCCGATCATCTCTCCGACCAGAATAGCCGACAGGTTGGTGTTGGCCCGCGGCACGAAGGGCAGGATGGAAGCATCAGCCACCACCAGGCCTTCCTGAAAATGACAGCAGCCGCGCTGGTCCACCACGGCCATGGGGTCTGTCATCGGCCCCATCTTCACCGTGGCGGACGGGTGGTAACCACTGCCGGCGAACCGGCGGATGAGGCCTTTCAGCGCCACATCGTCATCCGGCCGGGCCGGATCCGGAAAGGTCACCGCCTCGATCATATCGGCAAGCGGTCCGGTGCGGGTGAACGCCATGGCGTCTTTCAGACAGCTGAGCAGCCGTTCGGTATCCCGGTCGTCCTCGCAGAAACGGTTGTCGATGACCGGTGCGGCATGGGGATCGGCGCTTGCCAGCCTGAGCTCGCCGCGTCCGTACTGATACTCGAGTACGGCGGCAACGGAAAAGAGCGGCGGGCCACCCCGCCGTCCGGCGAAGCTGATCTGCTCGATCTGCAGGTCGTTGCGCTTCTCGGAACCGGCTGCGGTGTAACGCAGGATGGTCTGAATGATGGGCGCGTCGAAGTCGATGATCGCACCATCCTTCACCGCGCAGACCACCGAGATCGCCGGATGGTCGGAGAGATTCCGGCCGACTCCGGGCGCGCTGGCGGTCACGTCGATGCCGTGCCGCTCGAGCTCATCAGGCGGACCGATCCCGGAGCGCATCAGGATCGCCGGTGACTGGATGGCACCGGCGGCGAGCACGGTAAGTTTCGCGCGGATGCGGCTGACCACGCCGGCCGTCTCCACCTCGACGCCGGTGCAGGTGCCGTTTTCACAAACAAGACGACGCACCAGTGTGTCGGCCCGGATCGTCAGGTTCGGCCGGATCCGGGCGGGAGCCAGATAGCCCACGGCGCAGGAGACCCGCAGTCTGCCCAGCTTGTTCATGGGCTGCGGTCCGCTGCCGACGCTGTCCGGCGCGTTGGCGTCCGGACAGTCCGGATAGCCGAGCAGCCGGGCCGTTTCCAGAAAGGCCTGGTGCTGCGGCTCGAGCTCGCTCTGCGGATAGCGGCGGATAGTGATGGGTCCGGCATCGCCGTGATAGGGCAGATGCCCGAAGTCCAGATCCCGTTCCATGCGCCGGTAGGCCGGCAGCACCTTCTCCCAGGCCCAGTCTGGATTGCCCGCGTCGGCCCATTCGGCGTGGTCTTCCGGAAGGCTCCGGAGCGCGATGGTGGTGTTCACGGCGCTCGAGCCGCCCACCACCCGACCGCGGGGAAAGTTGACGCTGCGGCCGCGGGTCGGCTGGTACTCGAAGCCCCAGTCGTGCACGGTGTAGGAGTTGTTGTGGCTGTTGACCAGGTCGAACGGGGTAGCGGCGAGGTCCGGGTAGTCTGGTCCGGCTTCGATGAGCAGGACGGTCCGGTTCGGGTCCTCGCTGGCCCGAGCGGCGATGGCGGAACCGGCGCTGCCGGCGCCGACGATGACGATGTCCCAGGTGTCGCTCATCAGATCTGTCTTCAGAAGTTGTCGGGACAGGACGGTGCGTAGCGCGTGCCGAAGAGCGCATCGGCGCGACCGACGGCATCGGTGTCGCCTTCCGCCAGTCCCCAGTTCGCGAGCCAGCCCACGCGGCGGTAGCCGGTGAAGGCACTGGCGAGGGATCGGACGGTAAAGGTGATGTCGGCGGCGTCGGTCGTAGGTCTGACCTCGGCCCGGCCGCCGGTCACGCTGAGCCGCCAGGTGCCGTTGTTCCACGGTGTTTCCCGATCCGGCGCCACGGCGATGACACACTCGCCGTCGCGGTCGTAGCCGCGACCGGCCAGCGCCCCGGGCACGTCGACGATGCGGAAGTAGGCGCCTTCGCGATCCCGGGCGTTCAGCATGCGCGGTTCCACGAAAAGCTCCCAGGCGGGATCGTCCGCCGGAGCGTTTTCCCAGCGCACCCGGCCCACCAGATCGTGGCGGGCAATGAAGGTCCAGAGTGCGCGGCAGGCATCGGCGGACAGCCACACCAGCTCACGGATGACGATCTCCTGGCTCCGTGCCGGGTGATTCACGCGGCCACCGCCGCGCAGCGTATAGATCACGTAGCCGAGCGGGTGGCCATCGCCGCTTCGGCAGACCGCCACGTGGACCGGCCCGTCCGCCGGACGGTTGGCCAGCACGTTGGCCTGCCAGAGGAACGAGCTGCGGTGCAGATAACAGGTCCGGTGCGCAACGAAGTCACGATACAGCGACTTCAACGTATCGAAAGCTTCCGTTGGTGACTCCCTGGCCACCACCAGGTCGTCCGTCGGCGGCTCGAGCAGGCGGATATCCACCGTGTCGATCTCGTAGGTGCGGCGGACGGAGCACATGCTGTAGCCGAAGCGCCGGTAGATGGCGGCTTGAGAAGCCCAGAGCGCCGCCACGGTCTGGCCCCTGTCCCGCATCGTCTCGAACGACTGCTCCGTGAGGGTGCGCAGCAGCCCACGCCGGCGGTACTCCGGCAGCGTTCCGACGATGGAGACGCCACCCATGGCCATGGCCGAGCCGTTGGCCCGCATGGTGAACGGGATGGTCGCGTAGCTTGCCACCATGGTCGGCCCGTCGAACGCACACAGGGTCCACTCGGCGCGATTGTTGATGGCGGCGTTGTTGCGCTCGCCGTCGCCATGATCGCCGCCGTAGACGTAGCTGGTGATGAGGCCCACCTGACCCATCTCGGCGTCAGTCGCGGGGCGGATCTCGATTCGGGACATCGTCGCGCGCCTCAGGAAGGCCGTGGGCCGGCCACCTGTATCCGGTGGATCAGCCGCGGCTCGTCGCCATGGTCGTGGACGGCGAAGTGCAGCACCGACCGGTTGTCCCACAGGGCCAGGTCGCCCGCTCGCCAGTGGTGACGGGCCTGGAACTCGGGGCGCACGGAGTGCTGAAAAAGGTACTCGAGCAGTCCCCGGCTTTCCTCCCGGGACCAGCCGACGAACCGCTGGGTGAAGGCGCGGCAGACGTACAGCGCACGACGGCCGTTTTCGTCGTGTGTCCGTCCCACCGGATGCTCGGCCCGGGGTGCCTCCTTCGGATTCGCGCCGTAGATGCCGGCCAGTCCTTCGGCGCTGTGCACGGCGGCGAGTCCGTCCAGGGTGGCACGGATGCCATCGGACAGCTCCGCCCAGGCCAGGTGCTGATTCGCGAAAGCCGTGTCGCCGCCGAGTGTCGGAGCTTCCAGCGCATAAAGCATGGTCAGCTTGGGCGGGCACTCGTTGTAGGTCATGTCCGAGTGCCAGTGCTGATTCACGTCGCGGCGCTTGCCCGGATTCTTCAGCTCGATGATCTCCGGGTGGTCTTCAAGGCCTGCGTAGGGATGCCTGACCAGCTCCCCCCAGCGTCGGCCGAAGGCCATGTGCTCTGCCGGTGTAAGCGACTGACCAGGAAGCACCAGCACGTGATGCTCACAGAAGAGCTCGTTGAGAGCCTGCCAGGTGGCGTCGCTGATGGTGCGCACGTCCAGCCCTTCGACGACGGCACCGAGCGGAGCGGACAGGCGGGTGACGTTCATTTCAGGGTTCCTGTGCGATGGTGTCCACGGCGGCCGGCTCACCGGCGAGGCGGGCGGCCCGCCGTTCAAGCCGCTCCCGGAGCCGGGCGTGTCGGAGCGGCGTCAGCGGATAGTTCCAGATCAGCCTGAGCGCCAGGCCGTAGAAGACGATGGGACCCAGGCAGTAGACGAGGCGCAGCGACAGCACGCCGATCTCCGTGCTGGCCGCCACCCCGCCGGAAGGGTCGAAGCCCAGTAGCCCGACGATGTTCAGCGACACGCCGGTGCCGAAGGCGATGGCGATCTTCTCGGTGAAGCCGAGAAAGGCGAAGTAGGTGCCTGCCCGACGGCCGCCGCTTCTGGCCGCGTCCACGTCCACCACGTCGGCCATCATGGCCACCGGCAGAAACTGCAGACCGCCGTAGCAGAAACCCTTGACGATGAAGAGCAGAAAGAAGGGCAGGTAGTCGCCGTAGCTGAGCAGCAGGTTGGCGCCGGAGACGGTGGCGACGGTGATGAGGGTGCACATGAACGCCCGGTGCTTGCCGATGAGGCGGCCGAGCCAGAGCCAGAAGGGAATGGCGCCTAAGCCCGCGATGAAATAAAAGAAGTACGCGGCGCCGATGGTGGGCACGCCGACGATGTCGCGGATGAAAAAGAGCGACACCGCGTTGCGGAACGCCTCACCGAAGGTCACCAGCAACGCGATGATCAGCACCCGCAGCATGGGACCGTTCTTCGCGACCAGCTTCAGGCCATCGACGAAAGTCGGGCGCTTCTCTCCCTGCTGAGATGGTGGTTCCCTGACGAAGATCAGCACCACTGCTGCGCACACTGGCAGCAGCAGGATGATGGTCCAGGCGAGCCCTGCCAGCACGGGACCGGTGAGCGTGGCCCGGTCGACGATCGTTTTCTTGAACTCCCCTGAAAACGCGCCGATGGCGTCGTTCCACAGCGTGGTGAATACCTGGGCCACGCCCGAGCCGCCGTCGGCCCGGATCTCCACGATCATGGGTACGGCGGCCGCCACCATGAGACCCATCAGCACGTAAAATTCCCGCGCCGCTGTCACGCGGCTGCGTTGATGGTAGTCGGGGGAGAGCTCGGCACCCCAGGCCCGGTGCGGCAGGGCGATGGCCGTGCTGCCGAGGAAGAAAACCGTCAGCCATACCAGAAAGTAGACCAGCCCGACCCCGGGCTCCGGGATGAAGAGCTTGTAGACGCCGAGCATCATGATGGGCGCGCCGATGAGCAGCCAGGGCCGGCGCCGGCCGAACGGCGTGCGCATCCGGTCGGAGATCTCGCCGACGATGGGGTCGGTGATAACGTCCGTGAGTCGGGCGAGCATGAGAATGGTGCCCACCGCGGCGAGGCTGATGCCGAGGCCACCGGAGTAATGCGCGGGGATCCAGATGGCGAGGGGGTAGCCGATGACGGCAAGGGGCAACCCCAGAGCGCCATGGGCGTAGATCGTGGTCTTCGACAGCGCGTTCGACAAACGGGTCCCCTCCCTTCAGTCCCCGGAGGATACCTGACATGATCACGGGCTGACGAGGCTGCCCCAGAGCCGGCCCGTCAGCACCGGAGAGGCCCGACAGCATGCAGATGATCGCCACCGAGTCAGGCAGGTTCCTGGACCCGAAGGTCACCGCCGACGGACAGACGCGCGCCACCGTTTCGCCCGTCGCGCTGACGACGGTGTGGTTGAACACGGGAACCCTGTGCAACCTGACCTGCGAGAACTGCTATATCGAGTCGAGCCCGAAGAACGACCGGCTGAGCTATCTGACCCGGGCGGACGTGGCGGCGGTGCTCGACGAGATCCGCATGGCGGCGCTGCCGGTGGTCGAAATCGGCATCACCGGTGGCGAGCCGTTCATGAATCCGGACATTCTCGACATTCTGGAGGACTGCCTCGCCGATGGTTTCCGGGTGCTGGTGCTGACCAACGCCATGCGGCCGATGATGAAGTGCGCGGACGGACTCAGGGGGATTCACCGGAGTTACGGCGAACGGCTGACGATGCGCGTCTCCGTCGATCATTTCGAGAAGAAGCATCACGAGGAGGAACGGGGTCGTCGCTCCTGGCAGCCGACGCTGGACGGGTTACGCTGGCTGGCAGCGGAGGGCTTCCGGGTACACGTTGCCGGTCGTACGCGCTGGGGAGAATCGGAGACGACGCTGCGCGGCGGCTTTGCGGCGCTTTTCGAAACGCTGGGTCTGCCGGTGAACGCCTGGGATCCGTCGGAGCTGGTGCTGTTCCCGGAGATGGACGAGACGGCGGACGTGCCCGAGATCACGACCGCCTGCTGGGGCATCCTCGACGTGAATCCGGCGGACATGATGTGTGCGAGCGCCCGCATGGTGGTCCGCCGGAAGGGAGCGCCTGCACCGGAGGTGGTGGCCTGTACCTTGCTGCCCTACAGCGAAGCGTTCTCCCTGGGGGCGACGCTCGCCGACAGCCTGCGGCCGGTATCGCTGAACCATCCGCACTGCGCCCGGTTCTGCGTGCTCGGGGGCGGCAGCTGTTCTACTTGAGGGCTCAGCTCAGGAGATGCTGAGGGCTCAGCTCAGGAGATGCTGAGGGCTCAGCTCAGGAGAGCTGAGCAGAGGCACAAGGTCACTACCAGCGCCGCGATGGGTCCGAAGTAACGGCTCTGCAGCTTCATCGGGAATTCCCTGCGTGATCGACGGCTCCAATCTGGCTGAGCTTCTGTCAGACGGGCGTCAGCATGGCGTCGCAGGTCTGTGAAAATCCAGCGTATCCGAGCAATTAACTTGCGTGGACCAGTCAGCATCGTGGCTGTGATGCAGTCCTCAGTTTCCCGCCACTTCCGCCGCTATGGTCGTCCGTCTGAAAGCAGATTCGAGGTTTTCCGTGAGGCGGATGGCCTTGTACAGACCGGGCCTCGGCTGCGCGGGCTGCGCCGCGATCGTCAGCGCGCTGCTGGCAGCGGGTTGCGCCACGAGTCCGGTACCACGGCAGGCGTCTGATCCGGTACCGGATCAGACGGAGGCCGTGGTGCCCGTCGCGACCGCGGACGTCCCCGACGGAACCGGACAGCAACCGACACCCCGATTCGCCGGTGCGCCCATGTTCGTGGTGGTGGATGACGACCGGGACAGAGACCTCGAGCTGCTGCGGGTATTCTCGGCGCGGCTCGGCCGTCCTTACCGGATTCTCAACCTCGCTCACCGTTCAGCCGGATCGGTGAGCATCCGTCTCGCCCGGGAGGCGCCGGTGGATGTAATCGCGCTCGGCCCGTCGGCGCTGGCGGCTGCAGGCGGTATCCCCGGGGTGCGCGTGGTGCATGCCGGTGTCTTCGATGATGTCAGGGACTCGCCGGGAGTGGATGCGCTGCCGCCGTTCGACGTCCAGCTCGACTACTGGACGCATCAGAATCCCGATCTGAAACGCGTGGGCGTCATCGGCGGTCCACTGATGGGGCGCCGGATGGAAGATCTCGCTGCAGCCTGCCGCGCGCGCGGTCTGGTGCTCGAAGCGCGGACGGTGGACTCCGACCAGGAGACGCTGCTCGCTTTCCGCAGCATGGTGCCGAAGATCGATGGTTTCGTGTTTCTCCCCGACGAGCGGGTGCTGAGCCCGAGCGTCATCCAGCGGGTGGTCGATCACGGACGCAGCAATAACGTGCAGATGCTTGTTTACAGCCCGGTCATGTTCAATCTCGGCGCCACGCTCTACGTCCAGCCCGACCCGGTGAGCGTCGCCCGGACGCTCGTCGCGCTGGTCAATCGGGACGGCACTGCCGGGGCGGTGCGGGAGATGCGGGTCCGCAGCCGACTGAGTGGAAAGCTCATCCTCTCGTCCGTGGATCCGGATGCATTCGACGCCCATGCAGGGGTCGGCTACTGACATGGAAAAGTCGAAACGCACCATTGTCCGTGAGATTCTGGTCTCTCAGCTCGCCTATGCCCTCGCCGTCGGGCTGATCGCCATCGGCTGCGTCTGGTGGGTATCCAACTGGGTGGTGCGGGACAACCTGGAAGACTGGGCGGTGCGCTGGGTCGGCGAGATGGAATCGCTGGGCGCAGGATTCTTCGTCAATCCGGCGGACGAGCGGTTTCTCGAGCTGCAGACCTACCTGTCGCGCTTCGACGAGATCGAGTACGTGCGTTACTACGGTCTCGACGGACGGGTGATCTACGTGGAAAGTGCTGCTGGCGAACCGCGGCTGTATCCGGAGCTCGACGCCGGAACGTTCGCCGCCCTCGAGAAGGCATCGGCGGAAGGCGCTGCCGGCGGCCCGCGCTACCGGATGGACGTCGATCGTGATCCACTGGTGCGGATCAGCCAGGCGGTCACCCGTGAGTCCATCGTCTCCGCCAACCTGTTCAGCGCCGAAACCCTCAGCGAGCTCGAAGGCGCGACCACGGTCGTGGGATTCGTCGAGCTCGGACTCGACTACAGCGGTTACGACCGCGATCTGATGACAGGTATCTCAACGGGAAGCGGCTTCGTGATGCTCGCCTTCCTGACGCTGATGCTCGCAGGCCGGCTTGCGATCCGTCAGGCCGTGCAGCCGCTCGCCGATATGCAGCAGCCGCTGGAGTCCATCGCGCGGGGAAACCTGGACGTCAAGATACCGACTTCCCGGTATCGGGAGATCTCCGCCATCGGTGAGGCGCTCGAAACGGCACTCGACAGCATCCGTGAGCGGGACCGGCACCTGCTGAAGCTGGCGAACTTCGACCCGCTGACCGGCCTGGCGACCCGGCATCATTTCATCGAGCAGCTCACCGCACGCCTGGCCGGGGCGACCCCCGGCTATGGAGCCCTGCTGTTCGTGGACATGGACCAGTTCAAGCATGTCAACGATACCTATGGCCATCAGGCCGGCGACCAGGCGCTGGTCCAGGTGGGTGCGCGGTTGCGACAGCATGTCCGCCGCGACGATCTGCTGGGCCGATTCGGCGGCGACGAGTTCGTGCTGTTCATTCCCGACATCAGCGCGTCGGACGCCGATGCCATGGCAGACAAGCTGCTCAGGGAGATGGGCGAGTTTCCCCTTGTCTACGACGATGTTTCCCTGTCGGCCAACTGCAGCCTGGGCATTGCCATGGTGGAGGAGACCTCGCGCCTGAATCCGGAGGAGCTGATCTCGCAGGCTGATGTTGCCTGCCGGTTGGCCAAGTCGACGGGGCGCAACCGGGCCTGCCGGTACCAGCCGGATGAGAAGCATATCGAGACCATAAAAAGCGACGTGGAGTGGCAGGGCAAACTGAAACGGGCGCTCAAGGAAGACCTCTTCGAGCTCCACTATCAGCCGATCCAGAACCTGGCCGACGGGGTCATCCGTCACTACGAGGTGCTCGTGCGCCTGCGTGAAGGCGAGATGGTCTATCTGCCGGATCAGTTTCTTCCCGCAGCGGTGCGGTTCGGCCTCATGCGCGACATCGACCACTGGGTGCTCGAACATGCTTTTGCTGAGCTGGCAGCCCTGCGGCGCACGACTCCGAACGTCCGTTTTGCCATCAACCTGGGGGGCAGCGCCTTCATTGACACCACCCTCGCAAGCTTCGTGCTCGGCCGGCTCAAGGCGCACGGCGTACCGCCGGATGCGGCGATCTTCGAGATCACCGAGCAGGTGGCTGTGGGGAGCTTCTCGGAAGCGGTGCCTCAGATCAGGGAACTGCGCGCGGCGGGATGTGAGTTCGCTGTGGACGACTTCGGCACCGGTTACAGCTCGCTGTCCTATCTGAAGCGACTGCCGGTTCAGTACATCAAGATCGACGGCTCCTTTGTCCGCCGGCTGTCGGTGAGCAAGGTGGATCAGACCATTGTCCGGGCCATCGCCGACATTGCACGGATCATGGGCAAGGAGACCATCGCGGAATTCGTCGGGGATACCGCGACCCTGGAAGTCATCCGCGAGATCGGCATCGACTACGCGCAGGGCTACCTCATCGGTGAGCCCCGGCGTGTCCCGCAGGCAAACCCGGAGCAGGAACGGGTGGTCCCGATCGATCGCGCACGACGCGTGCGCTGATCACCGTTCCGGTTGTTCCCGTTCCGGGAGCGCCCTAACATCAGCCGCTGTCCCAGTCGCTAACTGCCGGTCATGTCAGCCGCGAGTCTGCTCAAGCGGCCAGGTTTCATTCTGGTCGCCCTGATCCTCTGGAGCGTCTGCCGGGTCGCCATGGCGGCCGAGGCGGCCGCGCCCAGCCAGCCCGCGACTGCCGAAACCCCCGCCCCCGAGCCGCCGGCGTCCGATGTCACGGTGCGGTCCCAGGAGGCGCTGGCATCTCTGGACCGGATCAAGGCCGCCGTCGAAGCGCTGGGCGAACCTGACGACCAGACTGCGGATCTGGCCGCGCTGCGTGATCGTGTGCAGGAGCTGCTGCCCGCCGGCCGTTCTCTGGACGATCTGCTGGACGATCCGGCCGAGATCGATGGTGCCCTGGTCCGCTCCAGGAGCCTCACGAGTGAGGCGCAGGCGCTCATCGATGAGCTGACCGGACGGGCCGAGCAGCTCGAGGGGTTCCTCACCGAGGTCAACACGCTGACTGGTCGCTGGGAGCAGGTGAAACAGGACAACGCCACCCTACCGGCAGCCCTGGCCGGCCGGGTGAACGATATCCTCGCCGAGGCGGCTCAGGTGAAGGATCAGATCAGCCACAAGCTCAACCGGTTGATCGAGCTGCAGGACGCCTCCATGTCCGTGCGCAATACCATCACCCCCATCGCGGAGCGGATCGACAGCTACGGCAAGTCGCTGCAGCTCGAGTTGTTCGAGCAGAACGCGCCGCGTCTCTGGGAAATCAGCGGCGAGAACCTCGGCCGCTCCACCGAGCGGTCCCGGCGGATCTTCACCAGCAGCTTCCTGGTGGACTTCCGGACCTGGCTGCAGTCCTCGGAGACGGTCATCGGTGGTCATTTCCTGCTGCTCCCGGCGATTCTGTTTCTGCTGTTCCGACTGCGTCGGGCGACCGAGTCGCCGGGTGATGCACTGGCCAGACCAGTACCCACCGGCATCCTGATCTGGATGCTGATCGGCGTTGCCGTTTATGCGGGTGCGCCAACCGCGGTGCGGGTGATCTACGTGGTGGCGGCCATGCTGACCGCCGCGGTCATTCTGGTCAGATCCGTACCCAGGCGAATCCGATTCGGTGTGGTCGTCTTCGTCGTGATCGCGCTGGTGCACGAGTTCGTGGAAACCCTGCCAGTCCTGGAGCAGGTGACCCGGATCGCCTACCTGATCCTTGCTGTGTCCCTCGCCGTGCTGTCCTGGCTGGCCAGGCATCCCACCGCGACCCGGGCGGTGGTGGACTGGGGGTCACCGCGCGGGCTCATCGTCGGCGTGCTGACGGCGTCGGTATTCCTGCTGCTGGTGAGCATCGGTGCCGACGTGCTCGGCTACGTGGCGCTGGCCAGGCATCTGGTGATCGGGGTGATCAACAGCACCGCGGTGTTTCTCGTGCTCTTTGCCGGTTTCAGCTCCGTAAGCGAAATCATTCAGGTGGCGTTGCGTCTGCCCGTGCTGGACGGGATACGCTCCATCGCGGCGAACCGCTATCGGCTCGAGCGCGTCCTGAGGAAACCCCTCGTATGGGTCGGACTGACGCTGTGGGCCTGGGCCACACTCAATACCTTCGGATTGAGCGGCTGGCTGTTCGGCTCGCTGAAGGAGGTCGTTGGCGCCGAGCTCTCCGTCGGCGACGTCACGCTGTCTCTGGGGGGTGTGCTGCTGTTCGTTTTTGCCGTGTGGATCGCTGTGCTGGCTTCCCGGATGGTCAGGGCGGTGCTCAATCTGGACGTGTTCCCACGTATGCACCTGCCCCGCGGCGTGCCGAACACCATTTCCATGACCGTTCACTACAGCATCATCCTGCTCGGCCTGCTCATTGGTTTCGGCTCCATGGGCATGGATCTATCCAACCTGGCCTTCATCGTCGGCGCGCTGGGTGTGGGCATAGGTTTCGGTCTGCAGAACGTCGTGAACAACTTCGTGTCCGGCCTGATCCTGATCTTCGAGGCACCCATCCAGATCGGTGATACGGTGGAGGTCGGTCCGCTCATGGGCCGGGTCACCCAGATCGGTATCCGCACCAGCCGGGTTCGCACCTTCAGTGGCTCAGAGGTGATCGTCCCCAACGGCGACCTGGTCTCCAACCAGGTCGTCAACTGGACCCTGTCGGACCGGCAGCGGCGTCTCGAGCTGAACGTCGGCGTGGCCTACGGCACGGATCCGCAGGTGGTGACCGAGCTGCTGACCGCCGTGCTCGACGCCGATGCCGACGTGCTGAAAGAACCCGCCCCGCTGATCATCTTCAGCGGTTTCGGATCTAGCTCACTGGATTTCCGGATCCTCGCCTGGATCAGCGACTTCGATCAGGGTCTGACCATGACGCACCGGTTGAATTCGGCCATCAATGCGGCACTCGCCGAGGCCGGCATCACCATTCCCTTTCCCCAGCAGGACGTTTACGTCAAGACATTCCCGACGGCCGATCGCGGCAGCACCGGAAACGACGCCTGACGCCCGACCGCTGCGCCGAATGCGCCTGGTGTGTCGAAAATCTGACCCGCCGTGCCGGAAGTCTGGCCGGATCAGACCGGGAATCGTCCTCATTCGGGACTAACGTTGTCCGCTGCCTGTCATCGTGGTGTCATATCCCCGCTGTTGGCGTTCCGTGCCTGGAAGTTATGGGTACGCGGACGGAGAAGTCGACGACAGGTACGCGGCAGCTGTCCAGGTGATACCGGGATAGTCACGCTGCCGGAAACCGGAAAAGAGCAGAACAAACCGAAAGCGACCGCAGCAGGCACAATACAAGGAGTAATCATGCTGATCTTGACGCGCAGGGTGGGCGAGCGGCTGATGATCGGTGACGACATTCAGGTCACCGTGCTGGGGGTGAAGGGCAATCAGGTCCGGATCGGTGTGCACGCGCCGGACAACGTCAGCGTTCATCGTGAAGAAATCTACGAGCGCGTTCGTGCGGAAAAGGAGTCTGCACGTCTGGTGAACGCCGCCGGTTGACCGGTGACTTCAGGCGGCGCGTCCGTCGGCTCCGCCACCTTGCAACCGCCCCACACTCGTGAGGTGGTTCCACCCTGCCAATCGCGCTATGTTCCTTCGACCGGTGCGGCTCAAACCGGGCCCCGGTTGTAGGAGGACAGGGCATGGAAAGCCGTTTTCACGGCGGCGGAGGTACCTCCGAGCCCGACGACGCGCTGGAACTGAGATACCGGACCCTGCAGCGACTGGAAGACGTCCTGCGGCTGCTCGTAGACCGCCACGGCGCACGCATGACGCTCGGTGAGATGCTCGCCATTACCGCCGGTATGGCACGGCTGTGCAGGAAGTCCGAGGTGAGCATTGCGGAGATTGCCGAGGCCACCGGTCTGCCGAAGCAGAATCTTTCCCGCTGGGCGCGCAAACGTGTCGGCGACAGCATCTCACTCCGGGTGAACGAGCGCGATCAGCGGATGCACGACGTGACCCTCCGGGATGCGCGGCGCGGCCAGGAAAACATCGAAAAGCTGGCGCGTGTGCTGGGCACCGATACGGCAGACTGACCGGCTGCTATCCTGCACGGGATGGCGCTACCCGATTCTCTTTCCGGCCTGCTCGATGCCGAGAGCTATCCGCATCCGTGCGGTCAGATCCGGCTGATCGAAACCCATATCTCCTGGGTACTCCTCACCGGGCAGTACGCTTACAAGCTGAAAAAGCCCGTTCGATTCAACTTTGTGGATTTTTCCACCCTGGATCTGCGCCGGCACTTCTGCAGTGAAGAGGTACGCTGCAACCGCGCTTTCGCGCCGTCCCTCTACCTGGGGGTCGTGGCCGTGCGCAGAGGCGCGGCGGGGCCAACCGTGGGTGCTGCTGAAAACGATGACGCTGAACATCCGGTGCTCGAGTGGGCGGTGCAGATGCGTCAGTTCGATCCCGAGCAGGCCCTCGACAGGCTGCTCGATCGCGGCCAGCTCGAGGAATCGGCGCTGGATGTCTTCGGTCGGGATCTGGCTGCACGGCACGCGAACCTGCCGGTGCTGGAGGCGGGACCGGACGCGGTGCCGCGTCGGGTGTTCGGACCCGTGGAAGACAACTTCGAGGAGATCGGCCACACGGGCCTGGCGAAACGGCATGCCGCCCAGATCACCGAGGCGCTCGATCGCGCGCGGGAGGTGGGCCGTGCACTCAGAAGCGCGTTCGATGCCCGCATGACGGGCGGCTGGATACGGGAGTGCCATGGCGATCTGCATCTGTCCAACCTGGCCCTGATCGACGGCACCGTCACCGCGTTCGACTGTCTCGAGTTCAACGAGAACCTGCGCTGGATCGACACCATGAGCGACGTGGCCTTTCTGTTCATGGACTGCCACTTCCGGCGCGAGGTCCGCCTCGCCTACCGGTTCCTGGACAGTTACCTGGAGGGCTCGGGGGACTATGACGGCGTGCAGCTGCTGCACTACTTTGCCGCCTACCGCTCGGTGGTGCGCGCCAAGGTGGCTGCGCTGCGCTGGGTGCAGGAGCCGACGGAGATCACCGCGGACCGGTTCGCGGCGCATCTGGACTGGGCCCGCGGCTGGCTGGCGAGACCGGCCGGACGGCTGACCCTGACCTGCGGTCTGTCCGGGTCAGGCAAGTCCTACCTTGCGGCACGGCTGCTGCCGCGCCTGCCTGCGGTGCGGCTGCGCTCCGACGTGGCAAGGAAACGACTCGCGGGGCTCGGTGTGCTGGCGAGCAGCGGCTCCGGTATCGATTCAGGGCTCTACGATCCGGCGCAGAGCGACAGGACGTTCGACTACCTGGCCGCATCAGCGGAGGGGCTGCTCAGGGCAGGCGAGCACGTCATCGTCGACGCCACGTTCATCGAGCGGTCCCGCCGACGCCAGTTCGAAGCGCTGGCCGCACGGCTCGGCGTGCCCATGCTCATCCTGCTCTGCCAGGCTCCGGATGCGGTGCTCGACGAGCGGGTGTCAGCGCGCACGGTGGCAGGCGACGATCCCTCCGAAGCAACCCCGGCGGTGCTGGCGCTGCAGCGCAGCCGGTTCGAGGCGCCTGAGGACGACGAGCCGGTGATCACCGTGGATACTTCAGGCCCCTTGAGTGGTGGCGCGCTCGATACGCTCGCGTCGCAGGTGCTCTCTTCCTGACGGGGTGACCGCCAGACTCATTGAGCCGGAACGATGGAGAAGGTCGCCATCACGAACCGCTCGACGGTGATGACACCGGCGCTGAAATCGCCGCCGCCTGTATCGGCCATGGCCATCATGCGCACCTCTTTCGGCCGGGCGCTGTGCTGCTCGACGGTCACGTCGCTGACGGGTCCGAGCGCCACGCCGAATCCGGCGGCAACCTGAGCGGCTTCCCGCGCGGCGTCCTCCATGGCGAGTGTCAGCGCTCTGTCTTCCAGCGATGCGCGCTCCGAGGTGTCGAGACGGATTGGATCCAGATTATTGACGCCGAGGTCCAGAGCGCCGTTCAGCAGGTCGCCGAAACGGTCCAGGTCCCGGAGGGTCACCTCGATGCTGCGGCTGGCGGTAAGACCGGTGACGACCATCTCATCGTTCCGGCGCTGGTAGCGGGGGCTGATGCTCACGGCCGTTGCGGTGACGTCACGCTCGGCAATACCGAGCTGCTTCGTCAGCGCCAGAACGCCACGCACGACCTTGTCGAGGTCCCGTTTCAGCGTGGCCGCGTCCGTGCCGTCGCGGCGGACGTGGAGCGCGACGTAGCCCATGTCCGGTGCCACCTCCAGGGTACCCTGTCCGGAGACGTGCACGCCGGCGGGCGTGTCCGCCTGGGCACTCAGGCTCAGTGCCCAGAGGAGCGCGACGCCGAGCAGGCTCAGTGAACGTCCGGACCGGTGACGGGTGTCGAGTCCCTTCATGATCTTCTCCTGATTGCTTCAGTCTGTGCTGCGTTCGTTGCCGGATCAGCCGATGCCGTCCATGCCGGCGAGGCGGCTGATGAGCTCCTCCACCCGGGTGCTGTAACCCCACTCGTTGTCGTACCAGCCGATGACCTTGACCATGCGGGATTCGAGCACCTGGGTGAGCAGGCTGTCGAAGATGACCGAGTGGGAATTGCCGATGATGTCCGTGGAGACGATCGGATCCGTGCAGTAGGCGAGGATGTCCTTGAGGGAGCCTGCCGCGGCCGATGCCATGGCGGCGTTGACGCTGCCGACGTCTACATCGCGCTCGAGCTCCACGGTCAGGTCCACCAGGCTGCCGTCCGGCACCGGCACCCGAATGGCCATACCGTCCAGCCGACCCTCGAGTTCCGGCAGCACCTGGCCGATGGCCCGGGCTGCCCCCGTCGAGGTTGGCACGATGTTGGTCGCGGCGTTGCGCGACCGGCGCAGGTCCTTGTGCGGCGCGTCGATGAGGCGCTGATCGGACGTGTAGGCGTGCACCGTGGTGAGCAGCCCGCGTCGGATACCGAAGGCGTCGTGGAGTACCTTGGCCATGGGTGCCGCACAGTTGGTGGTACAGCTCGCGTTGCTGATGATGGTGGCGTCAGCCGTGATCACGTAATCGTTCACGCCGGTGACCAGCGTGGCCGGGAGCGGGTCTTTGCAGGGGACGGTGAGGATGACGCGCCTGGCGCCCGCGGACAGATGCTTCTCGAGATCCTTTAGCCGCCGGAACTGTCCCGAGGACTCCACCACGTAGTCCACACCCAGCTCTTTCCAGGGTGCCTTGGCCGGGTCCCGCTCGCTGAGCACGCGGAATGGATCGCCGTCGATATCCATGGTGTCGCCGTCCACGTGCACCTCGCCGGGATAAATGCCATGGATGCTGTCGTAGCGGAAGGCATAGGCCAGATCCTCGGGGCTCGCCAGGTCGTTGATCGCGACCACGTCGTAGTGGCCGCGCAGCTTGGCGATGCGGGTGATGGTGCGGCCGACCCGGCCGAATCCGTTGATGGCAATGCGGGGTTTGCTCACGGTGTGCTCCTTTTCGGGGGAAGCGATGATAACGACAGCGATGCCTCGAGAGCGACGGGACGTCCTACAGGGGTCCGTCGCGTCGGTTCAGCACCAGCTTGCCTCCTGCTCGGGGTGTCTCAGCAGCTCCTCCACGTTGGCGTTCAATACCCGGTAACCCACGTTGCCGTAGAGAATCTGCCGGCCGCCGTTCATCACCCAGGAGGGGCTGCCCCTGATGCCGTGCTGCTCGGTGGTGTCGTAGTCCGAAAGCAGAGCGGCGGCGGCTTCGCCGGAGTTGAGCGTGTGCTGCAGGTCGACCACCGGAAGGTCGGCCTGCCCGGCGATGGAGAGGAGCACGGACAGGTCGCTGACGTCTCTCGCCTCGACGAAGAAGGCATGGCGGATACGGCCGGCGAGATCCACCATGACAGCCGGCGAGGCGACGAGATCCGCTGCCTTCAGCACCAGGTGCGCGTTGGCCGACGTGGTCGGTCGAACGGTGCGCCAGAGCCCCGGATGCACGGCGGCGGTCTCATAGCCCGCGACCACCGCGTGGACGTGATCGGCATAGCCGTCGAAGCCGCCGCGATCGGCCCACTGGGTGGCCATCTTGCGTCGGGTGTCGCCGAACACGTTGACGCAGTGGTGCTGGAGGCTGACCCGCTCGTGCCAGTCGTCGGCCAGTGCTTCGATCCGCCGCTGAGCGATCCAGGCCCAGATACAGAGCACATCGGTGTAGTAGTCGATGACGAGCGGCGTATCCGTGCCTTCTGTCTGTGTCATGGCCTTCCCGGGGTGCATGGTGGCTCCTGCGCGGCACCATACGCGTCTGAACCAGACGCGTATACTGCGCCGGAACTGTTTCAATCTGAGTGATCGGGGAACCGGGGGCACCATGACCACACTGCTGATCGTCGTCGCGCTGGCCGTGCTGGCCTTCTGGGCGGTGGCGCGTTTCTACCTTCAGGGAGAGGATCTGTCCCGCTACGACCACGGTCACAAGCCCGCGGTGGGCAGCGATGCACACGGGCAGCGCGAGCCGAGCGCCGAGCACCACGAGGTGATCGGCCTGCTGGCGAACATGGCGGCGGCGGGAGAGGATACCCGCGGCAGGGACCGGCTCAATCGGATGCGGGAAGGCATGGATGCCATGGGCGACACGGCGGATCTGACCGGCATCACCATCACCCCGGTGACCGCCGAAGGCGTGCCATGTGAGTGGGTGGTGGCCGAGCATTCGGACCCGAGGCGGCGGCTGCTCTACCTCCATGGCGGGGCGTTCACCATGGGCAGCCCGAAGAGCCATCGACCGATCACCACCAAATACGCCCGCATGGCGGGGGTCAGCGTGCTCGCCGTGGACTACCGGCTGGTGCCCGAGCATCGGCGCATCGACTGCCTCACCGATTGCCAGACGGCCTACCGGTGGATCCTCGCGAACGGACCGTCCGGTCCGACACCGCTCGATACCCTGTTTGTCTCCGGTGACTCGGCGGGTGGCAACCTGACACTGGCGGTGATCGCCTGGGCCAGGAACCAGAGGCTCAGAGCGGCCGACGGCGCCATAGCGCTCTCGCCTGCTACGGACGCCACGTTCTCGAGTCCAAGTCTGGTGAGCAACATCGCCACTGACCATATGCTGGGCCCCATGTTCGGTCGCATCACGCGTCTGCCTCGAGCGATGGTGGCCTGGTTCGCCTGGCTCTCCAACCGGATGCATCCCTGTGATCCCCGGGTCTCGCCGCTGCGAGGTGATCTGTCCGGGTTGCCGCCGACGCTGGTTCACGCCAGCGAAGCGGAGATGCTGCTGGACGATGCCCGCCGGTATGTCAACAAAGCAACGGACGCAGGCTCCGAAGCGACGCTGGAAACCTGGCATCACATGCTGCACGTCTGGCATGCCTTCGAGCCGCAGCTGCCGGAAGCCAGGGAGGCGTTCGAGCACATTCACCGGTTCATGCAGATGGTCGCGCCGCAATACGATACCGGTGGTGTGGCCACCGGCCCGACGGCTGCCGGCTGACGCGCTCGACGACGGATCGTGACCAATCCTCTGCTCGCGGACGCGGTGGACATCTGCCGCTGGCTCGACGCGGATGCGCAGACGCCGTACGAGACGCGGCTGCAGCGGGATCGGAGCATCGGCCGCACGCTGGCAGTTGGCGAACCACTGACCCGGGTGCTCGCCTGGTGGGAGCGCCTGGCGGCCCACGGTAACCGCGTCAGTGGCGACGAGACATCGCTCGGCCGGCGGCTCGTCGCGCTCTCGCGACTGGCAACGTGGCTGCTGGCGCTGCTTGGTCTGCTGGTCGGCGTGAGCCTCGGATCCGTGGCTTTCGCGTATGACGGAACCCATCCCGTGAACCTGCTGGGACTCTTAGGAGTGCTGGTCGGCGCGCCGTTCCTCCTGCTGCTGCTCACTCTCGTCTTCCTGCTGCTGCCCGTGCGCATTCCCGGTCTTGCTGCGCTCCGGGAAGGCATCGGTGTGATCAACCCGGGCCGCTGGGTGGGCGCCTGGCTCGACCGTTATGCGGGCATGCGCCTGTACGGCGGGTTCTCCGCCGGACGGACGCGGTTCGCCCGCTGGCAGCTTGTGGTGTTCACTCAGTGGTTTGCGGTGGGCTATTTCGCCGGGGTGCTCACGGCGGGCATCGTGCTCGTGGCGGTTACCGATCTGGCCTTCGGCTGGAGCACCACCCTCGATCTGGATGCCCAAGCCGTCGCCCGCGCCTTTCAGGTGCTCGCGCTGCCGTGGCAGAGCTGGCTGCCTTCGGCGGTACCGGACCTGGGGCTCGTCGAGGCGTCCCGCTTCTACCGGCTTGAAACCGTCGCCGTGAACGAGTTAACCGCCATGCAGCTGGGTGGATGGTGGCCGTTCGTGCTCTGCACGATCCTGGTATGGGGGCTGCTACCTCGACTCGTGCTGCTGATGGTGGGCCGCTGGCGGCTGAGCTCGGCCACCCGTTCGTTGATCTGTCAGGATCCGGAGGTGCTTGCCCTGCTCGACCGATTGACCCTACCCAGGGTGGACTTCGGCCCGGAAGAGAGCCGGGCCACGGCGGACTCGGCTGGCGACGTCGCCAGCCCCCCTGCCGTCGAGCCAGGCAGCACGTCCGTCGCGCTGATCTGGAACGATGCGCTCCCTGCGGAGGCAGCCGGCCGCTGGGGTCGCGCCCATGCCGGTGGACCGTTCGGGCAGATCGTGGCGCTGACGTCGCGCGCGGGGCAGGCCGGCATGACCTCGGCGCTTGCCACGCTGCACGACGCGCCTTCCAGAGTGTTGATTTTCACCAAGGGCTGGGAACCACCACTGCTCGAGTTCGCGGATTTCCTGACCACGCTGAGGGAGAAGCTCGGACAGTCGGTAGTGATCACCGTGGTGCCTATCGATACCCGGGGAGACGGGGTCAACGCTACGGATCGTCAGGTCTGGTCGGGCTTTCTGGCCCGGCATGCCGACCCGCGTCTCTACGTGCAGCAGGCTACGTCCATGTCGGAGCGCGATGCCGCCGGGACCGGAGGCGGCCCGTGATTCCGACCTTCGCAGTCGTCGGTCATCCCAACAAGGGTAAGAGCTCCATCGTTGCGACGCTGGCCGAGGACGAACGTCTGGCTATCGGTCCGACACCGGGTACGACGCGCCGGGCCAGCGCTCACACCTTCTCCATCGACGGCACACCGCAGTACGTGCTCGTCGACACACCCGGTTTCCAGCGCGCGGGTGCGGTTCTCGAGTGGCTGGAAGACCGGGCGACCACGGCAAGCGCCAGACCCGCGCTGGTGGCCGAGTTCGTGTCGAGTCATGCCACGGACGAGCGGTTCCGGGACGAGTGCGAGCTGCTGCGACCCATCGTCGAAGGTGCCGGCATTCTCTACGTGGTGGACGGCTCCAAGCCCTACGGAGCGGAGTACGAACTGGAAATGCAGATCCTGCAGTGGACGGGCCGGCCGCGCATGGCGCTGATCAATCTGATCGGTGAGGAGGACCATACGGCGGAATGGCGACAGGCGCTGGACCAGTACTTCTCCATCGTCAGAGTCTTCGATGCCGTCGCCGCGGACTTCGATACCCGGGTGGCACTGCTCCGTGCCTTCGGCGAGCTGGATGCCAGCTGGCGGGCGCCGCTCGAGCGGGCCGTGACGGCGCTGGTCGAGGAGCGTGACTCACGCCGGCAGAAGAGCGCGACGGAGATTGCTGCCTGCCTCGTCGACTCGCTTGTCATGACGGAGCGGGCATCTCTGGCCGAAGGTGCGCCGCTGGAGCCGCTCAAGGCGGAGCTGGTGGACGCGCTGAAGCGCAAGCTGCGGCGGCGTGAGGACCGGTGCCGGGCAGCAGTGCAGGGTTTCTACCGGCATCAGGACCTGGCGCGTGAAGAGGCCGGACAGACGCTGATCGATGAGGATCTGTTCACGGAAACGGGCTGGGAACTCTTCGGGCTGTCGCGGCAGCGGCTCGTGATCACCGGGGTACTGACCGGTGCGGTGGCCGGCGGTGGTATCGACCTGCTGCTAGGTGGCGCGTCGCTGGCGCTGGGCGCCGGTATCGGCGCGCTCATCGGTGGCGCCGGTGCCTGGCTCGGCGGCAGCGAGCTGGCCCGGGTGCGGATCCTCGGCGAGTCACTCGGCGGCCAGGTCGTGCAGGTCGGCCCGGTGAAGGCGCCGAACTTTCCATGGGTGCTGCTGGGACGGGCCTGGCTGCACCACCAGCTCGTCGCCGAACGGAACCACGCTTACCGGGACGCGATCAGTGTGTCCGTGAAAGGCGAGCAGAATCTCATGGACATGCTGCCGGACGACCTGGTCCGGAGCCTTGCCCGTGCCATGGGTCAGGTGCGAAGTCGGGGCGATGACCCGGAGCTGCGGCAACAGCTGGTGGCGCTGGTGGCCCGGGTGCTGACCAGGCCTCTGAAGACGAATTGAGGGTGTTTCGACCGGGACTCGGGTATGTATTCCGGGCCTGCTCGCAGCCCCTCCGGGGTGCCCTCAGTTACCGAACTTGCCGCCGCTTCGCGCCGTCAATTCGGCGCCTTCGGCTGCGGCTCTGACGGCCCGGACTACAACTACCCGAGCCCCGGTCTAAGCGATTCATCGTGTTACGAGTATTTCAGGAGAACGGCTAACGATCGCCCAGCCGCGTGCTGAACCACCACGCCACCGGCGACAGCACGAGCAGCGCGATGAAGGTCGGCACCACCCGCAGCACCTCGCGGATGGCCGCACCTGGCTCGCTGGCCAGGAACCATCGCGAGTTGAGCAGGTGCCACTGATAGCCGGAATCGAGCAGAGTCTCCACGCGCCATCGGCCCACCTGCAGGTACTCGATGAAATCGCCGAGCAGCAGGAGCGCTGCACCGCCGAGACAGGCCAGAGCAAGGAAGAACAGAAAGATGGAGACGAACCGGTCCATGAGACGAGCATCGGCCAATGTCGGACTTGCGTCCGTGGTCTGGTTCACACCCCGTCGGCGATCGGCGTCAGCGGTTTGGTGAGCACCCGGCTGGGCGATCGCTGGCCGTTCTCAGAACACGCGCATCGAAAAACGACGAATCGCTTAGACCGAGGCCCGGAATACCACTACCCGAGCCCCGGTCTAAACAACCTAAAACGTTCCCCGATCCGTACACGACGAAAACGGCTAGCATGTGCGCCCATGAGATACGACGTTGCCATCATCGGGGGAGGCCACAACGGCCTGGTCTGTGCCTGCTACCTGGCGGGTGCAGGGCTCGACGTGATCGTGCTGGAGCGGCGCGACAAGGTCGGCGGCGCCGCAGTGACCGAGGAGTTCCATCCGGGATTCAGAAACTCGGTGGCGAGCTACACGGTGAGCCTGCTGCACCCGAAGATCATCCGTGATCTGAGGCTTCACGAGCATGGGCTCCAGATCCTGCTCAGGCCCTACTCGAACTTTCTGCCGCTTCCGGATGGCAACTGGTTCCGTACCGGTGCGGACCTGGAGGAGACGCGGGCCCAGGTCGCACGCTTCTCGACCCGCGACGCGGCCAGGCTGCCCGACTACTACGCCATGCTGGAACGGGGTGCCGGGCTCGTCCGCGACATGCTGCTGAAGACACCGCCGAACGTGGGCGGTGGCCTCCGGGACGTGATCCGCGCGCTCGAGCTCGGCAACCGGTTCCGCCGACAGAGTCGCACCGAACACCGCGACGTGCTCGACCTCTTCACCAAGAGTGCGGGCGAGATCCTCGACGACTGGTTCGAGTCGGAGCCGGTGAAGGCGGTGTTCGGCTTCGATGCCATCGTCGGCAACTATGCGAGCCCCTATGCGCCGGGCTCCGCCTATGTGCTGCTGCACCACGTGTTCGGCGAGGTGAACGGCCGCCAGGGGCAGTGGGGTCATGCCATCGGCGGCATGGGGGCCATCACCACCGCGATGCGTGCGGAGGCGGAAGCCCGCGGGGTGGTGGTGCGTACCGGCTCGCCGGTGGCTGGTGTGTTGGTCGAGCACGGCAGGGCGGTTGGCGTCACTCTGGCGGACGGTGAGGTGGTGCGTGCCCGCGCCGTAGCCGCCAACGTCAATCCGAAGCTGCTCTTCGAGCGGCTGGTGGGAGCCGAACATCAGCCGCAGGATTTCCGGGATCGGATCCGGCGCTACCGGAACGGTTCCGGTTCCTTCCGGATCAACGTGGCGCTCTCGGAGCTGCCGCGTTTCACGGCGGTGCCTGCCGACGATCTTCACGGTGGGACCCGGTCCGGCATCATCCTCGCGCCGTCGCTGAAGTATATGGAAGACGCCTACTTCGATGCCCGGCGTCAGGGTTTCGCGACCGAGCCGGTCGTGGAAATGCTCATCCCCAGCACCGTGGACGACACCTTGTGCCCGCCCGGAAAGCACGTGGCGAGCCTCTTCTGCCAGCAGTTCGCGCCGACACCGCCGGACGGCGAGAGCTGGGACGACCTGAAGGAAACGGCGGTGAACGCCATCTTCGACGTGGTGGATCGGTACGCGCCGAACTTCCGCTCTTCGCTGCTCGGTTACCGGGCGCTGTCGCCGCTCGATCTGGAGCGTGATTTCGGCCTGGTGGACGGCGACATCTTCCACGGCGCCATGGGCCTCGACCAGCTCTTCTCCGCGCGACCCGTGCTCGGTCACGGCGATTACCGCAGTCCTGTCAGCGGCCTTTATCTCTGCGGCTCCGGTACCCATCCAGGTGGTGGGGTGAGCGGTGCGCCGGGTCATAACGCGGCGGTGGAGATGATCCGGGACCTCCGTTAGGCGTAGTCTCCGCTGGCGCAGGACTACGCCAGCGAGGCCCGCGCTGAATCAGCTTCCCGTGCCGAGACGGATGATCTGCATGTAGGTGCGCACGCCCCGCGCGAGGTTCTCGACGCTGATCTTCTCGTTGGTGCCGTGGAAACCGGTCAGGTCGTCCGGGGTCACGGTCATGGGATTGAAGCGGAACGCGTTGTCCGCCACCTTGCCGTAGTGGCGGCTGTCCGAGCCGGCGATCATCAGGCCCGGTGTTACCACGAGATCGCCGTAGGTCTGGCGCAGTGCCTGCTCCACGACTCTGAATCCCGGTGAGTTCCAGTCCGAGACCTCGGAGGCAGCCAGACCGCCACCATCGGGAACGCGCACGCTCACCGAATCGTTCTCGACAACCGAACGCACGTGACGGATGACGTCCTCGACGGTGTCCCGCGGATGAACGCGGAAGTTCACCGTCGCCACCGCCTCTATGGGCAGCACGTTGGTCTTAACGCTGCCGGAGAGCATGGTCGGCGCGGTGGTGGTGCGCAGCATGGCGTTGGCGAACGGTACGTTGGAGAGCTGGGTCTCGATCATGTGATTGAACAGCCAGCGGTTGGCGAACAGCATCCGGTAACCGAAAGGCATGTAACGGCTCGCCGTGTCGAACATCTGACCGGAAAGCCCGGTAAGACCGCCGGGAACCGGGTTGTCCTCGAGCCGGGTGATGGCCTCGGCGAGAATCCCCACTGCGGTCTGACGGGGCGGCATGGACGAATGACCGCCAGCGGCATGCGCGACGATGTCCAGAGTCACGCTGCCTTTTTCGGCCACGTTGATGGCTGCGAAGAGCGGTTCTACGCCAGGGAGCATGCCGTCGAAGACGAAGGAGCCTTCATCGAGTGACCAGGCGAGTCGGATATCCTGATCGGCGAGGTGGCGTGCCACCGCGGCGGCGCCATCGACACCGCCGACTTCCTCATCATGACCGAAGCTCAGGTATAGCGTCCGCTCGGGCCGGAAGCCCGTCTTGAGCAGGGCTGTGATCGCTTCGAGCTGTGCCACCACCGCACTCTTGTCGTCCAGCGTCCCTCTGCCCCAGATGATGCCGTCTCTGATCTCCCCTGCGAACGGCGGTGCCTGCCAGTCCGACTCGGTACCGGGAATCACCGGCACCACATCGTAATGGGCGGTCAACAGCACGGGCTGCAAAGACGGATCGCTGCCGGGCAGGCGGTAGAGCATCGTGTAGTCGCCGAGCAACGTCCGCTCTGCTGAGGCGGTCAGCGCTGGATAGCGTGATGCCACCCAGTCGACGAAGCCCCGGAACTCGGCGGAATCGAAATCTGCCGGAGACTGATGCGAGACAGTGCGGAAGCGGACGGCTTCCGCCAGCCTGCCGGCGATGGCGCCTTCATCCAGATCGATGACCACGCGTTCCGCGTTGCCCTGCGCCTCCGGCGTGTGGAGCAGGGTGCGGGCGACGACGATGGCGACCAGCAGTGCAAGCACCCCGCCCAGGCTCAACAGGATTTTCTTCATCGTTGGATTATAGTCAGCCCCCTTCCGGGGACGCGACCGAGGCAGTGACGCAATGCAGCAGGACAGGAATCGGCAAACGCTGGCGGCGCTGCCTGTCATCGACGTGGCGCGGTTCGAAGAAACCGGCTGGTATGCGGCGCTTGATGCCGCCTGCCGGACCTGGGGCTGCTTTCAGATCATCAACCACGGCGTGCCGGACGACGTGCTCGACGCCACCCTCGATGCCATGCGGCGGCTTTTCGCCCAGCCGGAGGCTGCTAAGCGTCGTATCGAGCGCACACGGGAAAATGCATGGGGGTACTTCGACCGGGAGCTCACCAAGAACGTCCGCGACTGGAAGGAGATCTTCGATGTGGGCCCGGTAGCCTCGGAAGGCCCCATGTCCGGCAGCCGGCCGCAGTGGCCGGAAGACGTGCCGGGCTTCCGCGAGGCGGTGGAGGCGTTCTACCAGGCGGCGTGTGAGGTGGCGGCCAGGCTGCTGGAAGGGATCAGCAGCAACCTGGGCATGCCGCCCCGGTTTCTTTCCGGAGGTTTCGAGCAGGAGCACACGAGCTTTCTGCGGTTGAACTACTATCCTGTGTGCGAAAGTCCCGAATCGCATCTCGGCATCAGCCATCACACGGACGCCGGTGCGCTCACGGTGCTGCTTGCTGATGCGGAGCCCGGGTTGCAGTTCCTGCACGACGATGCCTGGCATACGGTCGCGCCGGTATCCGGCGCGCTGACGATCAACATCGGTGACATCGTTCAGGTCTGGTCGAACGACAGATACACAGCGCCAGTGCACCGGGTGCTGGCCAGCGCCAACGCTGAGCGCTACAGCGCGCCGCTGTTTTACAACCCGAGCTACGAGACGGATTACGCACCGTTACCCGGTGTGGTGGACGCCGGTCATCCCGCCCGTTACCGGGCGATCAACTGGGGCGAGTTCCGTGCCGGCCGCGCCGCCGGTGATTACGCCAACTACGGCGAGGAGATCCAGATTTCCCGTTTCCGCACTTGAGCCGTATCTGATCTATGATGGTTCGCTCATGATGTCTGACAGGGGAACAGGATCATGGCGAAGGAAGGGCAGGAGTCGGTCGACGATCACGTCGTCACGCTGAATCCCATCGTCGGGGTGAATCTGGAGGACCTTGCGCGCACGGGTGCCGCGGTCCTGCAGGCAGCCATGCTGCAACCGGTGCTCGCGGCGGAGCACGTGCTCAGGTTCAACGGCGAGCTGGTCCGCGTCCTGTTCGGCTCTTCCGAAAGGCGGCCTGCGCCGGGCGATCGGCGCTTTCTGGACGAGGGGTATCAGAACAATCCGCTGTACTCACGTCTGGTGCAGGGCTGGGTGGCATGGAGTGCGGTGCTTGGCGAGTGGGTCGAGGCCATGGGCTTCGAAGGGGAAGAGCTCGATCGGGCCCGGTTCGTCACCGCTCTGGCCGTGGATTCGCTGGCGCCATCGAACTTCCTGCTCGGCAATCCGGCGGCGCTCCGGAAGGCGTTCGATAGCCGTGGCTCGAGCCTGGCGGCGGGACTGAAAAACTTCGTCGACGATCTCCGCCACAACCACGGCATGCCGAGCCAGGTGGACAAGTCGGCCTTCAAGGTGGGTGGGAACCTCGCCAACACGGCCGGTGCCGTCATTCATCGCAGCGAGATTCTGGAGCTCATCCAGTACCAGCCCAGAACGGATCGCCAGCATGGGCAACCGCTGTTCATCGTGCCGCCGCAGATCAACAAGTACTACATCTACGACCTGGCGCCGGACAAGAGCATGGTGGGATACCTGCTCGACCAGGGTTTCCAGGTGTTCATGGTGTCCTGGCGCAACCCGACACCGGAGCATCGCGCCTGGGGACTGGACGACTACGTGCTGGCCCTCGATGAGGCCGTGGAGGTGACCCGGGAGGTCGCCGGGGCGGACCGGATCAACGTGGTCGGTGCCTGCGCGGGCGGTATCACGCTGGCCACCGCGCTCGGGTATCTCGCCGGCCGGGACGATCTCGGCAAGGTCGCGTCGCTGACTCTGATGGTCAACGTGCTGCAGCCAGCGGTGGAGGATTCGGTGATCGGGCTCTTTGCCGGTGATGAGGCGATCGAGGCGGCACGCAAGAAGTCCGCACGTGCCGGCGTTCTGGATGGGGCCGACACGGCGCGGATCTTCAACTGGATGCGGCCGAACGACCTGATCTGGAACTACGTGGTGTCCAACTACCTGCTCGGCGAGACGCCACCGGCGTTCGACATTCTCTACTGGAACAACGACACCACCCGTCTGCCGGCGAGGCTGCACAGTGACTTTCTCGACGTCTTCAAGGACAACCTGCTCACCCGTCAGGGTGAGCTCAGAATCAAGGGTGTCCCTATCGACCTGAAACGGATAACCGTACCCACCTTCGTAACAGGTGGCACCACGGACCACATCACTCCGTGGCAGGCCTGCTACCGGACCACCCAGCTGCTGGGCGGCGAGGTGACCTATGTGCTCAGCACCGCGGGTCACATCCAGAGCCTGATCAATCCGCCTGCGGCATCGAAGCGCAAGTTCTACACGAATCCGCAGAACCCGCCTTCCGCAGACGCCTGGCGCAGACAGGCGGAAGAGCATGCCGGTTCCTGGTGGCCTTACTGGGCGGACTGGCTGAAAGCACTGCACCCGGACGACATGGACTCGCCGGTGGCGTTCGGCAGCGACCGGCACCCGGAGCTCGCACCGGCGCCGGGCAGCTATGTCTTTGAATAGCTGGGGCTTCGAGCAGGTGCGTTCATGAGCCCGCGGCCGCGATGATTCGGGATCGCTTTCTGGGCGTCGACGGCCATCGCCTGCGGGTGGTGACCGAGCTGGATCGTCCCGGCACACCGCTGCTGATCTTCAATGGCATCGGCGCCTCCGCGGGACTCCTGCACCCGCTCTTCGAGACGCTGAAGGTGCCGGTGCTGACGTTCGACCTGCCGGGGGTCGGCGGTTCCAGCAACTCGCTCGTGCCGCGGCGCATGTTTCAGTTCGCGCGGCTCGCCCGGCGACTGCTCGAGGCGCTGGAGATCGAGAGGTGCCACGTCATGGGTATTTCCTGGGGTGGCGGGCTCGCTCAGCAGTTCGCCTGGCAGTATCCCGAGGTTACGGATCGGCTCGTTCTGGCCGCGACGTCGCCAGGTACGCTGATGGTGCCGCCGCGACCGACGGTCATGCTGCGCATGGCCACACCGTGGCGCTATCTGAGTGCCGGCTACTTCCGGCAGATCGCCGGTGAAATTTACGGCGGCGACTTCCGCGGCGACCAGGTACTCAGGGAGCGGCATGCGAGGAAGATGACGCCGCCGTCCATCATCGGTTATCTGGGTCAGCTCTACGCGCTGTCCGGCTGGACGAGCCTGCCTTTTCTGCACCGTATCCAGGCACCGGCGCTGGTGATGGCGGGGGAGGACGATCCGATCATTCCCCTCGCCAACGCCCGGCTGCTGGCGCGAAGGCTGCCGGATGCCCGGCTCAGCCTCTATGATTGTGGCCATCTGTTCGTGCTGACCCGCCTGGAGCGGGTGTGCGCGGAAATCGACGGGTTTCTGGATGCTGAAGTTTTGTCTGCGCCGGATGCAGCTGGATCAGCGTCGAGGACGGTGAGTTCTCTGCATTCGGCTGAAGGAGCGCGACCGGGATGAGTGACGACTGCTGCGAAGCTGGTATCGACGCGGGCGCACTCGAGCAGCGTCACCGGCGGGTGCTGGTTGCCGTCCTGGCGATCAACGTCACGACGTTCGTCGTCATGGTGGCTGGCGCCGTCATGAGTGGTTCGTCATCGCTGCTGTCGGGTACCCTGGACAATCTGGGTGACGCCATGACCTACGGGCTCAGCCTGGCAGTGGTCGGGGCGTCCCCGGTGACCAAGGCGCGGGTCGCCTTTTTCAAGGGCCTGCTGATCCTCGGGGCGGCGCTCGCCGTGGCGGTCCAGATAGCGTGGCGGCTCACCAGCCTGGAAACCCCGGTATTCGAATCCATGGGCGTTGCGGCGTCACTGAATCTGGCGGCGAACCTGGTCTGTCTGCGCCTGCTGTATCCGGTCCGGAAGGACGATCTGAACATGGAATCCATGTGGGAGTGCTCGCGTAACGATATCGTCGATGGTCTGGCGGTGATCGTGGCAACCGTGGCGGTATGGCTGTTCGACTCCGCGTGGCCGGATGTGCTGATTGCCATGGTGCTGCTCGTCGTTTTCCTGAAATCGGCCACCCGTGTTCTCCGTCGCGCCACGCAGGAGATGAGGGGTGCGCCGACGTAAACATGTCCGGATCGACCGCATGCATATAGGCGTAACCCTGCGCAACATGGGCCCGCAGAGCGATGCGGCTACGCTGCGCGCCGGTGCGCAGCGGGCAGAGGCACTGGGGTTCGAGTCCGTCTGGATCACCGATCACATCGCCATTCCACCGGACGATGCCGAAGGCAGCAGCGGCCGCTACACGGATCCGCTGACCACCCTGGCCTGGCTCGGTGGCGCCACCGAGCGGATCAGGCTCGGTGTGGGCGTGCTGATACTGCCCTATCGACCGGCTCTGCCCACCGCCAAGGCAATCGCCACGGTGGCCGAGCTGACCGGCAACCGGCTGCTGCTCGGGGTGGCCGTGGGCTGGATGGATGCGGAGTTCCGCGCCGTGGGTGTGGACCGTCATCGGCGCGGCGGGATCACGGACGAGGTGCTGGCATTCCTCGCCGAATGCTTCGCCGGCGATGTGGTGACGAGCAACGGCCAGCCGTTCCTGTTCAAACCGAGGCCACCGCAACCGCCGATCTACATCGGTGGCGGGGTGCCGCACGCGCTCGCACGGGCCGTGCGCTTCGGCCACGGCTGGCTGCCCATGGCCCGCGATCCGGCGACCCTTGCCGGGCATCTCGAGCAGTTCCGGATACTGGCCCGGGAAGCAGGTACCACCCCGGGACCGGTGACGGTCATGACGGGGCTGCCGCTCGAGCGGCCCGACGAGGTCCGTCGGCTGATCGACGACTACCGGGCGCTCGGCGTCGAGCGACTTGTCTGCGGGTTGCGCTATCAGGATCTCGGGGAGTACGTGCAGCGCCTGGAGGCGTTGGCAGCAATCGCGTTGTGAGATTGTGTTCGCTTGCCGAACACGTTCAATGCAGCTTCACCAGCTGCTGCCAGAACAGCCGCTCGCTGTTCAGTGCTCCGCTGACGGTGAGGGGATTGAAGCTGCCGGGTTCGTAGGCCGCGGAAAGCTGGAAGGGGGAGCGGTTGAGCAGCCGCTGCCAGGACGTGTAGTTCCAGACCTTCATCTCGTAGGTCTCCTCAATCACGCGGCCGTCGGGAAAGACGAAGCGGGTGACGTGGGTCTCCATGCCGTCGTGGGAGCCGGTTCTGGCCCACTGCGTAAGCACGCTTTCGCCGAGATAGTCGAACTCCCACTCCTCGCGCGCACCGGTCGCGCCGGGATCGTACAGATCCAGCTGCACCCAGTAGCTCGATCCCTCGTAGAGATTGCGCGACAGGGCGTTGAGGTGGGCCAGCATGTCCGCCTCGGTTGGCAGGTGCGCGAGGGAGTTGATGGGACACACGGCCAGGTCGCAGGCTTCGTCCAGTGAAAAATCCCTTACGTCGGCACGGATCCAGGTGCCCTGGTAACCCTGATCCTCGTAATGGCGTTCAGCCAGTGCCAGCATCTCGGCGGATGCGTCCACCCCTACGGTGTCGAAGCCGGAAGCGGCAAAGCCGCGCAGCAGCCGGCCGCTGCCGCACATGGGCTCCAGCACCCGGCCGCGTTCGAGCCCGGATAGGCCGCTGATGGCGCCGACCTCCCCCTCCACCTCCCAGTTGAAGGCGGCGTCGTAGAGGGCGGCGAAGGTGGTGTAGATCTCGTTCATGGGCTGCTCACCCCTGCCAGGTCACCCGCCAGATGCGGCCTTCGTTCTCCTCCAGTACATAGAGCGCGCCGCCGGGATCTGTGGCCAGGCCACCGGGCCGCCATGTGGCGTCGCTCGGTCGTTGAAGCACCTCCGTGCCCTCGAAGCCCCGCATGAAGTCCTCTGGCGGACCGGTCACCTTTCCGGCCGCGAATGGCTGGAAGGTGACCCGGTAACCCTGCTGCGGCAGCGGCGCCCGGTTCCAGGAACCCCGCCAGGCGATGAAGGCGCCGCCGCGGTAACGGGCCGGAAAGGCATCGCCGGTATAGAACAGCAGCGCATTCGGCGCCCAGTGGGCGGGATAGGCGTAAAGAGGTTTCTGGTAGCGGTCGGCATCAGCCTCTTTGACACCGTCACCGCCATACTCCGGTGCCACCAGACGCTTGCCCGATCGGGGATCCACGAACGTGAACGGCCAGCCGTAGTTGGCGCCCGCCACGGCCCGGTGGAACTCCTCGGCGGGCATCTCGGCGCTGTCCTCATCGTCAAACAGCCGAGGCCACAGGGTGGAGAGCTGGTCCCGGCCGTGCATCACGAAATAGAGCGCGTCATCGTGCCAGGCCATGGCGACGACGTTACGTGTGCCGGTGACGAAGCGCTCGCCATCGGGCTGCCGCTGGTTCGTCCGGTTGGCGTCGAAGCGCCAGATGGCGGCCTGCCGCTCGAGCTGCGGGCAGGGATCCATTCCCGGAGAGCCGGGCGAGCGGGTCTTCTGCTGGCAGGCGTTGGAAGGCGCACCGACATTGACGAAGAGATCCCCACGGTCGCTCAACGCGATGGATTTGGTGGCGTGGGAGCCCTGCTTCGGAAAACCGCTGACGATGAGCTCGGGTGCAGCTGATGGCATCAGCCCGTCGTCCAGCAGCATGCGATGCACACTCTGATCGTCGGAGAAGTAGAGGAAGGGCGGCTGAATCCGCAGCCCGGTGGTGACGGGCAGCTTGCGCCGCTCGATCTCGTCGACCCGGCCGTCGCCGTTCGCATCCCTGAGTGCCACCAGCTCGCCCGTCCTCCGTGAGACGAAGACATCGCCATTGGCGCGCACGGCGATGTGGCGGGCGCGGGGGCCGACGCCCTCGTGGAAGACAGAGGCGGTGAATCCCGGGGGCAGGGTGAGCTCGGCGGCTGTGGCGTGCGGCACCGTGATGAGCAGCACCGCCCAGACACAGGTCAGACGGGTTCTGCTGAGGTGACGCTTCGGCGTGCTCAAGGGACGGTTCTCGGCTGCGGGACTCGGTTGGTTTTTTAACACGTCTTTCCGTCGCCTGCAGGACGCGCTCAGGCGAAGTCGACCTCACCGTCCACCCAGGCCCGGATCAGGTGGTGGGCGATGGCGATGGGCCCCGGCACCTTCAACACCGTGGGATCCGCCGCCGGCGTGCCGGCCAGCAACCGATCCATGGCCGCGCGGACCGCGTCCCGCGCGAAGAAGCGCACGTCGGTCATCTCCTCCTGGTCGATGCGGATGTCGACACTCTCCGCCATGCCGTGACAGCCGATCATGAGCGACGACGGGAACGGCCAGGGCTGGGAGGAGTGGTAGCGCACCCGGCCGACCCGGATGCCCGCTTCCTCCAGCACTTCCCGACGCACGGCTTCCTCGATGGACTCACCCTGATCGATGAAGCCGGCCAGCGCCGAGTACATGCCGGTGCGGGCGAGCCGGCCGGCGGACTGGCCGAGCAGGCAGCGGTCGCCGTCCACGATCAGCATGATGGCCACCGGGTCCGTGCGGGGAAAGTGCTCGGCACCGCAGCCGCTGCAGCGGCGGACGTGGCCCCCCTTGAACTGATGGGTACGGGTGCCGCAGACGCTGCAGAATCCGTGACGACGGTGCCAGTCCACCTGAGAACGGGCCTGGGCCAGGATGCCGGTCTCCGCCATGGGCAGCCGTGCCGCGGCGGCCCGCGCATCGGCGAACTGCCAGGGTGGTCCCAGGTTGAGCTCGTGCAGGGGGTCGCCGAGCGCGGAAACGTCCAGCGTGAAGTGGGCAACGCCCCGATCGAGACCGAGCAGCACGGGCGGCGTGTCGATTTCGAGGCGCTGGACGTCTGGCGCCGTCAGCCAGGCGATGGCGGGGGCCTCATGATCCTCGATGATCAGCACGTTCAGATTCCACAACAGCAGATAGCGGCTCTCCGCGGCGGCCGCCGCGTCGGCCAGGGCGGTCTCGTCCCGGCGCAGGACATCGGCCCTGTCCAGGGGGTTGCCCGAGAAGACGTGCGGATAGCTCATGCGGTCCTCAGAAGACCTCACCCGCCTCGCGGCGGCGCTGCATCTCCATCATGTCCGTGGAGGCGACCGGCCCGCGGGCCAGGATCTGCTCGACCCGGCTTCTGACGAACTCGTCCCAGGCCGGATGCGGCAGGATGTAGAAGCGGTTTTCCCGGATCGACTGGAAGACGATGTCCGCGATCTCGGACGGCTGTTTGCCGTGGCTGAGCAGGTCGCTCATGAAGGCCGTCCCCTGCTGCTCGAGCTCCGGGTTGGCGCTGTCCGCCGCCACGAGCACAGGGCGGTTGCGCTCGGCACGGTGGATGTTTGTGTTGACGAATCCGGGGCACAGCACCGACGCGTTGATGTTGGCGCCGCGGGCGGCGAAGTCCCGCTGCAGGCCCTCGGTCATCGCCAGCACGGCGTGCTTGCTCACCCCGTAGGTACCGCCGCCGGGCAAAACACCCGCCAGCGAGGCGGTGTTGACGATATGGCTCGACTCGCCGTGCTCCAGCATGTGCGGCACGAAGGCCCGGATGCCATAGAGCACGCCGTAGAAGTTGACGCCCATCACCCAGTCCCAGTCCTTGTCGGAAATCTCCCAGAGCGCCCTGCCGGCACTTCTGGTACTGGCCACCCCTGCGTTGTTGAAGACGAGGTGCACCCGGCCGAACTCGGCGATCGCCCGCTCTGCCGCAGCGTCCACCGACTCCTCGAGCATGGTGTTGACGGGTACGCCCAGAGCTCGCACCTGACGCTCCTCTATCTTCCGGACGGCCCGGGCGAGCGCCTCCTCCTCGATGTCCGCCAGCACCACGTTCATCCGCTCGGCAGCCGCCCTTTCCGCGAGCGCGAGCCCGATACCGCTGGCGGCGCCGGTGATGAATGCCGTTTTTCCTTCGAATGACTGCATGTCTCCCCCTTATCTATATGCAGCTGATCAGAAGACCTTGTGAACCGCGATGGTGATCGTCGTTTCAGGACGGTCGAGAACGAAGACCGCATCCTCGTAGCGTGGTGGCCCGAAGCGGATCTTCGCATCGTTCGAGGTGCCGATTGGCTCCTTCGGAATCCTGAAGAATCCCGTGTCGAGCCGCCCGTTGCCGTTCCTGTCGTGGTAGACGGAAACCGCGTACTCCCCGTACGGCATCTCAGCCAGGGTGATGGTGCCCGTACCGTTCTCGACGGGCACCTTCCCTTCGCGGATCGCGCCTGCTTCCAGCCAGTGCTCCGGACCCGACCAGACCGCGTAGACGACCGGACCTTCGTCACTCGTCATGCCGGTGAGCTCGATGACGAGGCTGGCACTCGGCGCCGGGGCCACGGCAGACGGCTCCGTTTCCCCGGATCCGTACGCAACCGGCACGCCGACCCACACAACGGTGAGCACCAGCAGTGTGTTCGCTCTCCTTCGCATCCGGCAACGTTAGCACGAAGCATCGGCCGGTATCGCGGGACCGCCCGCCGTTCCTACCAGTCGAAGATCAGCGACGCCTGCCAGATGTCGGCGTCGAAATTCTCCAGGTCGTCCTCGTCGAAGTTGACGTAGCGGTAGGACAGGTCCAGGCCGAATCCCCGGGAGAGATCGATGCGCGCACCAAGCAGCGCGTCCTGCCTTTCCACCGCGAAGCTGCCCTCGTTGTCGTAGTCACGCAGGCTGGCAGACAGGGCCAGCCGCTCGCTCACCGCCCAGCGGATCGATCCGTCCACGGTATCCGCATCCGCGTCGTAACGGATCAGGAACAGATCCTGACGGGTGCCGCCGGTGACGAGCTGATCCATGCTGCGGTCGATTACGACGAAAGAGGCACCGAAGGCGGCGGTCAGCGGCCCGTTCTGGTAGGACAGCCGGAAGTCGGCCTGCTCGGTTTTCGAGGACCAGCTCGACTGGTCGTTCCTGTTCTTGCGGTACGTGTACGTGCCTGTCAGCGACAGCCCCAGGTCCCACCGGTAGCTGCCGCGCAGGCGGAATCGAGTGGCATCCGTCGGTGAGGCCAGGGTGAAGGGGTCGTCGATACCGTTGTCCTCGGCCGAGAAGCTTAAGTTCCAGTGGCTGCCCGGCCGGTAGGTGACCAGCGCATAGACTCCGTCGCGTTTCGTTTTCACGTCCTCGCCGGCAGTGACGGTATCCTGCTCGGCCGAGTAGCGGGTCTTGCGCGACTCCCCTGTCCAGCCGCCGCTCACTGTCCACGCGTCGCCGATGACAGTCTCCACCCCTAGCGCGTAGCCGGTCGTGTCCATTTTCCAGTCGGAAAGACCCACGGCAGCGCCGAACAGGCCTGCTGCATCCTGGTCGAGAGACTGATCGCGGACGCTGGCGGTGAGACGGACCCGGTTCGTGACGTCGTAACTGGTTGTGAGGAAGAGCTGCGTGGTCTGCCGATCCGCGTCGCCGCCGCCATTGGTGGTGCCCGCGAGATCGGTTCCGTCGAAGTTCGTGCCCTGGACCGTCTCGCGCACATCGAAGTCCATGTCGAGATCGGCGTAGAAAACATCGGCCGACACCTTCCAGCGCTCCGAGAGGCGGGCCTTGACCCCGAGCTGGCTTTCGCTCGTGTCGTAGCTGTACGGCTGATCGAGGACGTAGTTCGTGAGCCGCGTCGGCGCGACCGGATCGCTGCCTTCGGAAGCGCCGGGAAGAAAGGCGCTGGCCTTGCTGTCGAACTCGCGCCGGCGCTGATCGAATTTGAGACTCCAGCGTTCCCAGTCGTAGCGGAAACCGGCCTCGTAGGTCTGCAGCACCTCGTCGACGGGCGCGTCGAGCTCGAACTCTTCCCGGGCGATGTCGATGGGGGAGGTGCTTGCGCCGCTCCGCTGGTAGCGGTCGAAGCCGAGGTTGAGCCTGGCCCGGTCAGTGAGCCGGATCTGGAAATCCGCGGCGTCCTGCACCCGCTTCAGGTCGAAGGTCCGGTAGTCGCCGCCGTTCGACGCGCTCGGAACGATATCCGCGGGGTCGATGAGGAGGTCGTCGTAGTAGTACTCGGACTCCCGGTGCTGATACTCGAAGTCGTACGCGCCGTACTTCCGGACTTCCGCCTCGATGCTCGAGTAGGGGTCGCCGCCGAGACCATAGGCGCTGACCGCGACCCGATCCGGCGCCTGGCCGCTGCCCGTCCCGGGCTCGAACGCGAGCTCGAGACCAAGGAGGCGCGGACCGCTGTCCAGGTTGAGCTGCTGCCGGTACTTGTTCTCGTCGCCGCTGACATTCACCTTGCGCACGCCCATGTCGATGAGCCCGGTGAACTCCGACGCGAGCGCACCGGCGGAGAGCAGGGGGAGGCTGCCGGCAAGGAATCCCCTGAGGACGAGTGTGTTCATAGGCTGCCGCACTTCAGATCCTCATTTCAGGAACTGGGGGTCGAGGTTGGAGCCGTGGATGGCGACGTGACAGTTGGTGCAGACCGTCTGCTCATTGAATCGCGGCGGCCCTGCGGGTCCGAATCCCAGGTGGAACTGCGCGACCTCCGCGTGGCAGGAGTAGCACAGGGAACCCACGGCCTGGAACTTGAGGAGATGACGGTTGGGGCTGCCGTGGGGTTCGTGGCAGGCGGTGCAACCCTCGACACGGGAAGCGGCGTGCTCGAAGACGAACGGACCGGTGAGATCGGCATGGCAGGCGGCGCAGGTGTCGTCGTCGAAGCCGCCGAGAGCCATGCCGTGTCGCGGATTGTGGGGGTCGTGACAGGAGGTGCAGGTGACCGCGCCTTCGGCCAGCCGGTGCCGCTCGTTGAAGGCGAACTGACTGAATACTGCCTCATGGCACTCGAAGCATGCACTCGAGCCCTCGGCGACGTGCTCAAAACCCGCCGGCAGCGTCAGGACTTTTTTTTTACCGTGGATCGTGTGACAGCTCGTGCACGCGAGACCGGCAGCCGAGTGGGGAGTGGTCTGCGCGAGCTCTTCTTCACGGTGGCAGGCGGTGCAGACCGCGTTCTGCTCGGCAGGCGGTTCCGACGAGAAGGTGCGGATGGTGGCCGCGGACGGGCTCGACAGATGTGCGGTGCCGTCACCGTGGCAGGCGGTGCAGTTGCCGTCGAGCGCAACGCCGTGCGGGGTACCGGACAGGCTGCCCGCCGCCTCGGCATGGCACGCGCCGCAGGGCACGTCGGCGGCGACCGCCAGGTCCGCAGTGACCAGGACTATCGCAAGGATGACGAATCCTGTGGGGAGGAATCCCCCGCGGATCCGCCAGCGCGCTGTGGTTTCAGCGGTTCCGACGTACTCCGATAGCATGTTCGGCATGTGGCAATGCGCTCCCTCGCTGACAGCATTTCTTCTTTGCCTGCGGCACCATGGCAGACTGTGGCTCCGATCCATACCGGGGGTTCCACCTAATGCCCCCTCATATCGGTTTCGACGAACATTGGCCGCTGGTCGCGACCCCGGATTGACTGATCTTCGCATGATACAGCTCGAGATCCATGATGGTCTGAACCTGGCGCTGGGGCCGACGCCCGTCGACGTGATCGACGTCCAGCCCGCTGCGGTGGCCCTGCTGGGAGCGGATTACCCGACGGTGCGGACCCAGCCCGCCGTTGCCGTCGGTGATACGGTGCGGCGGGGAGACGTGCTGTTCACGGACCGCACCAATCCGGCGCTGCGCTTCACGGCACCGGCGGCGGGTCGTGTGCGCGCCGTGGAAATGGGTCCAAGACGACGGCTCGAGTCGGTGGTCATCGATGTGGATGCCGGCCATCCAAACCCCACCGTGCTCCGGGGGACACCGGGTTCCGCGGAGGAGATCCGCGAGGCGCTGCAGACGGCCGGCTTGTGGGCCGCGCTGCGTGCCAGGCCCTACGACAGGATTCCCGGACCGGACGAGACCGCCAACGCGCTCTGCGTCGTGGCGCTCGATACCAACCCGCTTGCACCGGATCCGGCACCCCTTGTCCAGGCCCGTGCGGAGGAGTTCCGGGAGGGGATCTCGCGCCTGTCGCTGCTGGTACAGACCTGTTACGTGTGCATGGCATCCGACGCGGACCTGTCCTGCCCGGAATCCGCGACCATCGTGCCGGTGCGGGTCAGCGGACCACATCCGGCGGGCCTGCCCGGCACGCTCATCTACGGGATCGCCAGCCAGCAGGGGAGAAGGGCGCCGCAGTCTCCGGTCTGGTACGTGGGCTATCAGGATGTGATCGCCATCGGCGCTCTGTTCCTGACCGGACGCCTGAGCGCAGACCGAACCGTGACCGTCGCCGGTCCCGGCCTGCCGCAGGGTCGTGTGGTCCGAACCCTCATGGGCGCGTCGCTGGACGGTTTGACTGGCGCGCTGCCGGACGGCGCTCGCGTCATCTCCGGTTCGGTGCTCTCCGGGCGGGAAAGCGGCAGAGCGCCGGCCTTTCTCGGTCGCTATCACCAGCAGGTGAGCGTGCTGGAAGCAGCGCCCGCCGAAGTGCCGGACAGCTCGGGCATGCTCTCGCTCGAGCTCTTCGAGCGGGTGTGGCCACTGGACGTGCCGGTGCTTCCCCTGCTCAAGGCGATTCTGGTGGAGGATACGGAAACGGTAGCCGCGCTCGGCGCCACCTGCCTCGCGCCGGAAGATCTGGCGCTGTGCGCCTATCTCTGTCCCGCCCGGCTCGACTACGGCGCCGCGCTGGAACGCACACTCGATCTGCTCCGCCGCGGGAGCTGACGGTGCGGCCACACGTCCACGCAGCCTGGCGGACCCGATCGGTGATGCGACTTTTCGTACTGGCGTCGCTCCCAGCCGCGCTGCTGGGGACCTGGAATCTCGGCTGGCAGACGCTGCTCGCCATCGAAGGTGGTCTGGTGGAGATGGTGCCGGCCTGGCTGGGCGTGGTGGCTAACCTTGCCGATCCGTCGGCCGCGGCGGAACGGGTGCTGGTGGCGGCGGTCATGGGACTCGGCACGGTGGTACCGCTTGCCGCCGTTGCGATCGGTACCTCCGCGTTCTGGGCGGCCGTGTTCGCGCGGATGCGGAACAGACCGGTGGATGCCGGATGGTTTACCAGTGCCTGGCTGCTGATCTGGCTGCTGCCGCCTGGAACCACCCTCGGTGTGGCGGCTCTGGCAGCGAGCTTCGGTGCCGTGGTGGGTCTGCATATCTTCGGTGGTACCGGCCGCTATCTGGTGAATCCCGCGCTGCTCGGCGTGCTGTTCGTGCACTTCAGCTATCCGGAGTTCCTCACGTCGGCGCTCGCGGTGCCGGGCACGGTGGTCGGCGACTGGCCGCAGACGGTCGACAGCGGCGGTGATGCGCCGGCGGTTATGCAGGCGCTGATCGGTATCGTGCCCGGCGGCATCGGCACCACCTCCGCGCTCGCCTGCCTTTTCGGCGCTCTAATGCTCGTGGTCTGTCGCATCGCTTCCTGGCGTGTGCTCGCCGGAGCTGGTGTGGGGGTTCTCGTCAGTGGTGCGGTGCTGAGGTGGGGCGCTGCCGATCCGCTGGCGCAGCTCGAAGTCTGGCGACACGTGCTGCTCGGTAACTTCGCCTTCTCACTGGCCTTTCTCGCGACGGATCCGAGCCCCGCGCCGCTGCTGCGTAGTACACGCTGGCTCTACGGCGCGCTGTTCGGGGCGCTCACCGTGATCATCCGTGTTCTGGATCCGGTTCATCCGGAAGGATCACTGTTCGCGCTGCTGCTGGCGGGCCTCGCCGTGCCGATCATGGACCACCTGGTGCTGCGCCGGTACCGGGTGGCCGGAGACGTGTCGTGAACACGGGCGAGGAATCCGCGGGACGCACCATGCTGGTGGCCGTGGGGGTGGCGCTGTTCTGCTCGGCCATGGTGACTGTTGCCGTTCACCTGCTGCGCCCGGTGCAGGCGGCCTATGCGGCAGTCGAGCGGAACCGGGCCATCGTCGAAGCAGCGGGACTCGCCAGCGCAGACGCGTCCGACGATACGGTGGTCAGCGATTTCCTGAGCCTCGATGCGGAGGTGATCGAGCTCGGCACCGGTGCGGTGGTCGAGGGTGTGGACGGCTACAGTTTCGATCACTGGGCGGCCGGTGGTGACACTGTGCCGCCGGAGGTGCCTATCTATCTGCGCCACGAGTCGGGAAGGCTCGTGCGTGTGGTGCTGCCGGTAGACGGGCGAGGCATGTGGTCGACCATCCATGCCTACCTGGCGCTGGAAGCGGACCTCAACACCGTGGCGGCCTTCGTTGTCTATGAGCACGGCGAGACGCCCGGCATCGGTGACCGTATCCAGAATCCGCAATGGCTCTCGCTCTGGCCGGGCAAGCGGCTTAGGAACGCAGGCGGTGATCTGATCTTTGATGTCAGCGACGATCCGTCTGTGCCTGCCGAGTACAGGGTCGATACGATCACCGGGGCGACCGTCAGCTCCAGGGCCGTGGGACGCCTGGTCAGGGCCTGGCTCGGGGAAGATGGCTACGCGAGGGCACTCACTGCGCTCGCCAGACGGGAGGGTATGACGCCATGAGTCTCGTCCGTTACGTGACCGAGCCGCTGGTCAGCGAGAATCCGATCACCGTGCAGATTCTCGGTCTCTGCTCCGCGCTGGCGGTATCCCGCTCCATGGAGCCGGCGCTGATCATGGCGGTGAGCGTGATCTCGGTGCTGGTCTTCTCGAACCTGATGGTGAGTCTGCTGCGGCACGTGCTGCCGAACAGCATCCGGCTGATCCTCGAGGTGACGTTGATCGCTTCCGCCGTCATCGTCGTCGATGAAACCCTGAAGGCCTACGCGCCGGGAATCTCCGAGGTGCTCAGTGTGTTCGTCGGACTGATCATCACCAACTGCATCATCCTGGGACGCGCCGAGGCATTTGCACTGCGCCATGGGCCCCTCGAGAGCGTGGCGGACGCGCTCGGTAACGGGTTCGGCTACGCGATCATTCTGATCGGTGTGGCGGCGATCCGGGAACTGCTGGGAGCAGGCACGCTCTTCGACCACCCCGTCCTGCCTCTGGTCGAGGCCGGCGGCTGGTTCCGCACCAACCACATGATGCTGTACGCGCCGAGTGCTTTTTTCCTGATCGGTTTCCTGATCTGGGCCATCCGGAGCCTTCTGCCCCGGCAGGCCGAGGTTCGCGAATATCCCCCGGTGCGTGCGGGTTATCGGGAAACGTCGTCATGAGGCAACTCTTCGACATCGCACTCACCGCCATGCTGGTGGAGAACCTGGCCCTCGTCTTCCTGCTCGGCATGTGTACCTACCTTGCCGTGTCGAAAAGGGTGGAGACGGCCATCGGGCTCGGAATCGCCGTGATCGCGGTACAGACGCTGACGGTGCCTTTGAACAACGCCATCGATCAGCTGCTGCTCGCACCGGGCGCACTCGGCTGGGCAGGTCTGCCGGAGCTCGATCTGTCCTTCATGCGGCTGGTCACGTTCATCGGTGTAATCGCTGCCACGGTGCAGATTCTCGACGTGGTGCTCGACCGCTACGCTCCTGCGCTGCAGCAGAGCCTGGGAATCTACCTGCCACTGCTGACGGTCAACTGCGCCATTCTCGGCGGCACGCTGTTCATGGTGCAGCGCAGCTACACGTTCACCGAGAGTGTGGCCTACGGGCTCGGCTCGGGTACCGGCTGGGCCGTGGCAATCGTGCTGTTTGCCGCGCTGCGTGAGCGCACGCGTCATTGCGACGTCCCTGCCGGTCTCGAAGGTCTGGGCCTCGCCTTCATCATTGCCGGGCTGCTGGCTTTCGGCTTTGCCGGGCTGGCCGGCGTGGCATCCTGATATGCTGTCCTACGCGCTACCTTTCCTGCTGCCGATGATGCTGTTCACGATGCTCGTGGCCGCGCTGTCGGGCGCAGTGCTGGTGGTCCGTCGCCGGCTCACGCTGCGACGACCGGTGACGATCACGGTGAACGGGCAGCGCGACCTGGCCGTCACGTCGGGCGACTCGCTCCTCGCAACGCTCGATGCGGCGGGCATCCACCTGCCCGCGGCCTGTGGTGGCCGCGGCACCTGTGGCCAGTGCCGGGTGCAGGTCACCCGTGGCGGTGGACACCTGCTGCCGACGGAGATGCAGCACGTGAACCGGCGGGACGCGGCGGCGGGATTCAGACTGGCCTGCATGCTGCGGGTGCGGGATGACCTCGCGGTGCAGGTCCCGGCGGATGTGCTGGAAGCCGGCCGCTGGCGCTGCCGGGTGGTCTCGAACCGGAACCTCTCCACCTATCTGACCGAGCTCAGCCTGAGTCTGCCGGACGGGGAGCGGCTGACCTTCGAGGCCGGCGACTATGTGCTCGTCGAGGCGCCCGCGGGTACCGTCCGGTTCCGGGAGTTCGAGATCGACCCGGACTATCGGGGCGAGTGGGAAAGGCTCGCGCTCTTCAGGCATTCGGTGACCATCGCCGAGCCGACGACCCGGGCCTACTCCCTCGGCAATCCACCCGTGGAATCTGACGTCATCCAGCTCGTGGTCCGCATCGCGCTGCCGCCGGTGACCGCGCCACCCGACACGCCGCCCGGCAGGGTGTCGTCGTGGATCTTCGGGCTGAAGGCCGGGGACGAGGTTGTGGTGTCCGGTCCCTTCGGCGAGTTCCACGCACGGGACACGGACCGGGAAATGATCCTCATCGGCGGCGGCGCGGGTATCGCTCCCCTCAGAGCCATCGTCCGCGACCAGCTCATCGGCCGGTCGAGTCGTCGCCGGATCAGCCTCTGGTATGGGTGTCGCAACGAGCTGGAGCTCGTCTACGCCGACGAGTTCCGCACACTCGAGTCGCAGCACGCCAATTTTTCCTATCACGTGGCGCTGTCGGATCCTGCACCGGATTCCGGCTGGCAGGGTGCTACCGGGTTCATCCACAAGCACGTCTTCGAAGCCTATCTGAAAGGGCATCCGAGTCCGGAATCAGCGGAGTACTATCTCTGTGGGCCACCTGTGATGAGCAGCGCGGTTCTTGCCATGCTGGAGGATCTGGGGGTGGATCGGGAGAGTGTGTATTTCGACGACTTCGGCAGTCTGACCAAGGGGTGACGTCATGGTGGAACCGCGACGGGTGAGAGACTACATGACGACAGAAGTGCGCACGGTCACGCCGGACATGGAAATCATGCGGGCCGTCGGGCTCCTTGTCGAAGAGGACCTTTCGGGATTCCCGGTAGTGAACGATGCCGGGCAGCTGCTCGGCATGCTGACCGAAAGGGACATCATCCGAGTCGGAACTCAGGCCGGATATTTCGACGAGATCGTCGGCAGCGTGGGTGATTTCATGACACGGAGCCTCGAGACCGTGCATCCGGACGACAGTCTCATGGACGTGGCCGAGCGATTCGTGGAATCGTCGCATCGCCGGTTCCCCGTGGTGGACGGCGGCGTGCTGGTGGGTCTGCTCTGTCGTCGGGACGTGCTCAGGGCGCTGACGGACAGCGCCTGGTTCCCGAGCCGGGGCGGGGAGTGAGCTTGCCGGGGACCTTCAGCGACGCCGCCCGGAAATGCGGGTGATGCGTGTGCACTCGTCGGAACAGCAGCGTGCCCCGCCGTAGGGAATGAACAGATCCTGGCAACCGGGGCAGGTACGCAGCTCGGGCTCCACCACTTCGAGCTCACCGCGACGGCGCTTCTCGAGGAGCTCGGACACCCGCGGATTGCTCTGGATCAGTTCCCGGAACTCGGCGTCACTGATATCCAGCAGCTCCATGACCCGGGTCACCGAGAATCGTGGTGATCGGAGCAGCAGCGCGGCAGCAGATTCCTGAAGATGGTCCATGATGACCGCCTATGATGTCATAAAGAATGGGAAAGGAAACGGCGACTGCTTCGCAGTCGCTTAGGATGGAGGCGACTGCTTCGCAGTCGCTTAGGACGGAGGCGACTGCTTCTCGGGTGAAGATCGTCATCGACTGCGATCCTGGACACGACGACGCGCTGGCGCTGCTGCTGGCCAGCCGCGTTTGCGATGTTGTCGGCGTGACCACGGTGAGTGGCAACGCGCCACTTGGTGCCGTGACGAACAACGCACTCAGGGTGCTGACCCTCGCGAACCTCGAGGTGCCCGTTCATGCCGGTGCCGATGGCCCGCTGGTACTGCCTGCCGATGGTGTGGTTCCCCATGCCACCCACGTCCACGGTGCGACCGGCCTGAACGGCGTCACCCTGCCGGAGCCGGGCCGGGCGCAGAGTGGCGATGACGCGGCGGGATTTCTGATCGATGCATCGCAGCGATATCCGGACCTGTGGCTGGTCGCCATCGGTCCGCTGACCAACGTCGCACACGCGATCCGCCGGGACCCGGTGTTTGCGGATCGACTTGCCGGCATCTCCATCATGGGCGGCAGCACCACCGGCGGGAACGTCACCGCGACCGCGGAGTTCAACGTCTGGGCGGATCCCGAAGCGGCGGATGTGGTGATCCGCTCCGGTGCGCACATCCGGTTGTGCGGGCTCAATCTCACCCACCAGGTCGAGACTTCGGCGGAACTGCTCGAGCGGATCTCTGCCATGGCGACGTCCCGGGCGCGGTTCGCCGCCGAGGTGATCACCTACCTGCACCGGCGCATGACCGAGCTGCGGGGGCGCGCCGCGGCGGCTCTGCACGATCCCTGTGCGGTGCTCGCCGTCACGCACCCGTCCCTTTTCGAGTTCCACCGGCTGCCTGCGGCGGTGGAGCTCACGGGCACGCTCACCCGGGGCATGACGGTATTCGACCAGCGCCATGCCGCCCGGCACGTCACTCCGCAGATCGATGTGGCATTCCACATCGACGCCACTGCGGCTCTGGCGCTGATCATGAAGGCGCTCGAGGCCTGAGGGATTCTTCGAGCATCCGAGACAGCTCCTCTGCCGCGATCATCAGCGGTTTTCCGGTACGCCGGACCCGCGCCTCGATGAGCGCACCCTGCAGCGCGGCCGTACACAGCGAGGCCAGCCGCGTGGCGCGCGCGTCGTCGAAACCGTCGGCGCGGAGCTTCTGAGTCAGGATGCGGATGCGGGCGTCGTAGGCCGACCGTCCAGCCTCGTTCACCGACCGGTCGGCCGGTGTGAGCTCGAGCAGCACGGTGGTCATCGGGCAGCCGTCCCTGAATCCGGATTTCGCCATCCAGCGGGACAGCAGTCGGGCGTGGGCGCAGAGCAGCTCGCCGGTGGAGGTGGTTTCCGCAGCCAGCGTTTCGAGCGTGGCGACGACGCGACGTCCCGCCTCCTCAACCGCCGCGACGGCAATGGACGGCTTGCCGCCCGGGAAGTAGTGATAGAGCGATCCTTTCGGCGCGCCGCTCCATTCGACGATGTCGTTGAGTCCGGTCGCGCCGTAGCCGTGGCGCCGGAACAGGGTGACGGAGGCGTCGATGATGGGTTTTCGGTGTTTCGGCGGTCGCGGCAACGAGCTGTTCTCTCATCTCGTGGAAACTATGTTGACTGGTCTAATTCAGCTGTCAATGCTGGCGTCCAGATCAATCGAACCGGAGGCAGTCATGTCTGGCCCAGTGACCTACGAAATGTCGGATGGTGTGGCGCGCATCACCATGGACGATGGCAAGGTGAACGTCATGTCCATCGCGATGCTCACAGCACTCGACGACGCGTTCAGCCGCGCCGGGAACGAAGCCCGGGTGGTCGTGCTGCGCTCAGGTCGGCCGGGGATCTTCTCGGCCGGCTTCGATCTGAAGGTGTTTGCGGCCAACGACGCCGAGGGGAGCCTCGCGATGGTGCGCACCGGCGCGGAGCTGGCGCTGCGCCTGATGGCCTTTCCGCTGCCGACGGTTGGGGTCATGGAAGGTCATGCCTTTCCCATGGGAACCTTTCTGCTGCTCGCCAGCGACCTCCGTATCGCCTCGCGGGGACCTTGGAGAATGGGGCTGAACGAGGTCGCGATCCGGATCACGCCGCCCGGGTTTGCCGTGGAGCTGGCGCGCAGCCGCCTGCATCCTGCCTGGCTCAGCCGGACGGTGACATTGGGTGAGATGTTCGAGCCGGATGAGGCGCTCGGCGCCGGCTTACTCGACCAGGTGGTCGATGCCGGCGAGCTGGACGCGCTGCTCGGCGATCGGCTCGGGCAGCTGATGGCACTGGACACAGCCGCCCACGCCGCCGCCAAGGCGCGGCTCAGGGGGCCGGCCATGGCGGCCATGCGCAACGCCATCGATTCGGAGCTGACGCCTGCCGCCTACCGGCAGCGGGGTGATACGCGGGTCAGGCTGCCTGGCGCCGCGTGACGGCGCCGCTCAGAGCTCGATGGCGAGCTGCTTCGCTGCGTACTCGCGGATCAGCTTGTAGTTGGCCTTGCCGTTCGGAGCCCGCTCCAGGTCGTCCTTGGCGAGGATGCGCTTGGGCAGCTTGTAGCCGGCCAGCTCCCGGCGGGCGAAGTCCTTCAGCGCCACCTCATCCAGCGCGTAACCGTCGTGCAGGGAGACCACGGCGTTCACGGACTGACCCCACTTGTCATCCGGCAGCCCCACCACCAGTGCATCCGAGACGGATTCATGGTGCTTGAGCGCCTCCTCCACCTCTTCGGGGTAGACCTTCTCACCGGCGGTGTTGATGCAGTTGCTGCCGCGTCCCAGCAGGGTGAGTGAGCCGTCCGTCTCGATACGCACCCAGTCACCGGGGATGGAGTAGCGCACGCCGTTGATCACCGGAAAAGTCCTGGCGCTCTTTTCCTCGTCCTTGTAGTAACCGATGGGCAGAAAGCCGGACACGCCGACCATGCCGGATTCCCCGACACCGACCTCACGGAAATGCTCATCGAAGACCTTGCAGGTGGGTCCGAGGGTGAACTTGGCCACGTCCACGGATGCCTCACGGGTGGTGATCGATGCGCCGAGACCGATGGCCTCGGAAGAGGAGAAGCCGTCCGCCAGCATCAGCTCCGGGTTGTGGCGGATGAGGCCCTCCTTGATCTTGCGGGTCCACATCACGCCTGAGGAGCTGATCACGCGGAGCGAGGAGATGTCGTACCTGCCGGGATTCGCATCCAGCGCCTCCAGCATGGGCCGGGCGAAGGCGTCGCCGACGATGGTGGCGGCCGTGACCTTGTGCCGGTCGATGGCGGCCAGCGCCTGCTCCGGCTCGAAGCTGCGACCAGGCAGGGTGACACAGCTGCCGGCGCGGGACATGGCGCCGATGGCGGCGAGCAGACCGGTGCCGTGCATGATGGGTGGCAGGGGCAGGTTCACGGGCGGCGCCTCCCCACTGAGACGTCTGATGTAGGTATCGAGATCCGGCGCCGGCGGGATACCCGCCCGGGGATTGCCGCCCGCTCCGGTCACGCACCAGAGGTCCTGGTGTCGCCACATCACGCCCTTGGGCATTCCAGTGGTGCCTCCGGTGTAGAGGAACAGCAGGTCGTCCGGGGATCTTTCCATGGCCAGCGGGCTGCCGTCTCCTGCGGTGACCAGGTCGTCATAGCGGACGGCGCCGTCTTCGCCGGCATAGCCGTCGTTCACCTCGATCCACTGGGCCACCTTGGGGAGCTTGCCGCGGATGTGGCGGACGTGTTCCGTGAACTCGGCGCCGTAGACCACGACCGTGGCGTCCGAGTTGTCGAGCAGATAGACGAGCTCGTGGTCCACGTAGCGGTAGTTCACGTTCACGTGGGTGAGACGGGCCTTGAACGCGGCGGCGATGCCCTCTCCGTACTCCGGGCAGTTGCGCAGGTAGAAGGCGATCTTGTCGCCGCTACCCGCCCCGCCTGCGAGCAGGGCCCGGGCCAGGTTATTGCTGCGTGTGGCGAACTCACCCCACGTGATGATGCGCTCACCGTGAATGAATGCCGGTCTTTCCTTCGGAACCGTGGCGTCGATGGCCTCCAGAATGTCGCCGTAGTTCCAGGGATAGATACTGCTCATGAATGTCCCCCGAGATGCCAGAAGTCGAACGAACGGGAAAAAATACCGTGTCTGCGGGTTCCGGGAAAGCCCGGTTCCGGCGCGTGAGCAGACGCGCGCGGGCGGGGTAGAATCGGCATGGTGCCGGGGAAGGATGGGGTGCGATGACGATCAACCTGCGGAAGTCGGTCAGCGAGGCGGAATGGTGTGCGCGCCAGGACCTCGCGGCTTTCTATCGTCTGGTCGCCGACTACGGCTGGGACGACCTGCTGCTCGCCCACATCTCCTGCCGGGTGCCGGGTGAGGAGGCCTACCTCATCAATCCGTTCGGGCTGCTCTTCGAGGAGATTACGGCGTCCAGCCTGCTCAAGGTCGACTACCGGGGGCAGAAGCTGCTGGAGAGCGACTACGAGATCTCGCCGGAGGCCAACGTCATCCACGGCGCCATACTCAGCGCGCGCCAGGACGTGAACTGCGTGGCGCACGTGCACACCGTGGCCGGTACCGCGGTGGCCAGTCGCGTCGAGGGGCTTCGCAACGTCTCGCAGCAGTCGATGATCGTCGCGGGCTCGCTCGCCTATCACGACTACGAGGGCGTGGTGCTCGATCCGGCCGAGGCGCCCCGTCTGCAGGCGGATCTGGGCGAGGCGCGGCACATGATCCTGCGCAATCACGGCCTGATCACCGTGGGTGCCACGGTGTCGCTGGCCTTTCAGGCGCTCTACAACCTCGAGCGTGCCTGCGAGATCCAGGTTGCGGCGGAAACCGGCGATGCGCCACTCATCCACATCTCCGACAAGATCATGGAGAAGACCGCGGCGCTGTTCGGCTCGGGCGTCGGGGTCACGCCGGTGCGCGATCTGCTCTGGGAGGCGCTGCTGCGTCGGCTGGATCGGACCCAGCCGGACTTCCGTCGCTAGCCGGCGAGATCAGCTCTTCGGGACGACGCTGCCGCCTGTGGCGGGGAACGCGGCCAGTGCCTGGGCGGCGACCGCGTTCAGCACGGGCTGCTGGTCCTTGCGGTCGGACTCCGAGATCCGCTTGCTGGCGATGCCGTGGAAAGCGGGCGTGTGGCTCCTGACGTCGAAGACGTCGATGGCCAGCTGTCCTTCGGTGTACTGGCGGACGTAGGTTTCCGTACCCATGCCGTAGCCGTAGTAGTAGCCGCGGCGCGCGAACCCGGCCGAGTAGCTGGCCGGATAGGAATCCACCTTGATCTGATCCCGTGTCCCGATGGTGAAGCCGATGGCGACGTCGGCAGACTCCGCGTCCTTCACCTCGTTGTAGCCCTTGGCGTTCATGGCGATACGGATCGACTCCATGATGCGTCCTTCCAGCAGCGGGCTGACTGCCCCCTGAGCCTGACTGACCGCCATGGGATGATCGGAGATGAAGGCGTAGGTCCGGTACTGCGTGAAATCGATCTCGTGGTTGTAGTCGAAGTCACTCCTGATCGACGGGCTGCTGGAGCAGGCGGCGAGCACCAGCAGCGTGCTGAGCAGAGCGGTGACCGGTAACGTCTTGTTCATCGAGACAGGTCCTCATCCTTGGAGGTGGCGGGCGGCGTATGGTAGCGCACTGGCCGGGCTCAGAACGACCGCCCGAAGTGCAGGAACAGGGTCGAGGATTCGTCCGACGTGCCGCCGCCGAAAAACAGCGGCCCGAGCGCGGTCTCGATACCGAGATAGGCGCTGTACGACACGGTATGCCCGCCGATGTCCTGGCCAAGCAGCTGCAGGTGCACGTTGCCGTATTCCACCAGCGCTCCGATGTACAGCGGTACGGAGACGAGGGCCGTGGACGGGTTCAGCCGCCGGTACAGCTCGACGCTGGCGATCTGGTAGTCGTCGGACAGCAGCGAATTCTCGCCGTAGGCCGTCAGCCGCCGGAAGCCGCCGAGTCGCAGGACGGTGGTGGGGTTGTCGGCGTCGTTCTCGACGACCTCACTCTCCGCCTTGAAGAGCACGCCGAAACGGCCGAGAGAGACGGGTTTCAGCAGGCGGAACCGGTATCGGTCGCTGTCACCGTGTGTCTCCTGCTCCTCGAGCCACTGGAACTCCCCCTGGATCTGCCAGCCGCGCTCGGGCCAGTCCGTGCTGTCGAGGGTATCCAGGCCGAAGAAAGCTCCGGCGCCGTAGAAACGGTCCTTGTCGACGCCGAGCGGGGCGATGGCGACCTGGGTCTGGATGCGGCTGGCATTGGCGATGGCATCGATGCCGAGCACGCCCCAGTCACCGAGCTCGCGGCCGAGACGCAGCTGGGCTGCCGCTGTCTGGCGCCAGAACACGCCGAGGCGCTCTGATTCGAAGTCCAGCAGAATCTGCTCGCCGACGTAGCCGATGGACGGTTCGAGAAAAAAGCGGCTCTCCGGACCCAGCGGGTGGTAGTAGGTCATCAGCACGCCGATGTCCGTGCCGATCTCTGCTGAGATACGCAGCTCGCTGCCGCTGCCGGCGAAGGGCCTGCGTGTGAATCGCCCTCGCAGCTCGTAGGTGCTGTCGCCCTCCAGGTTGTTCGAGGCGCGGAATCCGGCGCTCAGCAGGTTCCGGCCCAGGTCGAGGGGCCGTGTGGCCAGCCGGGCAGTGTTGTCGTCGACGACCGCCAGGTCTGCCTGCTGGAGACCGCCGAACGCCATCAGATCGTCCAGCTTACGTCTGCTCTTCTCAGGCTCGGCAAAATCTTCCGGCCGGTAGTGGAATCTCCGCTCGATGAGTTTGTCGTCGAGCACGGTCCTGTTTTCCAGCACCAGATTGACGGGCGCGGGAACGCTCCTGTCACGCTGCACCTTCTGCTGGGGCGCGGCCAGCGCGCGGATGCGGAGCAGTGCCTGCCGGTAGTGTCGGGCTTCCTCGCGTCCCGACTGGAAACCCACCTCCGCGAGGCCGAAGCTCGAGGTGCTGAGACCGTCCAGATCCGGTCGGATCAGGACGTCGTTTTCCGTGAGCTCGGCGCGGCTCGCCAGCCAGTTCTGCCAGACGGTCAGCCGGATGAGCTGCTGAGCGACCTGGGCGGCGGACCAGTCCGGTGCCGGTACCGGAGGTTCGACGGTAGTGTCGAGCGCGATGATCAGGTCGGCGCCCATGGCGCGCGCGGTCTGCACCGGCAGCTGCTCGGCGAGACCGCCGTCGACCAGCATGCGGCCATCAACCTCACGGGGCGCGAACACTCCGGGTACCGCCATGCTGGCCAGCATGGCCAGTACCAGATCACCCTCGCCGAGCACTACCGCCTGACCAGTGGCCAGATCGGTGGCGACGCTGCGGTACGGGATGGGCAGGTTGTCGAAATCCGACTCGACCGGCACGTTGCTGAGCAGCTGACGGTAGAACGTCTTCAGGCCGCCCATGTGCCGGAACCCACCAGGCAGTCGCAGACCCTGCCTGTCGACGCCGGCGATGTAGCCACTGAAGTAGAGCGCGTCCTGCTCCTTGCGCAGGTACGGCTCGTCTTCGCGATTCACCTGGCCGGCGAAGATCTCCGGCCAGCGGCTATCGCGGAAGATGGTCTGGAGCTCCGCGGCTCGGTAGCCGTACGCATAGAGCGCGCCGACCACGGAACCCATGCTCGTGCCCACCACACAGTGAATGGGAATACCGAGCGATTCGATGACCTCGATGGCGCCGATATGGGTGGTCGCCAGCGCGCCGCCACCGGAGAGCACCAGGGCGACGTCGAGGCCGTCGTCGTCGTCGTCATCGCAGGCCGCATCGGCTGTTGCCGGGAGGATGAGCGTCAGGAGCAGGATTCTGCAGAGTCGTTCCATGATCGTTCCTTGATTTGGAATGCGTGACCACCGCTACCGCGGGCGCGCGCCGCTCTCCCAGCGGCGTCGATGCGCTCAGCTGCGCTGTCCGCCGTTGCGCGCCAGCAGGCTGAAGAACTGACGCCGGGTTTTCGGTCCGTAGGTACCGAAATGGGGCGTCGGTTCGCTCCGGTAATCCACCCGGGCAGTGGCCAGCGGGTCGGCAGCGGCGTGCCGGCGCACTTCCTCTGCGCTGATCCGGTAGGGGACCGTCGCATTAAGGCCGAAGACCCCGGCCTTCAGCGCTGGTGTGAGCTCCGGGTAACCGTTGCTCTCCCGCACCTCGGGGTCTATCTGGAAGGTCCGGAACGCCTGAATCTGATCCTGGGGGGAGCCGTACCAGATGGAGTCGGTGCCCCAGAGCACGTTCCTGTCGCCGCAGTATCTGAGCAGCTTGCCGAGCACGTGCGCGGCCTGTCCCGGCTCACGCATCAGAAAGCGCCAGGTGCTACCGAGCTCGGCATAGACGTTGGAGTTGGGTGCTACGCCGTTGTCGAGCAGGGATTTGACAAGCGTGTCCACGCCACTCGCTGCGGCGGCATAAGGTCCCTCGATCTGACCCGCTTCGTAGCCTGAGTGATAGACGATGAAGGCGACGTCCGGGTACTGCTTTGCCACTACACCGATGTCCGTGCACTTGCTGTGCTCGTAGGAGCTGCGGCCGAGCGGCAGACCTTTGTGAACACAGATCACCTTCACGCCCAGGCTGCGGGCCTTCTCGATGAACGCGAGCCCCACGTCGTCGGAGAGGTAGTATCCCCTGCCTTCGGGTCCGTACTGGGTGTAGGTCTTCCACGCCGAGATGTTCCAGGTCTCCGCCAGCGTGTCCATGCGTTCCAGATCGCCGGGTTGATTGGGGTTGACGCGGCCGTGCAGCAGCAGGCGTTTGCTGCCTTCCAGCTCGTCGACGATCTGGCGCGTGGCGTCGGCGGCTTCGATGGTCACCGGCTCCCCATCCGCGGTGGAAGGCACGAAGGACAGCACCATCAGATCGGTGTCGGAATCGAGGAACACGTCCTTGATGAATTCCTTCGGTCCCAGGCAGTCGAGATACGATGTCGGGTCACCGGGATAGTTGAGCTCGCAGTTGGCCTTGGGCATCTCGGAGAACGGTCTGGCGAACTCCGGCACCTGCCTCAACCAGGATCCGGTCGGGTCCACGTAGTGGCCCTGCACGTCGAAGATGAACTCGTTGCCGTCCACCGTAGCGGCGGCGAGGGCCGGATCGAGCGCGGCCTCCTTTGCGATGTCGAAGAAACCGGCCGTTGCCCCGCTGGCCGCGTTGACCTCGTTCATGGCGAGCAGCGTGGTCGCCACACCCGCGCTGGTCGTCAGAAAGCGCCGCCGGCTCTGTCCCGTCCGGCGCGCATTCATCGTGGCTGCCTCCAGTGCCCGACGGTTGGCTTCGCGATTGGCTCGGGACAGGGGCACGGGAACGAACTCACCGTTGGACGTGGTGTCGATCTTGACGGGCAGCCGCAGGCCTTCCGGATCCGGATCGTCGACAGGTCGGGTCATGGAATCGCTCCTCCTTGGTCGGGCCGAGTATAGCCCGCGCGATCCGGCCGGCCCTCGGCGTCAGGTGAGGTTGTCGAGCGCCTCGGCCAGGGTGGGGTAGGTGAAGGGAAACCCGCTCAGGCGCTCCGAGACGACGTGCTGGCCGTCGCAGAGCAGGGTCGCCTGCTCACCGAGCAGAGCGTTGAGCAGAAACCGCGGAGTGAACATGAAGGTCGGCCGGTGCAGCGCGTCGCCTACGGCGGCGGCGAATTCCGAGTTCCGCACCGCCTGGGGTGCCACCACGTTGTAGATACCGCTGGCTTCCACATCGTCGACGAAGCCGGCGAGTATCGCGGCGGCATCGTGCAGGTGAATCCAGGGCAACCACTGGCGGCCGCTGGCGATCGGGCCGCCGACGAACAGTCTGAACGGCACGAGCATCTGCGCGAGCGCGCCGCCGGTGCGTCCGAGTACCACCCCCAGCCGGGCGATCACCGGTCGGACGTCCGGGCGCAGTTCCGCCAACGCCGCCTCCCACCGGACAGCCAGCATTGCGAGGAAATCCTCGCCCGCGGGACTCTGCTCGGTAACTGTGCGCTCGCCGGTGCCGTAGTAACCGACACCGGATGCCTGAACGAAGACCGACGGCGGATGCCGGGCACCGTTCACCGCGTCCACCAGCGCCGCGGTGGGCGCCACCCGCGATTCGATGAGCGCCGCCTTGCGCGCCTCCGTCCAGCGGGGACCACCGATGGTTTCGCCGCAGAGATTGATCACCGCCCGGGCGCCTTCGATCTCTCCTTTCCAGGCGTCATCGCCCGTGGCCGGAACCCCCTGCCAGGTGACGAAGCGGACGGGTCCCACGGGCGGCCGCGCGGCGGCGCGGGACAGCACCACCACGTCGTGTCCTGACCCGCCGAGTACGGCGGACAACCGGCGACCGATGAAACCGGTACCACCGGCGATCACCACCCGGGGACGTCGGTCGGGATCGGCTTCGGTCTTGCTGGCGTTATCTGACATCGTCTCGGTTGCTCGGGGTGATTGAGAAGCGCGCTTCGCTTAGGATTCCAACCCTTTTTCGGGATCGGAATCAAGGAATGGGCACCCCCACGAGCCCGGCGCTGAAAGAACTGCTCGAGCTCCTGACGCTCGAGCGGATCGACAAACACCTGTTCCGCGCCTTTCACCCGCAGGATCGGGAGCACCGGCTATACGGCGGGCAGATCATGGCCCAGGCGCTGCGCGCGGCCGCCTACACGGTTGCCGATGACCGGTTCGTGCACTCGCTGCACGGCTACTTTCTGCGTCCCGGAGATCCGGCGGTGCCGGCGCTCATCGACGTTGAACCGATCCGCGACGGCCGCTCGTTCAGCACCCGCCGGGTGGTGGTGATTCAGCACGGCCAGGCGATCTTCAACATGGACGCGTCGTTCCAGGTGGAGGAGCCGGGGCTCGCCCATCAGGTGGACATGCCGCCCCGCCAGCCGCCGACGGAGGCCATGGTGCCGGAAGAGATGCGTACCTGGGCGTTCCTCGGCTGGCGGCACGACCACAAGCGGCTGTCGAGCAGCGAGGCGCAGCCGCCGTACCAGGATATGTGGTTCCGGGCGAACGGATCGGTTCCCGACGATCCGGTGCTGCATGCCTGTCTCGCTGTGTACGAGTCGGACAATGCGCTGCTCGGCACCGCCCGATTGCCGCACCGGGACGTGATGGTGCGGGAGAGGATGCAGATGGCGAGCCTGGACCACGCCATGTGGTTCCACGCCAGGCCCGTCACCCGCTGGCGGGTGGACGAGTGGCTGCTGTACGCACTGGACTCTCCGTCCGCATCCCAGTCACGGGGCTACAATCGGGGCATGATCTTCACCGCGGACGGCACACTGGTGGCGTCCACCATGCAGGAAGGCCTGATGCGCCAGCGCTGAGGCGGGTGAAGAGAACACGGACACGGACGCGGGAATGTGAGGCGGAGGCGAGCTTGACGACGGAATCAGCGCACGACGTGGTCATCGTCGGTGCGGGCATCAGCGGCCTGACGACGGCGCTCGCCCTGCACCGCGGCGGATGCCGGGTGCGGGTGTACGAGTCGGTGAGGACGCTGCGTGCCCTGGGGGTCGGCATCAACCTGCTGCCGCACTCGGTCAGAGAACTCATCGACCTGGGGCTTCAGGCGGCGCTGGAGGATAAGGCCATCCTCACCGGATCGTTGCGCTATCACGCCAAGGACGGCAGGACCATCTGGTCCGAGCCACGGGGTCTCGATGCGGGCTATCCCTGCCCGCAGTACTCCATTCACCGCGGTGAGCTGCAGATGATCCTGCTCGAAGCGGTACGGGACCGGCTCGGCGCCGGGTCGGTGGTGACGGGGCACAGGTTCGTCGCCGCGGATCAGGACGAAGCTGGAGTCACGGCCCGTTTTGCCGATCCGGATACGGGTGCGGTCCTCGACACGGTGCGTGCCGACTGCCTGGTGGGTGCGGATGGCATCATGTCGACGGTGCGTGCCGGATTCTATCCCGACGAGGGCAATCCGGTTTATGCGGGCCAGGTGCTCTGGCGTGGTGTGACGGTGAGCGAGCCGTTTGCGGACGGCCGGACCATGGTGATGATCGGCAACGACGAACGCAAGGCGGTGATCTATCCCATTGGCCGGGTGGACGAGTCGCGGCAGCTCATCAACTGGATCGCCGAGCTGGCCATACCCAGGGAGCTGCCTGCCAACAAGGGTGACTGGAACCGGGTCGGCAACAAGGCGGACTTTCTGGATCACTTTCAGGACTGGCGGTTCGACTGGCTGGACGTGCCCGACCTCTTCGAGCGGGCGGAGGTCTGCTGGGAGTTTCCCATGGTGGATCGCGATCCGGTCGCGCGCTGGTCGTTCGGGCGCATCACGCTGCTCGGTGATGCCGCCCACGCCATGCGACCCAACGGCTCGAACGGTGCGTCACAGGGTGTGCTGGACGCGGTAGCCCTCGAGCGGGCGCTCGCCGCAAACGGGAACGTGACAAAGGCATTCACGGACTACGAAGCCGAGCGTCTCGAGCCGACGCGGGCACTGACCCTGACCAACCGGGCCACGGGGCCGGAAATCGTCCTGCGGCTCGTCGAGGAGCGCTGTCCAGACGGATTCGACGATATCCACGACCACTTTTCGGAAGCGGAGCTCCGGGAAATCGCCGATTCCTACAAACGCATCGCCGGCTTCAGCCGGGATCAGGTGGCGCGTCGATGAAGCGAAAAAAATTACAGGCCGATGGGCGCCATAGGGCGCGTCGATGAGCAGCATCTGGCACCAGCGGCCGACGCCCGAGTTCCTCAACCGCATCCACGGCGACACGGCCTGCTCGGCACTCGGCATCGAGATCGTCGAGGTGGGAGACGATTTCATCCGTGGCACCATGCCCGTGGATGCCCGTACGCGGCAGCCATACGGCCTGCTGCACGGCGGCGCGTCACTGCTGCTCGCCGAGACTCTGGGCAGCGCCGCCGCCATGGCCGTCATCGATACGGACAGGTTCCTGGCGGTCGGTACGGCGCTGTCGGCGAATCACCTGCGTGGCGCGACGGAGGGCAGCGTGACCGGCACCGCGCGTCCCGCGCATCTCGGGCGCAGCGGTCATCTCTGGGAAATCGACATCATCGACGAGGCAGGCCGGAAGTTGTGCCTGGCCCGGCTCACCACCAGCGTCATTCCGCGACAGAACGGTTAACGGCGGGGTCCGGACTTCGTCCGCTTGCGGCTGCGGGGTTTGGCAGGTGAAGCGGGATCGGTCACCGCATCGGTGGATTCGGACCGGGCGTGCTGGGTGCGGAACGACTTCTGTCCCGCAGCCGACCGGGACTGGCCGCGTCGCCGGCCTTCACCGCTGCGGCCGGTGCCCGCCGGCTGAAAGCTCGGCACCAGATGCTTCTTGCCATTGCCGATCCGATCGGCGCGACCCATGCGCTTCAACGCGTCGCGCAGCAGCGGCCAGTTCTCCGGATCGTGGTAGCGCAGGAACGCCTTGTGCAGACGACGCTGCCGGAGCCCCTTGGGAACCACAACCGCCTCGCCGTCACGGCGGATCTTCTTCAGCGGGTTCTTGCCGCTGTGGTACATGGCCGTGGCGGTGGCCATGGGCGAGGGCAGGAAGGCCTGCACCTGGTCGGCCCGGAAGTCGTTGGCCTTGAGCCAGAGCGCCAGCTCCAGCATGTCCGCGTCCGTGGTGCCGGGGTGAGCGGCGATGAAGTAGGGAATCAGGTACTGCTCCTTGCCCGCTTCGGCGGAGAAACGGTCGAACAGCTCCTTGAACCGGTAGTAGCTGTCCATGCCCGGCTTCATCATCTTCGACAGCGGCCCTTCCGAGAGCGCTTCCGGCGCGATCTTGAGGTAACCGCCGGTATGGTGCTGGGCGAGCTCCTTTACGTACTCCGGAGATTCCACCGCCAGGTCGTAGCGGACGCCGGAGGCGATCAGCACCTTCTTGATACCCGGCAGTGCCCGTGCCTTCTTATAAAGGTGGATCAGCGGGCCGTGATCGGTGTTGAGATTCGGGCAGATACCCGGATAGACACAGGACGGCTTGCGGCAGGCCGCCTCGATTGCCGGATCCCTGCAGGCCAGCCGGTACATGTTGGCCGTCGGCCCGCCGAGATCCGAGATCACGCCGGTGAAGCCGGGCACCTCGTCGCGGATGGTCTCGATCTCCCTGAGCACGGAGTCTTCGGACCGGCTCTGAATGATGCGGCCCTCATGCTCGGTGATGGAGCAGAAGGTGCAGCCGCCGAAACAGCCGCGCTGAATGGCCACCGAGAATCGGATCATCTCGTAGGCGGGAATCTTCGCATCGCCGTAGCTCGGGTGCGGCCGGCGCGTGTACGGCAGCTCGTAGAGCCGGTCCATCTCCTTCGTTGTGAGCGGCAGGGGTGGTGGGTTCAGCCAGACGTCCCGGTCACCGTGTCGCTGCACGAGCGCCCGGGCATTTCCCGGATTGCTCTCCAGATGCAGGATGCGCGACGCGTGGGCGTAGAGCACGGGATCCTCGCGCACCGCAGCATAGTCGGGCAGGCGGATGACGCTGCGCTCCCGATCCGCCGTCTTCACGTTGCGCACGAAACGAACCACCTGCACGTCGGGAATATCGGGTTCATCGCGGGTGCGTTCCGCTGCAGGGGCCGTCGTCGGCACCATCGCATACGGATCTTCCGCCGGATTCAGCCGCCCGGGACTGTCCAGGTGGGTGGAGTCGATCTCGATCCAGCCCGCCGGCGTCGATCTGCGTGTGAAGACCGTGCCCCGGAGATCGGTGATCTCACCGATGGGCTCGCCCCTGGCGAGCCGGTGAGCGAGCTCGGCCAGCGCCCGTTCCGCGTTGCCGTAGAGCAGCACGTCGGCCTTGGCGTCGAGCAGCACCGAGCGGCGCACCTTCTCCGACCAGTAATCGAAGTGGGCGATACGCCGCAGGCTCGCCTCGATGCCGCCGATGACGATGGGCACACCCCGGTAGGCTTCACGCAATCGCTGGCTGTAGACGATGACACTGCGGTCCGGCCGCTTCCCGCCCACCCCCCCGGGCGTGTAGGCATCGTCGCGACGGATCTTCCTGTCGGACGTGTAGCGGTTGACCATGGAGTCCATGTTGCCCGCGGTGACGCCGAAGAAGAGGCCGGGCGCACCGAGTGCCTCGAATGCGCGGGTGTCCGTCCAGTCCGGTTGGGCGATGATGCCGACCCGGAAGCCCTGGGCTTCCAGGAACCGCCCGACGATGGCCATGCCGAAGCTCGGATGGTCCACATAGGCATCCCCGGTGACGAGGATGATGTCGCAGGCGTCCCAGCCGAGCGCGTCCATCTCCGCCCGCGTCATGGGCAGGACGGGCGCGGGAGTGAGTCGGTGTGCCCAGTAGGGGCGGTAACCGAAGATCTGCTTCGCCGCCTTGGCGGCCGGTTGGGACATGGCTGGGAGTGTGGTTGGTGTCGGCTGCGGCATTATCGCAGACCGCGAGGCGACCGCCAGGTGCCGTGCTTCAATCCAGGCGGGGTTTACCTCTGAGCTTCTTGGTTTCGCCCTGACGCTTCTTGGTGTGCAGACGCGCCTGCTTCTGCGCCCGGGAAGGTTTCGTGGCCACGCGTTTCTTCGGCGCGGTGCGGGCGGCTGAGACCAGCTCGGCGAGCCGCGCCAGCGCAGCCTCCCGGTTGCGGAGCTGGGAGCGGTAGCCGTCGGCAAAGATCAGCACCTCGTCCTGGCCGGTGAGCCGCGATCCCGCCAGTCGCCGCAGCCTTGCTTTCACGGCTTCCGGAAGGGTCGTGCGGCCGAGGCTCAGGCGCAGCTGAACGGCGGAGGACACCTTGTTGACGTGCTGGCCGCCTGCACCGCGGGCACGCACGAACTGGAACGTGACCGCTTCTTCGGGCACATCCGGATCCGGCAGCTCGTCGGAGGCGTCCGTCACTACCTATTGCGCCTCGTAGACGACGCGTCCGCCGACGATGGTGTAGAGCACGCGGGCATCGAGCAGTCGGGCGGGGGCTTCGTGACCGGCGGCGATCAGGTCGGTATCGAACACGGCGATGTCCGCGAGCTTCCCCGGCGTCAGCGTGCCCTTGATGTCTTCCTCGAAGGATGCCCAGGCCGGTGCGCGGGTGTACGCGTCCATGGCCTCCTCGATGCTGAGCCGCTGATCGGGGAACCAGCCACCCGCGGGTTCGCCGCTCAGCGTCTGCCGGCTGACGGCAGCATAGAGACCGTAAACGGGGCTCAGGTAATAACGGGCGGCGTTGGTGCCGGGGGAGTCGCTGCCGAAAATGAGCACGGCTCCTGCGTTCTTCAGCTTGCGGAAGGCATAGGCGCCCTCCGATCGCTTCGCGCCGATGCGTTCCTCCATCCAGCGCATGTCGTCGGAGACGTGGTAGGGATTCACCTCGGCCACCAGGTGGAGGGCACCGAACCGGGGGAAATCCTCTTCGGCCACCACCTGGGCGTGGATGACGCGCCAACGGTGGTCGGAACCCACCAGGTTGCGGCTGGTGAGCACGCGCTCGTAGATGTCGAGCAGGATGCGGTTGCCCAGATCGCCGATCGCATGGATGTGCGGAGGCACCCCGGTATCCACCCACGCGTCGATCAGGTGCTCCATGTTGCCTGGTGGCCACTTGGTGTAGTGGTCGGCCGCCGTCATGCTGAAGGCGGCGCCTTCCTCCGCCTCGGGCAGCATGGGTGGTCGCAGCGCGCCGCGATTGTCCGGATCGTGGTCGTAGGGTGTGAAGAACATGGCGCTCGAGTTACCCATGATGCCGTCCACCCAGCCCTTGTAGCCGATGAGTTTCAGCCAGTCGTCGCCGTAACCGCGGGTCAGTCCCAGCGCCGCAACGTGATCCACCTGGAAGATGTTCGGTCGGATCATGATGCGTGCCGTGAGCTCACCCGCTGCTTTGACGACCTGATAGGCGCGCAGCTGCTCCGCGCTGCTCAGATCCTGAATAGTGGTCACGCCGCCTTCTCGGGCCTCCTTCAGCACGGCGCGCACGCCGACCAGGCGCTGGTCGAAGGGCATGGGCGGAATGACGTTCTGCACCAGATCCACGGCGCTGCCGCGCAGGATGCCGGTGAGCCGGCCTGTTGCATCCCGCTCGATCTCTCCACCCACCGGGTCCGGCGTGTCCTCGTCGATGCCGGCGAGCGCGAGGGCCAGCGCGTTGGCGAGAAACATGCTGCGGTCGAAGCGATTCACCAGCACGGGATGCTCGGTGGTGAAGTCGTCGATCAGCCGTCGATCGGGCGTGAAGGGACCGGCTGCTGCCGTGGCGCCGGAGCCGCTCTGGCCGCTGGAACCCTGCCCCCACTGCTCATAGGCGCCCCAGTCTCCCCTGACGATCCAGCTGCCGGGCGGCAGTCGTCCGGTGGCGCCGCGAATCCGCTCGGCGAACGCCACGGCTTCGTGCACGTCCAGCAGGTTGACGCCGGTGAGCAGCATGCCGGTGGCATCCATGTGCACGTGGGCATCGTTGAAACCCGGACTTACGAACGCGCCCTGGAGATCGATCACCCGGGTGTCGCCGTCGATGGTGGCCGCCACCTCGGCGGCGCTGCCCACGGCGATGATGCGCTCGCCGCCGACGGCCACTGCCTCTGCCCACGGACGATCGGCGTCCGCGGTGTAGATACGGCCATTGGTAAGCACAAGGTCTGCGTTGGCGTGCTCGCTGGCGAGGACGCACACGGGCTGGAAGGCCAGCATGACGATGACGAGCCATCGGATGGAAATGAACGGTCGCTGGATCTGGACGGGCTGGTGCATGGTTGCTGTACGGAACGAACGAGCCGCGACTCTGGCGTGGGCGTGCGGCGATTTCAACCCGGGGACGTTCCCGGTCGCGGGAGCATTCCCGGTCGTTTGAGGCTGTTACCGTTTGTTTCTGAACATGTTTCGATTCGTTTCCCGATGAGTTAATCTCCCGCCCGGGTCAACTCCGTGAGGGGGTGTAGGGGTCTATTTCCGTTCTGTTGTTTGACAGAGTGGGCCGCCTCGAAAGTGCTCCCCAAACGAGCTGACAACGAGAGAGAGTAGGCGCGTAAGCGCCTGAATTAACTGGAGAGTTACACGTATGAGTGAATCGAAAGGCTCGCTGACAAGAGTCGCGCTCATCGGTGCGCTGCTCTTTCCACCCGTTGCCGTACCGGTAGCGCTGGCACAGGAAGGCGCACAGAGCATCGAAGAAGTGGTCGTCGTGGGTTCGCGCCGCGCCGGCCGCACAGCCACCGACTCCCCCGTGCCCGTCGACGTGATGAACGGCACGGAGCTCGAACAGCAGGGTTCATCCGACATGAACGAGCTGCTGAGAAATCTGCTGCCGTCCTACAACGTCGGCAACAATTCGATCGACGACGCCGCGACGCTGACGCGCCCGGCCAACCTGCGGGGCCTGCCGCCGGACGACACACTGATCCTGGTCAACGGCAAGCGTCTGCACCGTGCCTCGGTCATTGCCGAGCTCGGCGGCTCGCTGGCAGCCGGCTCCCAGGGCCCTGACGTGGCGGGGATTCCCGCGCTGGCCATCGACCGCGTTGAGGTGCTGCGCGACGGTGCGGCCGCCCAGTACGGCTCGGACGCCATCGCCGGCGTGATCAACTTCGTGACGAAGGACAACGCTCAGGGCCTCACCTTCGACGGCAAGTACGGCAAGTTCTACGAGAAGGACGGGGCTTCCAAGCAGTTCGGCATCAACTGGGGTGCGCCGCTCGGGCCGGATGGCTTTGCCAACGCGACCCTGCAGTGGGTCGAGAAGGATGCCACCAGCCGCAGCCTGCCGCGTACCGACGCCCAGGCGCTCATCGACACCGGCAACACGGACGTGAAGCAGCCGGCGCAGATCTGGGGCTCACCGGAAATCCGCGACGACTGGGCCTTCTTCCTGAACGCCGGCATCGACGTGACGGAGAAGATGACCGTCTACGGCTTCGGTAACTACGCCGAGCGCAAGGTGGACGGCGGCTTCTTCTACCGGAACCCCAATGCGCGCAGCGGTGTGTTCACCAGCGGCGGCAGCGGCGGTACCCGTGCGATCATCGACCTGAACTTCCCCGGCGAAGGCACCGGCGGCTACGTCTCGAACTGTCCGGCGCTCGAGAGCCCCGGTGGTACGCCGACGGATCAGGCGGCCGTGGATGCGGACAATGCTGCGCTGGCCGCGCTGCCCGGCAACTGCTGGGTCGCCAACAACCTGTATCCCGGTGGCTACACCCCGTCCTTCGGCGGCAGCATCTACGACATGTCCGGAGTGCTCGGTGTGCGTGGTGAGCTCGACAGCGGCCTGTCCTACGACGCCAGCATCAACCTGGGTCGTAACAAGTCGGACTACCGGATCAGCAACACCTGGAACCCGTCGCTTGGCAACGAGTCCCCGACCGCCTTCGAGCTCGGCTCCTACACCCAGTTCGATCAGAGCTACAACCTGGACTTCGTCTACCCGCTGGCGGTGGATGCCTTCTACTCGGATCTCAACATCGCCTTCGGCGCCGAGTACCGGGTGGAGAGCTTCCGAATCGACATCGGCGACATTCCGTCCTGGGAATCAGGCCCCTATGCCTTCCAGGCCGGCGTTCCCAACGTGGACGACGGCAGTGGTGTCCTGACCTGCCTACAGGGCGATCCGGACGACACGTGTAACTACTACGCCCAGAATGGGGACGGGAGTTATACCCAGATGGTGGGGCTGTCCGTGGGCGCGCACGGCTTCGCCGGCTTCAGCCCGCTTCAGCAGGGCGTCTGGGATCGGTCCAACTGGGCCGTCTACTCCGATTTCGACACGGATATCATCGAAGGCGTGACGCTGAACGCTGCGCTGCGCTACGAGGACTTCCAGGACTTCGGTGACACGCTGAACGGCAAGCTGGCGGCCCGCTGGGCCCTCACCGACAGCTTCGCGGTGCGCGGCTCCATCAGCTCCGGCTTCCGGGCCCCGACACCGGGTCAGTCCAACGTGACCAAGGTGTCCACGGTGGTGGAGGACGGTCAGCTGCAGCAGCGTGGGCAGATTCCGCCGACCAACCCGGTGGCGGAGCTGCTCGGTGCCGAGCCGCTGAAAGAAGAAACGGCGGACAACTACACATTGGGTGTGGCCTGGGACCTCACGGACAACCTGACCGTGACGGTGGACTGGTTCAAGATCAAGCTCAATGACCGGATCGCTCAGACCGGCAGCATCGACATCACCTCCACCCTGGCACCTTCAGGTGTGGGCTGTGACGGGTTGCTGGTGGCAGACTGTTTGGTCGTGCTGGGTGTGGGCGGCGCCGCGGACCTGTCCTCGGTGTCCTTCTTCACCAACGACTTCAAGACCGATACCGAGGGTGTGGACTTCGTCGCCACCTACGTGCAGGACTGGGGCAACATCGGCATCACCAACTTCTCCGCGGCGTGGAACTGGACCAAGACCACGGTCAAGGACGCAGGCGAGGAAGTTTCCCGTGACCGGCTGCTCGAGCTCGAGCAGTACAACCCGCGCAACCGGGGCACGTTCAGTATCAATCATCTGATTGGTGACTTCCGCGTCCTGTTCCGTGCCAACTACTACGATGACTGGACCACCGGCAACTACAGCGATGATCCGACCTACGTGGATGGCGGCACGACCTACACCGTGGATTGCACGCAAGACGGTTGCTACAAGGGCGGCTGGGTGTTCGATGCGGAGGCTGCCTACACCTTCGCGCAGCGTTACACCATTGCCGTGGGTGCCTACAACGTGTTCGATAAGGACGCGCCGGCAGACGCGTACAATACGGCCGGACCGGACTTCTCCGACAACTCCGGCGAGAAGTACACCGATTCCTCACACTGGGGCATCAACGGTGGCTTCTGGTACGTGCGGCTGCAGGCCAACTTCGACTGATTCGACTTTCAGTCGACCTGAAGAAAAGGGCGTCGCAAGACGCCCTTTTTTTTATCCGCTCAGCAGGCGGGTTCCGTGAGTAGATATGTCAAGGACGGGCCAGCACCACCTCGATTTCCACCAGCATGCCGGGCGCCGCCAGTCCCGCCACCTGAAAAGCGGAGCGGGCGGGCAGGTTGGGTTGCGCTTCGGTACCGAAGTACTTC
>QJYB01000032.1 GCA_003247835.1 Gammaproteobacteria bacterium | reverse complement strand
ATCGGCCGCTGCCAACGAGGCAGCGAACACCACAAGGAGCATGATCATCAGGGTACGCATGGCTTCGGCCTCCATGTTCCTGCCAGCGGTCTATTCCGCGCAGGATAAGTATCGGACTCATCGAAAACTGGACCTGGTGCTCACTTTTCGGGCAACAACGCCCACGGATCGGACTTCAGGCACAAATCGGGCCGCTGTGACACCACAACGGGATTCGCGTACCTTTTCCCGTCGACTTCAGAAGCGCCCGGAGTGGCGGCCATGAGCAGCGAAACACCGGCAGACCGGGCATCGGCCGACAACCAGCAGCTCGCCCGTGCCGGGCTGGATCCGCACCGGCAGGCAACCCGCCTGTTCGGCATGCCCACCCATCTGCTCTGGCGCGGTTACCCACCGTGGATGCGCGTGCTCGTGGTCGCGGTTGTGCTGTGGGTCGCGGTGGTACCCCTGGAAGCCTTCGGCTTCGAGCTGCCGGCTGCGCTGCGATCCATCCTTTCACTGGTCACCGGGCTGCTGTTCATCGAGGTGGCCTGCGAAGCGCTGGTCACTGCCACCGAACGGCTCGCCGCCCGCCGTCTGTGGGACCACTATGTGGCAGGCACGGTGGCAGAAATCGTGGCCACCCTGCCTGAGCTCGTGGTCATCGCGTTCGTGATCCCGGTAAGTCCGCTCGCCGCGCTGGTGATCGCGCTGGTGACGATCTACAACAACGCGCTGGTGTTCAGCGTCTATTCCTACTTCCTGCCGAAGGATCAGAAGGGACGCTTCCTGATGCCGGCGGCTATTACCGAGATCGGCACCCAGCTGCTGATCGCCGGTGCGGGCATCGGCTCCGTGATCGGGCTCGTCATGCTGGTGTTCTCCACCGGTGGCCACAGCAAGCAGGCGTTCGTCGCGGTGGATCTCGCCGTGCTGGCCGTGATCATGCTCTGCGTGTTCGGTGTCTATCTTTCACGTCTGATCCGCGGCTACGCCTCGGAAGAAGCCCGTGTGCAGGCGGCACTCGAGCTCGGCGCGGAAGAAATCGAGGCCCGCCGGGCACAGGCCTACGATCAGGTCAGGCGCACATCCCTCGCCCACATCGTCATGCTGTTCGTCATCGGCGCGCTGTTCGCATTCGTCGGCGGCGAGCGGGTGTCCGAGTTTGCGCACACCGCCATCGACGAGCTGGCTCTGAACCCCATCGCCGCCGCCGTGTGCCTCGCCGCCTTCGCAGGCATGAGCGAGTACGTGATTCTCTGGCGCGCGCATCGCAAGAAGCAGTACGGCATCGCGCTCGCCAATGCCTTCGGCGGCATCACCCAGGTGATGTTCATGGTGCTGCCGTTCACACTGCTGGCCATCGCCGTCTACCAGGGCGTGCTGGCCATTGAGCACGTCGACCTGCCGCTCGCCTTCACGCCGTCCAACGTGCTTCTGTTCGTGCTGCTCTTTCCCACTTTTTACGTGCTGATCGCGCTGATCGAGGAGGACCATACCCTGGGCGCGCTGGATACCATCACGATGCTGGCGATTTTCACGCTGGTGATTCTGATACTGGTGGGATATGGCGGAGACGTTCCGGTCGCGGACCGTTGACGAAGTCGCTCAGCCTGTCTGCTGCAGCAGCGCCAGCAGCTCGTTGCGCACGCCCTCGGCGTGTTCGAGCACCGAGCGCACTTCCTCGCCGTCGAACCCAAGCTCCGCCAGGACCGTTTCCGTATCCTCAGCGAGCACTGGCGGCCGGCGCGTAGCAGGCGGCTCGGTACGGGAAAAGTGCATGAGCGGACCGGTGGTCTTGACGGTTCCGGCGACCGGGAGCTCGATCTCGGTGATGTAGCCGTTCGCCAGGTTCTGTGGATCCGTGAGCACGGCGGCATGATCGCGCACCCGCTCCCAGATGATCTCCGGCTGGGTATAAAGGAACGACTCGAGCTCCGCCATGGTCCTGGTGCCGATGGCATCCTGCATGTGCGCCCGGATCTCCGCGAGCCCGTCCATGGATCCTTCGAACCCGAGCCGCTTGGCCGGTGAGTTCCAGGCTTCGAGCAGCAGCACGTCCGGACGTTCCAGGAAGATCCAGAAGTTCGACCAGGCTTCCTCAGTCTGGGCGGTGACGAACATGAGATGCTCACCATCGGCGGTCTCGTAGATACCGTACTGACTGCGGATGTTCGGGTGGTGGCGACCTTCGCGGGAGAGCGGCACGCCGGTGAGCGCGGAGTGCTGCAGCTCCCACATCTGCAGCCAGAGCTGCCCGCCGAGAGATGAGGTTTCCACGAGCTGACCACGTCCGGTGGCGGCGCGCGCGACCAGCGCGGTGGTGATGCCAAGCGCCAGCTGCATCGCCCCTGTGTGATCGGCGACCGCGGCACCCGGCACGACCGGCGCCTCGCCGGGCATACCGGTGAGGCTCACCAGGCCGCCGCGGGCCTGGGCAGCACCGTCCAGCATGGCCTTGTCCGCATCGTCTCCGCGGGGGCCAAAGCCGTTGGCATGTCCCACCACCAGCTGCGGGTAGCGTTCAACCAGCATGTTGAGATCGAGACCCATGCGGGTGAGCGCCGATGCGCGGTAGTTGGTGAGGAAGACGTCTGCGGAGGCGAGCAGGCGGTGCATGGCTTCCTGGCCGAGCGGCGTGTGCACGTCGAGCGTGACGGACCGCTTGCCCTTGTTCATAGCGATGTACTGTGAGCCGGGCACTTCCAGCGTGTAGGGGTTGTTGATGCCCTTGCCATAACGGCTCGCATCACCGGCGGGCGGCTCCACCTTGATCACATCGGCGCCCATGTTGGCGAAATGCAGACCCGCAGCCGGCCCCTGGATGGCAACCGCCAGCTCCACCACGCGAAGACCCGATAAAGGTCCGGACATATGCGCTCCCCCGTTGCCGATCGCGGTTTGAGTGTACGTCCGGGCGCAGAGCGTCGCCAACCCGGGGCGAGGCGCAGCAGTTCCCCGCTACTGCAGTTCAGACTGCGTGGATCTACCCGAGGAGCCGCGTCGCCACCCTGCTCCACCCGAGTGGGGAGTACGGCGATCCGATTGCCACCGAAGGTCTCTCCGTGGGTGACGTCGCGCAGGCACTGGGAAAACGGATCTTCATGGACTCACAGCCGCGCTGACCCACACACGGTCACTCTTCCACAGCGAGGTAGGCGGCGAGTCGCTCTGCGTGCTCCGGCGCCCGGAGCTTGCGGAGCGCCTTTTCCTGAATCTGCCGGATCCGTTCTCTGGTGACGTGAAACTGCTGTCCGACTTCTTCCAGCGTGAGTTCAGTGTGGGTGCCGATACCAAAGCGCATCCTCAGAATCTTCGCCTCCCGTTCGGGAAGGGTGTCGAGTATCGCGCTCACTTCGGATATCAGACCGGCTTCCAGAGCGCCGGCAACCGGCGACTCGACCGTGCTGTCCTCGATGAGATCACCCAGGGTCGTATCCTCGCTTTCACCAACGGGGGTCTCCATCGACAGCGTCCGCCGCGACAGCTCGAGCACCCACTTCACTCTGTCTACCGGAACCTCCATGCACTCGCTGATCTCTTCGGGTGTAGGCTCACGACCGAGCTTCTGAAGCAGCCGGCGGGAGGTACGCGTAGCCTTGTAGATGAGTTCCGTCATATGGACCGGTACGCGGATCGTGCGGGACTGATCGGCAATGGCCCGCGTGATCGACTGACGGATCCACCAGGTTGCGTATGTCGAGAACTTGAAGCCGCGACGGTACTCGAACTTGTCCACCGCTTTCATCAGTCCGGTGTTACCTTCCTGGATCAGGTCGGAATGGGAAAGGCCCCGGTTGCGGTACTTGTTCGATATCGCGACAACGAGACGCAGGTTGGCCCCGACCATCTCACTTCGTGCACGCCGACTCATCGCTTCACCCAGCGAAACACGTCTTCCGACCTCCTTGAGCTGTGACACATCGAGGCCGGTCTCTTCGCAGATTCGATCGAGCTGTCGCTGGGCGCGACGTATCTTTTTCCGGCACTTGTCGAGCGAAGCACTGTGCGGCAGATTTTCAGCGATCTCCCGGTCAAGCCAGCAGCTCGAAGTTTCGCTGCCGCGGAAGCAGTCGAGAAAGTGCATCCGTGTCATTCCGCATTCGCTGACGCAGGCGGTCATGATGAGGTTCTCGAGTATCCGAACATGGTTCAGAGGATCTCTGACAAAACCCAGCACCGCATCCTGGTGGTTCGGCTTCAACTTGAAGACCGAGAAAGCTTCGCCAAGCCGGTCGAGTTCCGATCCGGCGGCGGATCGGCCATCACGTGTGATGACCTTGCAGGATCGGGTGAAAGCGCGCTTCAGCGTCCTGAATCGTCTGACAGCTTCCACCGGGTCCGGCCCGAGCGACGAGTCGGCCTCCTCTGCCTCCGAGTCCATTGCATCAGCGTCGCTTTTCTGAGGATCGAACACCGGCGGTACCGGCACCTCGTCGAGCGGCTCGAGGTAACCCGAAAACAGAGATCCGAGGTCACCCGCCGCCAGCGCAGCGACATACTGCTCTAGCACGTACTCGACTGATGCCGGCAGCTCGGCGGCTGCAGCCAGCATCTTGCGAGTCCCCTCTTCGATGCGCTGGGCGAGCGCAATCTCGCCCTGCCGGTCGAGCAGCGCCATCGCACCCATTTCCCGGAAGTAGATTCGCATCGGGTCCACCGTTGAATCGGTGTCAGCCGCGACGCTGGCGATCTTTTCGACACCGTCCTCGTCGAACCACTCACCGTCGACCAGATCTGGCGAGCCGAGACGCTGATCCTCCTCCGGTACGGTATCGACCACCCGTATTCCCATGTCACCGAGGGTCTGCACGATGACCTCGATCCTTTCTGACGAGGAGGCGTCCATCGGCAGCAGGTCGTTAACCTCCGTAAACGTCAGATACCCCTGTTCCCTGCCTTTCGCGATGATCGCTTTCATTGCGGGCATCGGTCTGTTCGTCTGCTGTTTCATCAATGAACGTTCTGTAACGCTGCCCTGGTAAATGAGGAGTGGGCCAGCATACGCCGCCGTTGACGCGCGGCGTTAAGGGTTTCTCACCCCGGACGAAAAAGATGCAAAAAAGAGAGCTTTCCCGAAATCCGCGGTGTATAGTTGCGCTGTTAAGAATCCCCTGCCCCGATCTCCTCTTGAGTCTCGACTCTTTTCGCCGTCGGCCTTCGAATTCTGACAGCTGACCACAGCGCTGCTGCGGCGGTTACACACATCCGCTACTGATCGAAAGCCGGGAATCGGTGCGAAGTTGAGCTCGACAAATCGAGCAGGAGAAACGACATAGTGAAACTTTACGTAGGAAATCTGCCCTGGAGCATGACCGACAGCAGTCTGGAAACTCTGTTTTCGGAGTGCGGCCCGGTCACGTCGGCCACGGTCGTCACAGACCGCGAAACCGGACGCTCACGCGGATTCGGCTTCGTGGAGATGGATAAGGCGGACGCCCAGAAAGCCATGTCCAAGCTGAATGGATTCCAGATCGAGTCCCGTGCGCTGAAGGTGAACGAGGCGAACGACAAGCCTCAGCGCCCCCGCCAGTACGGCTGATCTCAGGCGATCACATGACGGAACGCGGACCCGGTATGACACCCTATCGGGTCCGCTACCAGACCATCGAAGTCGGCGACCTCGACGTGCACCTGCGAACGCTGCGCGATCTGGGTCAGTATGCCGACGATCAGGGTGTCGCGTTGCGCGCCGGAATCACACGAGCGAGCTGGCCGTTGTTTGGTGTCATCTGGCCGTCCAGCCAGGTTCTCGCACGCAGCATGCTCGATTTCGACGTGACCGGGTTGAGGATTCTGGAGGTAGGCTGCGGTCTGGGACTAACCAGCTTGGTGCTGAGTCTGCGACACGCGGACGTCACAGCGACTGACCATCATCCGGAGGTGCACGGATTTCTCGACACGAACGCGGCACTCAACGGTATCGACCCGATTCCCTACATGTGCTGCGACTGGCGTGATGACCAGGACGACCTCGGGCGCTTCGATCTGATTCTCGGCAGTGACCTTCTCTATCTGCCCGGACACGCCGAACTGCTTTCAAACTTCATTCACCGTCACGCCCAGCCTCAGTGCGAGGTCATCCTGGTCGGCCCCGGACGTCGGGAACAGGTGTGTTTCGATCGATGCATGGTCGATCTGGGCTACAGTCACCTGCGCCTCTCACCCAGAACGGATGCTTCGCTGGATGAGCCGTTCCGTGGTCGCCTCCATCGCTACTGCCGGGCGGTACCCGCAGATCGAGCGTGCGCACCTGTCAGGGTGTGACCAGCGCCTGGTGCACGAGCTGGCGTGACAGCGCCTGAATGTTGGGGAGGCCCCGGGCACCCATCCGCTGGATCATGCCGATGAAGACCACGTCGTTGGTCGGATCTATCCAGAACCAGGTGCCCCCGATGCCGTACCAGAGAAAGGTACCCTGGCCGGTCACGCTGCCCACGGCGTGCGGATCGGTGAATACCGCCACGTCGTAACCGAAGCCGAAGCCCGGCCGTATGCGCTGCCTTTCGAAGCCGAAGCCACCGTCGAGCAGGGCGTCCGAGAGGTGATTCGCCCGCATCAGGTCCACCGTCGCCGGTGCCAGGATCCGCGTCTCGTCCATTTCCCCGTGCCCGGCCAGCATCTGCGCGAAGCGGTAGTAGTCGGCAGCCGTGGAGTAGAGACCGCCACCGCCGGAGGCGAGTCCCGGCACCTCGGAGACGTTCGGATCCCTGGGTCGCGGGGTGAGCCCTGCGGCGGGGTCGTAGCCGTAGACGGTGGCCAGACGGCGGAGCTTGCCTTCGGGAACGCTGAAGCCGGTGTCCGACATGCCGAGTGGCCGGAAGATGTTGTCTGCCAAGAATTCGGGCAGTGACTGCCCGGACAGCTTCTCCACCAGGTAGCCCTGAATGTCCACCGAGACGCTGTACACCCAGCGCGTACCGGGCTGGTAGAGAAGCGGTAGCTCCGCCATGCGCTCGATGAAGGCCTGCAGATCCGGTTTACCGAGCGGGTTGTCCTGCCGGTAGAGCGCGTCCACCGGCGTGTTGCCGAAGACTCCGTAGGTGAAGCCCGCCGTGTGGGACATGAGCTCGCCCATGGTTGGTGGATGCGCCGGGTCCTCGAGGATCAGGCTGCCGTCGGGATTCTGCCCCGCATAGACCTTCAGATCCGCGAACTCCGGAATGTGGCGGGCAATGGGATCGTTCGGGTGCCATTTACCCTGCTCGTAGAGAATCATCATGGCCACGCCGGTAATCGGCTTGGTCATGGAATAGATCCGGAAGATGGTGTCGAGCGACATGGCCTGCCCGGATTCCAGATCCTGCTTGCCGTAGGCCTGGAAGTGCACCACACGCCGATCCCGGGCCACGAGCGTGACGACGCCCGAGAGCTCACCCCTGTCCACCATGGCGTGCATGGCTTCCGGCAGCCGGTTCAGGCGCTGTGCATCGAAGCCCAGGCGCGACGGATGCACGACCTCGATCTGCGCGGCAAGCGCGCAGGTCGCGATCAGCCACAGGACGAGCCCGCTCAGCAAGGTCTTCATGTCTCTCCTCATGTCCGCCTTCTGCTAAGGTGACCATCCTATCGGTGGGAGGGGACGGACGCGATGGCCACAGACGGGACCCGTTATTTCAGGAACAACCGCGTCGAGCTGCGCGCTGCCGGTTTCGATCCGGACCGGACGGCGCGGCGGGATGCCATCGTCACCGTGGCGAGCCCCTATACCAACGCCCATCGCTGCAACAACCGTGTACGGCGGATCGCAGACCTGCTCGTCGATGCACTCGGCCGGCATGGCGGCCAGGGACTGATCGTCGGCGCACCGGCGGTGTCGGACGCCCTCACCCAGGGATCGCCGAACGCCAGCTACAGTCTTCCGTCCCGGGACCTGATCGCCGACTGCATCGAGACCGGCCACAAGGCACACCACGCGGACGCCATGGTGGTGATTTCCGGTTGCGACAAGGTGGGCGCCGCGGCCCTCATGCCGCTGGCGCGCACGAACGCGCACGGCCTCGTCCTCTACCCTGGCACCAGCTCGCCCGGCTGCGTGGAATTCGAGCCCTGGGCCGCCAAGGGCAACAACCTCACCATCATGGACTACGCGGAGGCACGGGCGGCCCATGAGGCCGGCCGCATCTCGGAAATCGAGCTGAAAGAGCTCGAGGTCAACGTCATGCCCGGCAGCGGCACGTGCGGTGCCATGTTCACGGCCAACACCATGAGTGTGATCGCGGAGGCCATGGGCATGATGCTGCCCCGGGGTGCTTCCCATCCTGCGGATCACGATGCGGCGAGCGATATCCACGAAGATGTGCAGGCGCAGATCGAAGCTACCGCCGCCGCGGTGTTCCGCCTCAAGCATGCCGGCATCCGGGCCCGGGACGTGATGACCATGGCCGCCTTCGAGAACGCCATTACCACGGCCTACGCCATGGGCGGCTCCACCAACCTCTACCTGCACCTGCTCGCCATCGCCCGGGAAGCAGACGTGCCGCTCACCATCGACCACATCCAGGCTGTGGGCGAACGGGTGCCGCTGATCACCAACCTGCAGCCTCATGGCCCCTACGCCATGGTCACGCTGCATCACCTCGGCGGAGTGCCTGTGGTGATGAGGGCCTTGCTCGATGCCGGTCTGCTCAACGGCGATGCGCTGACCGTGACCGGCACCACGGTGGCGGAGAATCTATCAGGGGCGCCGACGCTGACCGAACTCGGACGGCAGGATGTGATCTTTCCTGCCTCGAAGCCCATTGCCCCGGCGAACAATCACATCAGCGTGCTCAAGGGCAACCTGGCACCGGAGAGCTGCGTACTGAAGCTTTCCGGCAAGACCATCGAGAACGGTGCGTTCCGTGGCCGCGCCCGGGTGTTCGACTCCGAGCCAGAGGCCATGCGCGCCATTCGCGGCAACGAAATCGTCCCTGGCGATGTCGTGGTAGTCCGCAATGTGGGCCCGGTCGGTGCTCCGGGCATGCCGGAGATGGTTGCACTGACCATTCAGCTGCAGGGCCGCGGTCTCGGCGAGACCGTCGCACTCATCACCGACGGGCGTTTCTCCGGTGTCTCCCACGGCATCCTCATCGGCCACATCTCTCCGGAAGCCGCCCGCGGTGGTCCCATCGCCGCCGTGCGTGAGGGGGATACCATCGTCATCGATCCCGTGCACCGCAAGCTTACGCTGGACGTGCCCGATACGGAGATAACTGAGCGTATGAAGAGCTGGCGGCCAGCGGACATACTCGACAGAGTGCCGGTGGGATCCGTGCTGCACAAATACGCGCGGCTGGTGTCTTCCGCGCACGAGGGGTGCGTGCTCTGATCGGCCTGACAGATCAGTCCACGTAGAACGGGCCGGGCCTGGTGTAGAGCTCTTCGTAGTGTACGAGTACCGGCTCACCGAGCTCGCAGGGTCTTCCTTCTCTGAACGCCCACTCGCCGCGCCTGCAGTGTCCGGCCTCCACATAGCCGTTGATCATGAACCGCCGGTCCGTCGATGAGGTATTGGGACCCGAGCCGTGCACCAGGAAGACGTGCCAGAGGGCGACATCGCCGGGCTCGAGCAGCAGGTCGACCTTGTCATCCGGATCTAGGCCTGCGGCGCGCAGGTCGTCGTCGTCCAGGCTCCGGTCGAGCGTCGGACCTTCGCGGAAGTGCAGCTCACCCAGGCGATGGCTGCCGGGCAGCACCGTCATGCAGCCGTTGTTCACGCGGTGTGGATCAACGGCGATCCCTGTCTGCACATAAAACCGTGCCGGGTCTACGTAGGCATCCCGCGGTCGTCGGGAGCGGATGTCCTGGTGGTAACCGAACTCCACGTTCGTCGCACCGGGCGTTTTCCAGTGCATCTGGTTGATGATCTGTTTGAGGTTCGAACCGATGAGCGGTGCGAGCAGGTGGCCGAGGCGGGGATCGACTCTGTAGCGGGCGAGCACCGCATCGAAGTAGGCCGGCCACTGCACCATGCGCACCACGCTGCCGAGCACCGGGTCTGCAGCGAGCCGGAAGAACACGTTGTGATCCCGATAGCTCCTGCCCAGAGCCATCGCCCGGTCGTGAACCCGATCGAATGCTGCCGCCAGCTCCCGGACCTCGTCGGGACGGAACACATCCCGGATCACGGCATAGCCATGCGTCCGGAAATGCTCGACGTGATCACAGCCCATGGAAACCTCCACAGCACACGTTACCTGCGCCCGGTCAGGTCGGCGTGAGGAGGATTGTGAAAAGGTGTAACGAAATGTGCGGTCAGGAGAGGGGGCGTGCCTGCCAGGCCCTGCGGACCGGCGTGGCGATGTCCCACCAGCGCGCACGCCGGCGCTGATCGATGAGCCGGTCGACCTCGGCGTGTTTCTCGGTGCTGTCATAGAGCGCCCGGCGCAGGTCGGCCCAGGCCTCCCAGAAGGCTTCGTCCGGCTGGCCTTGCTGCCTTGCCAGACTGTCCAGCAGCAGTGCACCCCGGCGCACCAGCGGGTGCAGAGTCCTGTCGGTCTTCAGGTCCTCGTGGTCATACCGGTTGTGGCGGAGCGACGGGCTCAGGAACTCGTTGACGAAACGTTCCACACCCTCGGGCTCCGGTGTGATACCGAGCATTCGAGCCAGACGTGCGAGCTGCCCGTGGGGGTCCTGCATCAGCCGGTCGTAGTCGACGACCACCAGAGGGTGACCCCGGGTCAGATGCAGGTACGGCACCAGGTTGGCCAGCCATTCCAGATCGTTCTTCTCCTGCTGGCCACGCTCCGCATCGAGTCGTCGTCGCGATGCGGCGATGCTGAGCGGGTTGCGGTAGGCCAGCACGAAGGCCGGACGGACGTCCATATCGGCAAGGAGCGGCAGCCAGAAGGGCAGCAGCCGGCCGGTGCCCGCATACTTGAACCCCCAGACCGGTGCCGCACCCATGGTCGATTCAATCGCCGCCTGCATCTCCCGGCGCAGACGGTCGAGATCGGCGCGCTGCCAGTCCTCTTCAGTCAGAAGGCGAACATGCTCGGCTCTGAGCCCCAGTGCCCGCCGGACACGCTTGCTGATGGCGAGCAGGTTCACCTCTTCGAAAAAACCTCGCGGATTCTTCCGGGTGGGTCGTTTGAGCTGCTGGCCGAACTCGATGCCGAGCGCGATCAGCGCCCGAGCAAGGGTGCTCGTGCCGCTGCGTCCCGCACCGATGACCAGCACGCCGGTTCGGGTCACAACGGCACCACCTCGCGGCCTTCGTGCATCAGGTACCGGATCCGGTCGACGACGAGGCAGAGCTCGTCATCCGCGAGTCTGGCCTGATCCTTGCGCGCACAGCCGCAATTGACAAGTCCTCGCACGGTCAGCACGTCATGAAGGTGCTCCAGATCCCTGGGTGGCGTGAGCACGCCACGATCCACGAGAGTGTCGTACCAGCGGGCGACCGGACCCTGCTGCTTGGGTGTACCCCGGTAGGTCCTGCGCCATCCGGTCCACCAGGCGACCGGTGTCTGCACCGCGTGGATGATCCGGGCGAGCAGCGAAGGCGGCAGCGCGAAGACCCGCACCGGTCGGCCCGTCGCCAGCGCGTCGGCGAGCATGGAGACGCTGTCTCCCGTAACGATGATTTCATCCGCCGCTGCCAGATAATCGAGATAGGGGTTCGGCCGGTCCCGATCGCCGAATGCCCAGGCGCAGTGCGGCACCTCGACCTGCTTCATCAGGGCGCGAAATGCCCGGGGAGACGTTCGCGGGCTGCCGCTGATCATGAGCGACCCGCCCTGGCGTCTGGCCAGGTCGTTGGCCAGCACTCCGAGCGCGGCCGCCGCGTGTGCCGTCATCGAACAAGAGGTGCTGCTGCCACCGATCAGCACCGCAATGCGCGGGCCCGGCAGTCCGGGATGTTCGCCGTTGTCCCGCGCCGCCGCAAACTCGTCCCGGGTTCGGGAGGTGATGGGCAGCGACAGGTGCAGGGTGTTGGATCGCGCCGGCAGCCGGTACTGGGGTGTGGTCACGATCAGGTCGAAACAGTCCAGCCGGGACCAGGGTCTGCCGACGTTGACGATGCGGGTGCGGCCGCCGCTCTGCGCCCTGATCCAGCGAGCGGCACTGCTGCTCCGTTTGCCCGAAGCAACGACCACGTCCGGCCAGGGCGCTGACAGCACTTCCGGGTTTCTGACGCTCGCCAGCGAGCTGCCGAGCATCCATCCCGGCAGCAGGTGCAGCAGGTTGTAGTGCAGGCGCTTGCGTTCCGTTCTCCAGCCAAGCGCATCGGCAATGCGGCGCAGCTGCAGCACGTCTCCGAGCCGGTGCCCTTCCAGCACCCATACCGTGGGCTGCTCGTCGAGCGCCTCCGCACGGAACGTTCTGGTGACCGTCTCCGTTTTCGCATCGAGCTGCCAGGCAACGGACGGGTAACGTCGGGCGACGCTGGCGATCTGCGCCTGCCACCAGGCCGGGGTGCGTCGGCTGCAGCGGACGTCCACCGTGTCTTCGCTGATCGAGTCCACGCAGTTGACGGTGAGGAACAGACCCCGGGTTGCACTGGCAAACAGCCGGTCCAGCACCCAGGGCACATCTTCCCCCGGTACTCGTTCCGCCAGTCCGGAGACAAGCACGACGTCCTGTGGCGGGGTCATCTCCAGACCGGAGGCAAAACGGGCACTGGGTGCACACTGGGTGAACACCTGATAACCACGGTCGTCTGCACGCCGCTCCAGGTCGAACCACAGATCCGCCAGCGGGTGATCGTGGTAGGAGTAGGTCTCGGGGAACGGCCGCCACGGCTGCAGATGCAGAGCCGTGTAGTGCAGCAACCGGATCTGATCACGTGGGTACTCGGTGTCGCGGGCGTTCCACTGGCCCGCAAGGGCGCCCCAACGTGCTTCACCGACGTTCGCTGCACCAAGCAACTGCGACTTGGACTGCTTCCTTGCCTGCTCCAGATTCCAGACAGGCAGCATCTTCGCGCAGTCCAGCAGCATGACCGATGTGTCTTCCGCGGACACAGCCAGATAGCCATGATCGTCGAGCGGCAGGTCGAACAGGTGCGCCGGATCCTCGAGATAGATCTGATCCACGTCGTTGTAGATCGCGCGGCCGGCACCTTCGGCGAGTTCCGGCACCGCGAAACGGTAGTTGGTGAATCCTGTCCGCCAGCGTCGCCGATCGAACCCCGCCAGGTTCTTCATGAGATGGATCTCGTACTCCCGAGACGGATCCCGGACCCGCTCTATGGAATAGATGAAGATCCGCTCCGCGCGCCACTGGCCGTCCTCGGTTCCGAGAAAGATGCGCACGGGGGGCGAATCGGACGGCACCACATCTGGACGAACAGGCAGCTTGACCACATCCGGCCGATCGCGATACCGGGATTCGGCGATACGAGTGCGGGCATTCATCCTGCGCTCCTTTTCAGCCCCAACTGACGGGCGGCACCCAGCAGGGCGCTGCGTTTCTCGAAAACCACGATGAATGCCTTGCGGTAACAATCCGCAGGACAGTGAATGGGGCGCACACCGTGCCAGCTGTGATCGACCCGGGCGAAGATGAGGGAGTGGTTGTCCATGGACGCCACCGCAATCTGCCGGTCGAAGTCCTCGAAGGCCGGGGCACTGCGGGGACGGAAGCGTCCGCCGTCGTCCAGGATGAGCGTCTGCCCGCCCCACTCCGGCCGCCAGTCGTCGGAAGTGTTGAGATAGAAGATGTGCGAGCCGAGCTTGCGGTCGGCATCACAGTGCGGTGATACCGAGCAGCCGTCCGGGGTGTAATGCCAGTGCAGACGCATGTCGAAGCCACGTACCCCGAACAGCCGGCAGACGAAGTCCCGATACACCGGTCCATACAGCTCGGCCACGAACTCGTGCCAGCACGGGTCGATAGGCAGGGACTCGTCGTAATCGAGCACGTAGCGGTCGTGGCTGGCCTGGCCGTAGCGGCGTACCTTGCCGAAGTTACCGCTGAAGAGCGCTGGGTCCGGGGCGTGCTCGACGAGCAGCCGGTACCCGGCCTCACTCAGGATCCCGGTGGGATTCAGCCAGGGGTACGGCGCCGCCCGCTGGAATTCGTCGCTGCGGAGGGCGGCCAGTTTATCTTCAGCCAGAAACTTCACGGCTTTTGGGGGGGCCTGTTCAGGTTTGCCTGCCTTGTTGGATGCTACCAGACGGGAAAATCAATCGCCCATACGAGATGCCATTAGTGTGCATCAGCGCGCGTGATGCAGCCGGTCCAGCGCGGCCAAAGAGGCATCCGCGTAGACCGCATAACCCCGGGCCAGCGGGTGGCCGTCGTTGGGCTTGTAGAAGGGTTCTCCTGCTGCGGCCGCGTCCGCCAGGCCCCGGACCAGGATGGGCAGGGCATCGAGGTAGACGATGCCGGCCTCGTCCAGAAAAGCCCCGAAGGCCTCGGTGAGCGTCCGTTCGCTGGCGACCACCGCATCGAATTCCGCATCCGGCTGAATGCCACGCTGCCGGAGCCACTCGTTGACCACCAGCTCCTTGGAAGGGATGAACAGCACCACGAAGCCGATAGACGCTGTATCGAAGCGTTGCTGCGATTCGACCAGAAACCTCCGGGCGTTCTCGAAGTTGAGCTGCACCTGCGGATCCGCCAGGGAAGCGGCCCTGCTGTGACCGGCCGCCCGCGCCCGGTCCACGCGGATCGAGTGATCGAACAGAAAGTGCGTGTCACCGCTGACGAACATCTCCGACTCGAGCGCGAGCTGCACCGCCTGTACGGCTGCCGTCTGCTCGAGCATTCGCGACAGTTTTTCCCGAGCCGGTATGGTCGGGTCGTTTCCGCAGTCCGGTAGGCGGATGCCCGTCCCGGCGGCACGGTTGCGCCAGTAATCTGTCCGCGTCGCACGACAGGGAGATGACAGATCGTTGGCCAGATAAAGCGCAAGTACCACGTCGTGAACGTGCTGCATCTTCGCGGCCTCCTCCAGCAGGACCGCATACTGATAGATACAGTAACTGCCGATGCCGAAGTTGTAGACGTGCCGCCCGGTTTCCCTCGCCACCACGGACGGAAAGCTCTGCTCACCGCCGACGTTGTAACCGAAGGTGTGAGAATCGCCGACGAATACCAGATCCGCGACGTCGAACGCCCCCGGCGGGTTGCGGAAACCCCGCTCGTCCACACCCGGATAGGAACGCGCCATCACGTAACCGAGTCTTGGATCGTCTGCGCGATTGGACTCCGTAGTCACCGGCAGCGGCGTGAAGACGCGCAGACCGATCTCGAGCAGCACCAGCGCGATCGAGGTGGAAAGAAGCAGCAGCAGCAGGTTGGCGCCAACCTTACCGCTGACGTTTTTCACGCGTTACCGCCGGTTTTTTCCGTGGTCAGATCCTCTATGGCGTAGAGCGGTTCCAGGCCCGCGATCTCCGGCAGCTCGCGATAGGTACGGAACACAGCCGCCATGTCCACGCCGGTGCGTCCCGTGCGCTGAAACTGCGCATAGGCCTCGCGCACCGCCTCGAACGCGAGCACCTGGGCGGTGAACGGATCGATGACGAGATTCCAGCCGAGCTCGGCCCACGCCTCGGGTGAGCGCGAATCCAGTGACGTGATGGTAGCGAGCGGCGCATCCAGCGCCGCACGTGCCCTGCGCATCTGTTCCTCGCCTTCCGGCATGAGCATGAGCACATCCGCACCGGCGGCCCGGTAGGCAGAGAGCCGTTCAAGCGCCGACTCGAAATCCTCGTTTCTGATGGCGCCCGTGCGGGCGATGATCAGGAAGTCGTCCGTCTTGCGCGCTGCGGCTGCCTGCTCGATCTTGGCACACATGACGGTCGCATCCACCAGGTGCTCGATACCCCGGTGGTGACTCACGCGCTTGGGAACCACCTGGTCCTCCAGCTCGATGGCCGCCGCACCCGCCTGCTCGAACTCCCACACCGCCCGGGCGACGTGCACGGCGTCACCGAAACCCACGCCACCATCGACGATGATGCCGAGGTCGGATCGCAACGTGAGTCGCCGTGTCACGTCCACCAGCTCCGTGAGCGTGAGCAGCGCTTCGCTCACCGCATAGCTGTACCCGAGGGCACCACCGCTCAGATAGCCGTAGTCGAATCCGCAGCGCCGTGCCAGCCTCGCCGTAAGCGGATCGAGACAGAGCGGGGCAAACACGGTGCCAGGCCCTTTCAGCGCGTCTGCCAGGTTACTGCTCATCCGTCCCCCTCCTGCGCCGGTGGCACCACCACCCACTCCGGCGCTTCGAACTCGCCGATCACACGCACGTCCACGAATTCCGCCTGCCCGGCGATGATGGACCGGATCTCCTCATCCTGCCGGGCCTCCATCGCATCCCGGGCAGCCTTGGTCTCCCAGGTTGCGATGGCCAGCAGGACGTCCGGCTGACCGATCTTCCGGTGCAGGCGCGTTCCCCGGGCACCGGGCGCACGCTGAATCAGGCGACTGGCGCGCACCCAGGCCTCGGCATACTGTTCAGCCGTGTAGCCGGGCCTGATGTGGACTTCGAAGATGAAGTGCATCGGTCAACTTGTTCAGGAACGTTTCGAGTATAGAGCGAAATTTGAAATCGTTGATACGTGACGCTACTTTGACTGCGGGAGGTCCAAATGGGACGACTGTGGCTACTGCTGACGATGCCTCTCATGGCGGCAGCAGCAGAGGACCCGCACCTGGTTCCTGGAGTCCCCTACGAGGGGGCGTTCACACCATCCGGAGAAAGCCAGCAGTTCTCTCTCGCAGGAACCGGGGGCGGTCTTATCACCGTGGAGTCGCGACGCAGCAGCGTGCTGCTCAAGGTCGATGACTCCCCCGAGCACGGCCACAAGCTGGAGGTCGACCGGCAGTGGGAGTGGATCTACGCACCACCAGAAGCGAAGACACTACAGGTCACACCCGTCGATTCCGACCCTGGCAGTAACTTCACAATCACCGTCCAGCCCTACAAGCCGGAGCCAACGCAATCCACCGACCCGGTGCTGCTTGCGTCGTTCGCCACTACGATGAATGAAGAAGACGACCACGGAGACCAGCGACAGAAAGCCCGGGACCTCTATGAACGCGCGTTCGCTGCCTGGCCAGCCGACGAATTTCAGACGGAGCACGTGGTTGCTCTCGCAAAATTCGCCGATCTGCTCAGAAACGACGGCCGCTACAGCGATTCACTTGAGCACCTTCAGCAGGCGAGAAGTCTGCTGGCACCGGCTGATCCTCGACTAAAGTGGATTTCTTTCAGCATCGGTTCCATGCTCGATGAGCTCGGTCAGCAGGAAACGGCTTTCGTGGAATTCTGCTCCGTCCTCCGCCTGTCGGGATACGAATCCATATGCAAACTTGGTCCTCTCCAAGATACCGAGTTTCAGGACAGATACTGGGCAGCCAGCGCGATCAACTACATCGGTCTGCTGCATCACAATCGAGGCGAGTGGTCGGCTGCCAGATCATGGTACGACCTCGCCATGCGGACGCTGCCCGCATGGGCCGAGTCCCGGCGGGCGCTGATCATGGGGAACATCGGTGGAACGGCGTACAGCCGGGGCGACTACACCACCGCGCTGCGGCTCATCGACGAGGCGCAGAAAATATTTGAGGCCCGAGGGGACAAACACAACCTGGCATCGATCGAAGCAAACAAGGCCGCCGCATACATCAACATGGGCCAGCTCGATCAGGCCATTACGCACTATCAGAAAGCTCTAGCACTGGAAGACGCATCGAACACCAGCGAAGGCCAACAGTACGCAGAGCGCCAGATCGGCCGCATGTATCTGACACTGGGCGACCTCAGGAAAGCCAACGAATCTCTCTCCGAGAGCTATGCGCAAAGTAGTGGATATCACAACGCGAATACGGCGTATGCAGCGCTGGAACTCGGTCGGCTGCGAAGAGCGGAAGGCAATACCACGGAGGCTATCCGCCTGCATGAGCAGGCTCTCGACCTTTTCACCCGACTCGAGGATCCACGGGATCGCCTGGAGACGCTGATGCAGCTCGCGATCGACGAGCTGATCGGCCTGAACTCCACGGGGGCCGCCGTTCATCTGCGAGAGGCAGAAGGACTGTTGCCCGTCGTAGACAATCAGAAGCTGATGGGGAAGTTCCGTAACCTGGAAGGCGTGCTCGCCGCCCGGGAAGGCCGGTTCGATCTGGCCCTCGCCAAGTACGACGAGGCACTGCAAATACAGCACGAGCGTGGCGATCGCATCGGGGAGATCGACACGTCGTTTCAGAAATCTCTCGTTCTGGAAACGCAGGGGTTACTGGAAGAGGCGCTGGCGCTCCTGCAGCACACGACAGGTCTCATCAACGAATGGCGGTTGGGCGTCTCCAGTCACTCCCTCAGGGCCTCCCTGACGGGAACCCTCATGGACGTGCCGGGGAAGCAGATCGAGCTCCTGATGCGGCTCGATCGGCCGAAGGAAGCACTGGCCGTCGTACTCAACAGCAGAATGCGCGTGCTCTACGAATCCATCGCCTACGAAGCTGATGCTACGAACGATGAACAGCGACAGCTCGTCCAGCAACTAAAACGGTCACTGGTAGTTAAGTCGGAAGCGAGAGCCGAGTTTTGGGCGAGGTGGTTCGCCGGCAGGGACCCCGAAAAGGTCAGAGAAGTGCACAGGGCGGAACTCTCGCGCCTCGACGCCGACATCCAACGGATTAAAGTCAGACTCGACAGCGCCGAAACGGAGCTGTTGTCAGGCAGGATCAGAGTTTCTCCTTCCGTATCCATCGAATCGCTGCAATCCTCCCTGACTCCGCAGTCTGTCCTCATCGTATTCTGGATCGGTGAGCGCGAAGGATGGCGCTGGGAGGTGACAACCTCCTCAATCCGGGTGCACGGGCTGCCGGGCCGCAGGAAGATGGAGGATCTGATCACCGCCGCTTACCATGATTGGATTCATGCGCCACGTTTCCCAACCGAGGTTATGGTGGATCTGGCGTCCACGCTGCTGTCACCACTGAAGCTGGCGTTATATCAGGATCTGTACGTCATTCCCGATGATCTGACCGCACAGGTTCCCTTCAATGCGTTACCTGCGGATGACGGCATGCCGATTCTTGCCTCCTCACGAGTCACGGTAGTGCCGGCGGCGACGATGCTGGAAGCGCAGCATCGCTCCGAGCCCACCAAGGAGGTGGCCCTGATCCTGTCGGATCCGATATTCGATACGACCGACTCCCGAGCAGCAAAATTCGGTGCCCCGAAGTACGAGGTTCAGTACGCACCCCTTCGCTCATCTCATGACGAAGCAATCGCGGTCGAAACGGTGCTGAGAGGCAAAGGGTTCCACGCCGACGAACTGACCCAGTACGCCGCCAACAAACCCTCTTTCCTGTCTCTGGTGCCCTCCGCTCGTGTTGTACATGTGGCGACGCACGGCGTGATCGACAGCACGTATCCCCTGTCATCGGGGCTGATGTTCTCGCGACTGACTGCCGAAGGGCGCATGCGAACGGGCCTGCTTTCCGTGGCGGAGATCTACGACCTTCGCATGGCGGCCGATCTAGTGGTGCTGAGCGCCTGCGAAAGCGGGGTCGGTGACAACGTCTTCGGCGAAGGGCCCATCAGCCTCGCTAGGGCATTCCTCGTCGGAGGTGCCAAACAGGTGATTGCCAGTCTGTGGCGCGTCAACGACGCGACCACCGGGCAGCTCATGGAAGCTTTCTACGAAGCCTGGGCGAGAACAGGGTCTGCTTCCGAGGCACTGAGACAGGCTCAGCTCCAGATGTTCAGCCGACAGCGATGGCAGGCGGCCAAACACTGGGGCGCATTCGTTCTGGTCGGCGGCTAGAAGTGAGACAATTCCGCCGGTAACGACAGGAGAGGTGGTAGAAGTAGGAGTAGCTGTAACACGAAACAACAACCAAGGAGCTTACACCCATGCCTATGTACGCTAAATCGGCGGCCATACTCTGTTTGCTGTTCTGTTCGGCATGCAGCAACGATCTCTTTTCGAAGCAGTGGCGGATCACGCATCAATACTGCCAGTCAGGAGGCGATCACCTCGCAGTAGACGACAACCTGAAGACGAGCCGGGTTCTGTTCTGGAAGAGCCTGATGGCAAACCGCGCTGACTCGACAAAGAACTGGAAGCTGACGAACATCGACTACGACGCTTGGACGGGCAACATTTTCGGCGGAGCTGTAATCAACCATGAAGAGTGCTTCATGTTCGAGCCCTACCGGGACGACGAGAACAAAAAGGCGGTTCGGATCTTCATGCTGCAGACTAGCGGTGCGAAATGCGACAGCAACCTCGTTGACGCGCAGAACATCGCCAAGATTCTGGCCGGAAACTGCCCGGGGACTCACAGCGGCGGCTGGAGAGCCAACCAGTGATCGGATCAAGGCGGACGACTCAGTTTTCGGGCTGGGTGTCCGCCTCGTTCGAAATGAGAACGACAGAAGAGGTGAAGTAGTTGTAACACGAAACGACGGCCAAGGAACTTACACGCATGCCCATGTACGCTAAATCAGCGACCATACTCTGTTTGCTGTTCTGTTCCGCATGCAGCAACGATCTCTTTTCGAAGCAGTGGCGGATCGCGCATCAATACTGCCAGATGGAGGGGGATCACCTCGCCGTAGGCGATAGCCTCAAGACGAACCGGGTTCTGTTCTGGAAGAGTCTGATGGCGAACCGCACTGATCCGATAAAAAACTGGAAGCTGACGGACATCAGCTACGACGCCTGGACGGGTAATATTTTCGGCGAGGCGATAACCAACCACGAAGAATGTTTCATGTTCGAGCCGTACCGGGACGATGATAATAGGAAAGCGGTTCGGATCTTCATGCTCCATACCGAGGGTGCGAAGTGCGACGCCAATCTCGCCAACCCACAGAAAATCGCAGACATTCAGGCAGGGAACTGCCCTTTTTTAACCGGGGGCTGGCAGGCGAACCAGTGAAGGGATGGCGGACGGCTAGTCTTCGCGCCGAACCGGCCGTCGGCCGTCCGTCTCGTTCGAAATGCGGGGTCCGGGAATCCGATAGTGCAGGGGCCGGAACCGCTCCATGCCGGGCTTGATCGCGCCGTACGTCACCATCAGGTAGTAATCCGAATCGACAGGGCGGGTTGGGATGCGAAGAACTCGCGCATCCCCCTCCTGGGTTACATCCGCTCGGGCTTCCCGACCAGACCCATCGAACAGGATCAGTCTGGCGTCCTCAGGCAGGCCGGTAATTTCCAGTGCGAACGCGGCGCAGGAGCCGCTTTCCGATCCGGCGCACGGTTCGCACCCGAAGAGGTTGGAGCAGATCCGGGAAACGCTGGCCGGGATCACCAGACTGCCAAAGGGATCCGGCTCGGGAATGATCACTCGTGTTACTTCCGGAGGACGCGGAGTGGTAACGGGTTCGGGCTGCTCCGGCTGGCAGGGGGCAAAGTCATGCGAAGCCGCAAGGCTGTATGTCTGTGGTTCGATCAGCTGATACGCTGACACCTCGAGAATCCAATCCACGGAGGGCTCGCTTGCGTTGACCATCGGGCCTGCATCGACCACCTCGATGTTGTTGGCCCGGTCCGCAGAAGACTGAGACTGCGAGATGGCACCGGACGGATCCAACGTGAGCGACCAGGGATGAGCCACCAGACCATCCACCGGTCGTCGCAGCCGCAGATCCAGATCCTGAACCAGCTTCGACGTGGTCGACGAACACGAGTTTGAGGTCTGCTGCTGAGACTCTCCGCACGACTCGCCCGGAAGGTCATCCCAGGCGAGGGTCACTCGCACCGCCGCATCGCTCGGTGCGGTCATGCAGTAGGTATCGGTCTGCCCAATCGACGCGACAGACATCCCTTCGCGTATCCGATCTGCTTCTTGAACCAGGCTCACCGCTCCCATGACATTCAGCAGACCCCAGCCGCTAGGCACATCCGGTCCTGGAAGATGACCCTTGGCATCGCCGGTCGAGGGACCCAGCTGATCGATCGCAGTCTGAACGATGGCGGCGCGATAGCTGGCCGGACTGGTGAATCCGTTCAGCCCCCGATCGTTCAGCGTTTCTATCATGAGCGCAATCGCCCCGGAGACCACCGGAGCGGCGTATGACGACGCGCAGCTATCTCGATAGTCCGTCACGCCGGTGGCCGCGGCACCTTGTACGCCATCATCCGGCGATTTTCTGCAACCGGGCGCCACGATGTCCGGCTTTATGCGACCGTCCAAGGTCAGGGACGCCACCGGATCGTAGGGTTCGACACAGGCAGTCCTCGCGTCGCCACACGTCAACGCGTCAACGGAGGACACGACAATCATGTTCTTTCCCTCGTTGGACGCCCTTCCTTTCGGGCCCGCGCCGCCACCAGCCCAGACTTGAGGTACGGCGGGTATCGACTGCAGGCCGGCTCCGGTAACACCCCCTCGTATCAGCGCGTCGACTTCCGACACCTCAATCGAATACCCCGGTTGCGAAGTCAACGTGTAGGAATGGTTCGTCACCTGCGATCCGTCGTCGACCAGCGCCTGACGCGTTGCCTGATAATCTGCGGAAATGGTCGGATAGTTGCCGAGCTGTGCTGCGGGCGCGTGCCCGAACAGGGTTGAGTCGTAGGATCCTTCCTTGCTTGCGAGCACCGAGGCGACCAACGTCGCATGTCTGTCCACAAAGCTGGTCCTCGACACATAGAACTTCTTGTCCTGCGGTTGAAAGTCCGCGTGATCCCGATAAATACCGGTATCCGCCACACCCGCTTTAACCCCTGCACCCTTGTTACCCGGATCTGTGTGAGCGTTGGTCGTGAAAACGACGTCCCTCACCACGGAGTTCAGCAACCTGATGACCTGGGTCGCAGGTTCAATTCTCTTTACGATGTCCAGTGCCGCCAGAGACGGAAGGAGCTCATCGCTGGCTGACACCTTCCAGCTTCGCGGACCATAAGGTACCGCAAAGCACTCCGGAGCTGGGCAGACCCGGATCAGGCGCTCCAGCAGATCGGCCCGGCTGACATCCGGATAGACCTGGACCAGTAACTCCATCCCACCCCGTCGTGATCTGAGAGATCGGGTAACCTTCTCCTCGTAGGACGGTATCCGCCAGTCGAGCTGCAACGCCGCTCCGAGCTCTGACTGCACTCCATCAGATGTCGGTGCCATCGGATCAGGAAGAAAGACGTAGTACTCCCCGTCCGCACGACGACCCAGCACTCGGACGCCACTCAGAGACAGGCCGGTAACGAGATCCCGGGTGAGCAGCTCGCTGAAGTTGACAATGACATGGTTGTTCTTGCTGGCCGAAGCCTTGTCATCCGCCATGCAGGCCGCCAGTGAGAGAATCAGGCCGATCACTGCCAGCCGCCCCACTGTGCTGCCCAATCCCAGCCACTGCCTGGGAACGACGTGGTCCTTCATAACCGAAATCCAGCTCAACGGGTGACGCATAGCAGCGATCCTCGTTTTCGGTCATGGTCTACGTGAGGTTGTCAACGACTCACATGGAATGCCACGACCAGTTGATCTGTCATGTCGTCGGCGGTCAGGACACGGAGACGATAGTCGCCTGCCGACAGTTTCCGTGCGGGAACGTTGACCACGACAGCGTCCTGGAGACCGCTCGGAATCTTCTCCTGCAGGATGGTCTCCCACTCGCTTCCCTGTTGTGAACCTGCCTCCCGTTCCACCCGAACCGACAGGGCCTCCGCATCACCGAAGTGCGGATAAGCAATCAGCGACACCAACTGATCGCTATCCTTGATCGATATGTTCGTCACGTCGTTGCTGCCCCTGAGCACTTCCAGGTAGAAGACGTTGGCTGTCGCGCTGCCGGTCGGCGTCGGTGGTTGGCCGCGGCCGAGGATCAGCACGGTAACCGCCACGCCGAAAACCACCGAGGCGGCCATCCTGAGCCAGGGTTGCCGGGCGAACAGCTGCACGACCTCCCCTCCGGCTGACTCCGACCGGGTCTCCTCCTTCATCAGCGTGTCGACGAACACTCTGGCAGCCTCTTCAACACGCTCGGAATCCTGAGCCGGTACTCGACCTTCCATAACTGCGATCGCCTGCTCGTCGGTCAACTCGACGAAAGCTTCTTCGACATCCGGCTTTTTACGTTCGTCCATTTGTCTGCCTCCTACCTTCACCTGCGGAGATCAGCTTTCAAGCGATGCTTCCGGGCCGTCGGCTGCAACCGCATCCAACAGCAGCAGCTTCAGCCGCCGCTTGGCCCGATGTGTTACCCGTCGCAGATGCTCAGGTGCGATGCCCAGCGCATTGCAGATTTCCTCCCGGCTCTGCTGACGTATGTACAAACGGATGAGAACTTCACGATCCCGTTCACGCCCTCTGGCGTTACCCAACTCCGCAAGAAGCCGACGGACCAGTTGAACGGTCTCGCCACCGGCCACGATCCTATCCGGGGCTATCTGGTCATCCGGTAGCTCCCCAATCACGTCCGGATCGACATCTCCGTCGTGCCTGACATGCTCGCGCAGCTTTGTTGATCGCATGTTCTTCGCGATCCCGTAGATGAAACCGCCAAGGCGGGCCGCATCCTGAATGCCCTCACCGCGCAGCCGCTCGATGGTAATGGTCAGGGTTTCCTGAATCACGTCGTCGACGTCTTGAGGATAGGCGGCCATCTGCCGCTGCAGCACGTACCGCAGGCGCTCACCGTACCGGCGGACCAGATCGTGTTCCGCGGCGGGATCGCCGCCTCGGATCCGGCCGACGAGATCGGCAGCGACGACGGCCTCTTCCAGATCGTCCTGGGTCGTGTCCATACGCGGAGGCGTCTGCGGGAGTGAGCCTAATAGGCTACTCCGATGCCGTCGAATGACAAGTCGGATAACGTTCGGAGCCTCTTCGAGCAATCGGCCGACGCCAGAGCGGTTTCCCATATGGCGCGTTCGTGCGTTCACCGCGGCATGAGCAGCAGCATGAGAATCAGCACCACCGACAGCAGCACGATTTCTCCGCTGACCACCGTCCTGTTGCGGAAGTCCGATGAACCCGGATCGAGACGCACCTCGTCGTCCGAGCGCCGGAACAGGTGCCTCACCCACGGCCAGACCAGCAGCGGCGGGAGCAGCACCAGACCCGCGACGGTCAGGACGCCGGTGGTCTGCTGCGGGATACCCAGGGGCTCCAGGTAAGCAACTCCCTGGACGATCAGCCAGATCAGGAGTGCGGTTCCGATCGCCCATCTGTTCATAACTCTATGCCGGTCGTAAGCCATCTGCAGCGCCTTCTCGCCAGGTTCCCTCCTTACTGTCACGCGGCGCGAAAACGTCTCACCTGAAACCGTACCGTCGTAAAAAAA
>QJYB01000002.1 GCA_003247835.1 Gammaproteobacteria bacterium | reverse complement strand
CCCATTGGCGTGATCTCGAAGATGATCTGCTCGCGACCGTAGGGCAGGTTGTCCACCACGTTGGACACGCCCGGATAAGCGGCCATGGCCTCGGCCAGCTCCTCGGCGCCCTGCTTCAGCGACTCGAGGGAGTCACCGGACAGCACCAGGGTCATGTCCGGCATGCCGTTGTTCTGACCGCCATCCACGGCGATGGTGAGCTGCTCTACGAAGGCCGGCTTCGTCACCCGTTCGCGCCAGGCGTTGACGAATTCCTGCGGCGAAGCCGTGCGCGACTCCTCGAAGGCGTAGTTGGCTCTGAGCGAAGCGTACTGCTCGCCGGTCAGACGCTCGTCGGCGAACTCCGCCAGGTTGTACTTGGTGACCCAGCCGAGCAGGTTGGCCGAATCGGTCTCCTCGTGCACGGCGAGGAGCTCCCTTTCCAGTGTGGCGATGAACTCGGTCTTGTCCGCGTCGCTAGCCGCCGAGGAGAACTCGACGTTGGCCTCCAGGCTTTCGAAGTCGAAGCCGGTGACGAAGGCGAAGCCGACGTGACCGGAGGCCATCAGCGAGACGGCGATGATGAAGCCGCCAATCGCGGCGCAGACGGTGGCGCCGGGATAGTCCAGGGCCTTGCGGACCACGGGCAGGAACTTCTCGTCCCGGAACCGGAAGAACGCCCGGTCGAACCGCGACCGCCAGCTGTCCGCGGACGGCATCTGCAGCTTGCCGAGGGTGTGCGTCAGGTGCCCGGGCAGCACCAGGAAGCATTCAATCAGCGAAGCGATGATCACGCACAGCAGCACCGTGGGCAGTGCCAGCACCGCGTCCCCCATCTCGCCACCCATGATCAGCAGCGGCAGGAAGGCCGCGAGCGTGGTCATGGAAGAGGTCACCACCGGAATCCACATGCGGCTGGCGCCACCGGTGGCGGCATCCAGCGGCGACTTGCCGGATTCGAACTGGGTCACCGCGTCCTCGCCGACGACGATGGCGTCGTCCACGACGATGCCGAGCGCCATGACCAGACCGATCAGGGCAATGATGCTGATGCCGTAACCGAACACCAGGTGAAAGAAGGCGAGCGCCAGCATGAAGCTCACCGGAATGCCCACCATCACCCACCAGCCGACGCGTCCCGAGAGAAAGACGAACAGAATGAGGATCACCAGCATCAGACCCGACAGGCCGTTCTTGACCACCATGCCGAGCTCGTTGCCGAGCAGTTGCCAGACGTCCTCGGTCATGGTCACCGTCACACCTTCCGGCAGGTTCGGCTGAATCTCGGCGAGCCAGGCGTCCACCACCTTGTGTGCCTGATAGGCGTCCGCGTTCGTCGGCCGGTAAAGGAACAGGCTGATGGCAGGCTGGCCGTGATTGGTGACGATGGGCTGGCCACGCTGAGGTCGACGTTCCACCTCGGCGACATCGCCGAGACGGATGATCTGGTCTCCCGAGCGCAGGTGCAGCTGCTCGAAGGCGAGCGGATCCCGGCGCTGATCCAGACCTCGGAGCTGGCGGGCCCCCTGGCCGCTGCCCACAGTCCCGGCGGGCAGGTTCTGGCTGACCCGACCGACCTCCCGGGCGAGCTCGTCTAGGGTCAGTCCCATGGCCTGCAGCTCGTCGCTGGAGACCTTGAGCGCGATCTCCTCGAGGGGCAGACCGTCGAACGTGATACTGCCGATACCCCGGCCGAGCAGGGTGTGCTCGAAGCTGCGCACCAGTGGAATGAGGCTGGTGACGTCGTCGCCACCGGTGACCAGGATCTCGGCGATGAACTCGTCGTCGACCGGACGCCGGACCACCGGTGGCTCGATTCCAGCGGGCAGGTTGCGGATGTTGGCCACCCGCTGCTTCACCTGGTCGAACGCCAGGGTGATGTCCGCGTCGTAGTTGAAGCGGGCGTTGATGAAGGTGCTGCCGTTGCGGGTGCTGGAGTTGATCTCCTTGAGCTCCGGCACGGTTCTGAGCTGCTGCTCGATGGGGGTGGTGACGAGCGTTTCCAGATCCTCGGCGCTGGCGCCGATCCAGGTCACCTCCACGAACACGGCCGGGAAGTGCATGGGCGGATCGAGCTGGGTGGGCATGACGCGGATGGCCCAGATGCCGGCCAGGGTCATCATGATCATGGCCAGGTTGGCGGCGACCCGGTGCTTGGCGAAGATCCCGATCAAGACATCACTCCCGTTGTTTTCCGATACGTCCCGTGAGGCGGCTTTATTACGCGTCAGCTGTCGCGCGCGGCCGACAGCCGCCTGTCTGGGGGGTATCAAGGTCCGTGCCAGCTTTCAGCAGCGCCGAAAGCCGCGGATCTCGGGGTTGGATGCCCCGGATATGCTGGAGGTTTAGTGAGATTGGCTAAAAATTGGCCGGCGGCGGGTACCTGCCTGCGGGGTTGGCCGCCATAGGCCGTTGGCGCCGCCTGGCAGGCGCCAACGGCGCTTGTTCTGTCCGTTTTCGCCGTTGTTCCTTACAATAGCGCGCTTGCCTGCAGTAAGGGGAACGTCCTTGACCAGTCATGAAAACGGGGGCCTGTCGCCGGAGTTAGCGCCGGACATCAAGGTCAACGTCCGGGAAGTCTTCAAGATCGACCAGGACCTGGAGGTGCCTGCGTTCTCGCAGCGGTCGGACTACGTGCCGGCGCTGGACGAAGACTATCGCTTCGATCACGACACCACGCTCGCGATTCTCGCCGGGTTTGCGCACAACCGTCGGGTGATGATCCAGGGGTACCACGGCACCGGTAAGTCCACCCACATCGAACAGGTAGCCGCGCGCCTGAACTGGCCCTGTATCCGGATCAACCTGGACAGCCACATCAGCCGCATCGACCTGGTGGGTAAGGACGCCATCGTCATCGAAGACGGCAAGCAGGTCACGGAATTCCGCGAGGGGCTCCTGCCCTGGGCGATTCAGCACCCCGTGGCGCTGGTGTTCGACGAGTACGATGCCGGCCGGCCGGACGTGATGTTCGTGATCCAGCGTGTGCTGGAGGTCGAGGGCAAACTGACGCTGCTGGATCAGAACCGGGTCATCTCGCCGCACCCGTACTTTCGTCTCTTCTCCACCACCAACACCATCGGTCTGGGAGACAGCACGGGGCTCTACCACGGCACGCAGCAGATCAACCAGGGGCAGATGGACCGCTGGAGCATCGTCACCACGCTGAACTATCTGGAGCACGAGGCGGAAGTGGAGATCGTGCTCGGCAAGGCCAAGCAGTACCAGGGCACGGCGGCCGGCGAGCGCACCATCTCCAACATGGTGGCGGTGGCCGACCTGACCCGTCGCGGTTTCATCAACGGCGACGTGTCCGTGGTCATGTCCCCGCGGACGGTACTCACCTGGGCGGAGAACGCGGAAATCTTCGGCGACGTGGGTTTCGCTTTCCGGCTCACGTTCCTCAATAAGTGCGACGAGCTCGAACGGCCCATCGTCGCCGAGTACTACCAGCGCTGCATGGGTGAAGATCTGGGAGATGCGACGGCCGGCATCAAGCTGAAGAGCGCCTGAGCCTGCTGCGGCAACGCAGTAGACTGCACATATGTCCGAGCAAGACCACCCACTGGAGCCGTTCAAGCGCGCGACCACGGCCACCATCCGCGCTATCGCCGGTGACGACGAGCTGGAGGTGAGCTTCGGCCAGGGGCCGCCATCGGTCAGGGGCAACCGCATCCGCGTGCCGCTGCCGGCACTCGGCGCCAGCGAGTCGGAGATCAACTCGGTGCGCGGCATGGGCGACGAGTTCGCATTGCGCCTGCGTTACCACGACGACGGTGTGCACCGGGCGCGGTCACCCAGAGGCGGCCCTGCCCAGGAAATGTTCCAGTGGATCGAGGATGCCCGGGTTGCGGCCATCGGCTCGAACCGCATGGAGGGAGTCGCCCGGAATCTGGAAGCGGCGCTCGAGGTGCAGTGCCGGGAGGCACAGTTCGACTCGATCACCACCGAGGCGGAAGCGCCGCTGTCGGTGGCCGTTGGATTGCTTGTCAGGCAGAAGCTCACAGGTCGTGAGCTGCCACCCTCGGCGGAGAACGTGGTTCGCTTCTGGCGCGACTACGTGGAAGAGCACGCCGGCACTGACATCGAGCGCCTGCGCGAAGTGCTGCTCGACCAGACCCGCTTCGCGGACGTCTGCCGAAGCATCATCGATGATCTCGGGCTACTCACCGAGCTCGACGAGCCGCCGGATTCCGAGCAGGACGATCAGGACACCGAGACCGTGGACGAGGGTGCCGAGTCGGATTCGGAGTTCCTGCCCGAAGACGTGATGCTCGACGACGAAAGCATGGTCGACGAGAGCGCGGAAGGTGAGTCGGCCCTGATGGAAATGGACGCCGACATGGACATGGACGAGATGGGCGCGGAAGCGGACCCGGACGAGTCGCCCATGCAGCTGCCGGACGACTCGGGTCGGATCCGGGTCGACGTCAACTACCACGCCTTCACGGAGGAATTCGACGAGATCATCCGTGCCGAGGAGCTCTGTGAGCCCGACGAGATGATCCGGCTGCGGGCGTTGCTCGATCAGCAGCTCGTGCCGCTGCAGCACGCCACCTCGAAGCTGGCCAACCGGCTGCAGCGGCGGCTGATGGCCATCCAGAACCGCACCTGGGAGTTCGATCTGGAGGAGGGCATGCTGGATACCTCGCGCCTCACCCAGATCATCATCGATCCCATGAATCCGCTCGCCTTCAAGCAGGAGAAGCAGATGCAGTTCCGGGATACGGTGGTGTCCCTGCTCATCGACTCCTCCGGCTCCATGCGCGGCCGGTCGATCACCATCGCCGCCATGTGCGCGGACATTCTCGGCCGTACGCTGGAGCGCTGCTCCGTGCGCGTGGAGATCCTCGGCTTTACGACCCGGGCCTGGCGGGGCGGCCAGTCACGGGAGCGCTGGATCGCGGAAGGCAAGCCTTCCAATCCGGGACGTCTGAACGATCTGCGCCACATCATCTACAAGGCGGCGGACGACCCCTGGCAGCGGACGCGGCGTAACCTGGGGCTGATGATGCGTGAGGAGCTGCTGAAGGAGAATATCGACGGCGAAGCCCTGATCTGGGCGCACAACCGGCTGGTGGTACGTCAGGAGCAGCGCAAGGTGCTCATGGTGATCTCCGACGGTCTGCCGGTGGATAACTCCACGCTGCTGGTGAATCCCTCCAATTATCTGGAGCAGCACCTCAAGTATGCCATCGAGACCATCGAGAACCACTCGCCGGTGGAGCTGATCGCCATCGGTATCGGCCACGACGTCACCCACCACTACCGGCGGGCGGTCACCATCACAGATGCGGAGCAGCTCGGCGGCGCCATGACGGACCAGCTGGCGGAGCTCTTCCAGACCGAAGCGGCGCCGGCTGCACGCCGCCGCGCAGCACTCGCCCACTAAGATCGACGATGGTTATGAGCAGTTCGCCTACGGCGAACTGCCAAGCTGAAGGCGACAGCCTTCAGCCATCAGCCGATGACCTCGAGCCGCTGGATCTCCGGCCGACCGCCGAGCAGTCCGGCGAAGCCCGCACCGGCGGCCTTGAAGTGCGCTGTCTTACCGTGAGCATCCAGCGCCTCGGCATCTTTGTAGAGCTCTAGCATCAGATAGTTGCCGTCAGCGTCCTTACAGAGCGTGTAGAGCTCGTTGCCCGGCTCGTTCGCACGGACCTGAGCCGCAAGACCGAGGGCGTGTTTCTCGAAGTCCGCCTCCTTGCCCTCGACGACGTTGAACTTTGCGATGAGTGCCAGCATGGTATTTCCCCTCTGTGATCGACAATCTGTGAGCGCGAGAGTATCCGGGCTACCCGGAACCCCTGCAACGACCATGCACCGACAGCTGCTGCTCGATCGTATCGATGACTACGCCCGTCGCTTTCCGCAGGAAGACGACGTCGTGGCGCGCTTCCGGACGTTCATCCTCGGCCACGACCGCTGCTTCGAACGCGACTGCTGGGCCGGCCACATCACCGGATCGGCCTGGCTGGTGAACCGTCCGGGCAGTCACGTGCTGCTGACTCACCACCGTAAGCTCGGACGCTGGCTGCAGCTCGGCGGGCACAGCGACGGTGAGCCGGATACCCTCGTCGCCGCGAAGCGCGAGGCAGAGGAGGAATCGGGCCTCGCCGTGGACGTCGTGGATCCGCAGATCTTCGACCTGGATGTGCACGAGATCCCGGCGCGCGCGGCGGATCCGGCGCACTGGCACTACGACGTGCGCTTCATCTTTGCCGCGCGAGCTGACGCTTTCCGGGTGTCGAGCGAGTCCCTAGAGCTGGCCTGGGTGCCGATCGCTGACTTGCACACCCACAGCACGGAGGAATCCGTGCTCCGTATGGGACGTAAGTGGCTGAGTCGAAGTAACGTTACCGTTGGTAACACATGATCACCGGAGTGACCGGGAGGCGTCGGACGCCCGGCAATTTCGCGTTGACTCTCATCCTCGAAGACGATTAACTCGCCAAGCGCTCGGACGCCAGGGAGCGAATACAGCTCCCGGCGACGAGTTGGGTCGTAAATATGGAGGGGATATTCATGCCTTATACCCTGTCGCGCTGCGTGCGCGTTTTTGTTATTGCTGCATTGGCTCTGCCAGTCAGCAACGTGGTGCTGGCGCAGGAAGCCAGTTCCGGTAGCACCAGAAGAATCGAGGAAGTCATCGTTACGGCGGAACGTAAGGAAGCGTCGGTTCAGGACACCTCGATTTCGATCTCGGCTTTCACGGACCAGTTCCTCGATGATTTCGGCATCCGCAACCAGGAGGATGTGCAGAACTTCGTCCCGGCCACCACCATTCAGCCTTATGACGCCACGATTCGTGGCGTGGGCCGGAACTTCCGAGCGCTGGGCGGTGACCCGGGTGTGTCCACCTATATGAACGGTGTCTACTCGGAAGACCTGCTCACCGCCACGGCGGCGACCTTCTGGGACGTGGAGCGCATCGAGGTGCTGCGCGGACCCCAGGGAACCCTGTACGGCCGCAACGCCGTCGGCGGCGCCATCAACATCCTCTATGACGAGCCGACCAACGAGTTCGAAGGCGCGGTGAAGGGGATTCTGGGCAACTACGCCAACCAGGAAGTCTACGGCATGCTGTCGGGCCCGCTGGTCAAGGACGTTTTCATGGCCCGGGTCAACTTCGCCCACAGGGAGCGCGACGGTGTGATCGACGAGATCGCCGAAGGGCCGGACCTGGACAGCCTCGGCACGGACAACTTCGCGATCCTGTTCAAGTTCACGCCGACGGACTACCTCGAGTTCAACCTCCGCCACAACTGGATGGACATTAACCGGGTGTTCGGCGGCGCGAACGGCGGCGGCCTGGTGGTGCTCAACGAGGAACAGCAGCCCTACCGCAATACCACGGCGCTGGTTCCGGGCTACCGTCGCATCGACACGACCAACACCGATCCGGCTGATATGTTCGATAACGACTGGTACGACTCATCGCAGCCGACCCTGACGTTCCAGGATCCGCTGAGCGGTGCCGACGTGCTGACGCAGCGCAACCGCGCCGGTATCGACTACGGCGACTTCGACGGCTTCACCAATGCGGCGGCCTCACTGGACGGCTGGAACTACACGTCGCCGGAAACGGCGGCGGCCTACAACGACTGCGTGTTCCCGAAGAAGATCAAGGGTAAGGACGTCTGCGCCGCCACCAACGGTCTCAACTGGGAGGAGTTCGAGCAGGAAGGCACCCAGTTCAACGTGGCGTGGGACCTCACCGACACCGTCCAGCTCAAGTACATCTACGGTCACAATGCACTGTCGTATGAGCGGATCACGGACGACGACAATACGGGATCCAAGTTCCACGACCGGCAGTTCTACGTGAACCACGAAGCCAAATACACGTCGCACGAGCTGCAGGCGTTCTACGACATCGGTGAGCGGCTGACCTTTACGAGCGGCATCTTCTTCTACGATGCTCGAATCGACCAGCGCGGTGATCTCTACTCGAGTATCGCGGAACGCAGGTACCGGGACGCCTATCAGGACAACACGGCACTGTCTCAGGCAGCGGCGGACGCTATCGGCTGCCCGGCCTGTGTGGGGCTGCCTGCATCGGTGCTGGCGTTTGCAGGCCGACCCATGGTCAACCTGTTCAGCGCCAGAGATTCCTGCGATGTCTCCGATCCGGCGCCTTCCTGCGAGCGGAACTACGCCGTGCAGCTGGCCGACGGCGAGATATCGCCGACCCCAGGTGTGTCTGCGGTCAACCTGCAGACTTCGGCCTGGTATGGAGATGACGGTACCAACCCTGCCCTCGATGTCATCAACGGTCCGCATACTCCGGCTACCGACCTGCTGTACACCACGATCACCGACCGCAAGGCGTTCGCGGCCTACACCCAGGGTGTCTGGGACATGACCAACAAGCTGACGTTGACCTTGGGTATCCGCTACGCCGAGGACAAGCTGAAGGCCGAAGAGAACCTGTTCCGCTATTCCGAAACCGGTGCGGCACCGGGCGCCTTCCTCGCGCTCTATGGTGGTCTGCCGGTCGTCAACCAGATCAATGGCGGTCTGGTGGACGACGGTTCCGGCAACCTGGTTCCGACCGATATCGTCACCAACGGCGGTATTCCTTTCGCGCTCTCGGTCTACCGGCCGTTCAAGCGGACGGACGACAAGATCACCTGGCGGGTGAACCTGGACTGGGACATCACGGACGCGGCGATGATGTACTTCAACGTCACGACCGGTTACCGGTCCGGTGGCTACAACCTGGTGTTCTTCTCGCAGACGCCGACCTACGATCCGGAAGAGCTCACGGCTTACGAGATCGGCTACAAGACTCAGTGGCTGGATGACCGGCTACAGGTCAACGGCTCGTTCTACTACTACGACTACCAGAACATCCACACCGTGGCGACCGAGGTATCCGCGCTCGGCGGTACGTCGACGTCGGTGCTGGCGGCACCGGGTGCGGAGGTCTGGGGCATCGAAGCAGAGGCCACCTGGCTGATGACGGACCGCATCACTCTGGGCGGTAACTTCAGCTACACGCCGACCAAGTACACCAAGGACCTGTACGTAGCAGATCCAGCGGATCCATCGCATCCGAACGACGTCTTCCCTGGGTTCGCCGAGCAGACGACCAACATCAAGGGTAATCAGCTGCTGCAGGTGCCGGAAGGTAAGGCCACGGCCTGGGGAAGCTACCGCTTCCCGCTGCAGGGCGGCGCGAGCCTCGATTTCATGGGGGTGTACAGCTGGATCTCCAAGGTCTACTACTCGCCATTCGAGAACCCGGACGACATGGCTGATGCCTACGATCGGGTCGACCTGTCGGCTACGTTCACCAGCGCCAGCGGCGCCATCGTCGTCCGCGGTTACGTGAACAACGTTCTGGACGACGTAGGCGTGCTGCAGGTGCTGCGTACCGGCGAGGACGAGTTCTACCGGCAGTCCTCGGGTACTACGGTACCCCGGCAATACGGTCTGGAGCTGACCTACAACTTCGGCGCTTTCTGACGGCAGCCGTGACCATCGAGGGGCGCTCCGGCGCCCCTTTTTTTGCCTTTCGGAATCTCCTAAAAATCCGATCTCTGTCAGACAAGGCTAGTGACAGGGGTGTTTCGATTACCTAAGATTCATAACGCGTTTAAATAAAACGTGGTCCGCGACGGCTGCCCGGTTCGGAGGCTGGTCAGCCGAAACGACGAGTTCTGTGGGCCGAAACTCTCGCCTGAGAGTTGAGGGGAGTTTTCAAGCTATGGAGGGCACGGAGGCCGTGTGCGCGGTTCGCCGTGACGCACGGGAAGCTCGTGCCGTGAGCGCCTGACGAGGATTCCGGCGCCACCAGCTGGAGGGGAAAAATGAAGTTATCTGTGACACGTGGTCGCGTGGCGTTCGGCATGAGCGTCATCGTGGCCGCTGGATTTACCGGTGCCTCGGTGCCGGGCTACGCTGAGGAAGAATCCGGCACCCGGCGCATCGAGGAAGTCGTGGTGACCGCCGAGCGCAAGGAGGCGACGGTGTCCGACACCGCGATCTCGATCTCGGCGTTCGACGAGAAGTTCCTGCAGGACTTCAACATCAGGAACCAGGAGGATCTGCAGAACTACATCCCGGCGACCACCATTCAGCCGTATGACGCGGCCATCCGGGGTATCGGCCGGACGGCCAGGACTCTGGGCGGTGACCCCGGCGTGGCCACCTATTTCAACGACGTCTACTCAGAGGACTTCGGCATCGCCTCCACGGAAGGCGGTCTGTATGACCTCGAGCGGGTCGAGGTGCTGCGCGGACCTCAGGGCACTCTGTACGGCCGCAACGCCGTGGGCGGCGCCATCAACTTCGTCTCCCGGCGCCCGAGCACGGATGAGTGGGAAGCGGAGGCGAAGCTCACCGCCGGCAGCTACGACACCAAGGAGATCTATTACATGCTCTCCGCGCCGGTGTGGAAGGACACGCTGGGCGTGAAGTTCACCGGTTCCGACCGGAGCCGGGACGGCTACATCAAGGAGACTTCCGGCCTCGGCAAGGACATCAACAACTACGGCGACGAGAATTACGTCCTGTCGTTCCTGTTCACCCCGACGGACCGCATCTCACTTTACGCAAGGGGTAACGAGCGCAGCTACCGGCGGCGGTTCAATGGTGGCGCGGGCACCATGCCCATCATCGTCAGCGCCGGGCGTGAGGAGTCCCAGCGGAACAACACCTCGCTCGTCTACGGCGAGCGGCGTATCGATCGCAACCAGACATTCCTTCCCTGGCAGTCCGACTACTACGATCCAACCATGGACGTGCACACCTACACGCACCCGGTCACCGGGGCGCTGGTGGAAGCACAGAACGTACGGCCCGGCATCGACGTCCACACCGGATTCACCGCCCCTGCGTTCGATCCGGTTACCGGTGCGCCGGTCATCGATCCTGTCACTGGGCTCCAGGTCTACAACAAGGGCGACGGCGTCTCGACCGGCCTCATTCCGAACTTCCAGTTCGGCTACGACCAGGATCAGCTGCACCTCTCGGACCGGGATCACCTGGACAAGGATTCCCTGAAAATCTCCACCAACGGCCAGTACGACGAGTTCTTCGACCAGCAGGCCGTGCAGCTCAATCTTTCCTACGATGCGGACAACTGGTCGCTGACCTACATCTTCGGCTACACCGATTTCTTCTACGACCGGAACACGGACGAGGACAAGACCGGCAGCCAGACACTGGGCTCCTCCGACTTCTACGTGCTGCAGGAGAACTTCAACTGGCAGCACGAGGTGCGCTTCAACTTCGACACCGAGAAACTGTCGCTGACCGCCGGTGGTTTCATTTACGAGTCGAACATCAATCAGCGGCTGCAGCTCTATGATTCCATTGATACCCAGGGACGGTTCAACAACGATGCGGATTACGTCAACTTCACCCCCGAGGAGTTCGGCAGCATCTACCTGGGTAACGGCCAGCCGATCACGGACATCTATGCGGCCGAGAAAGCGACCCCGCCCGGACAGCTGGACACCCTGACGGCCCTGGCCGCGCCCTGGTATGGAGATACGGCGCGCGTCACCCTGAACGGCGCCCGGCACGACGGCAAGAATACTTCCGGCATGTTCTTCCAGTGGGACAACGATCTGGAGACCAGGGCCTACGCCGCCTACACACAGGCCGAGTACCAGTTCACCGAGAAGTGGGCGCTGACGGCCGGCGTGCGCTACGCCAAGGACAAGAAGTCCGGCGCCGAACGGGCTCTGGGTCAGTTCGAAACGGTGGGTTTCGAAGCGTTGACGGCGTTCGGCTTTGCGGCGGACGGGTCCGTGTACCTGCTGCCGGGAACGATCGATTACATGACCAACAACCCGGCCGCAGCGGCCGCCTGCGGCTTCGGCCTGAACACGCTGTGTCTGTATAACGCCATGACCGGCGCTATCGATCCCGTGGCATCCACGGCAGCAGGAGACGTGGTCCCCGGCGATCCGGGTACGGAGCCCGGCGACGTGCCCATCCGTTTTACCGGTCTGCCCTACGCGCTGAACCTGTATCGCGGCTTCAAGAACGACTGGGATGTGTGGACCTGGCGGCTCAATCTGGACTTCCAGCCCAACCCGGACACGCTGCTCTATCTCTCCGCCACCACTGGCTGGCGGTCGGGCGGCTACAACCTGGGCTTTTTCTCCGCCGGAACGCCGGAGTACGGGGCCGAGGACATCATCGCCTACGAGCTCGGTTACAAGGGCACGCTGCTCGACGGCCGCCTGCAGCTGAACACATCGCTCTATTACTATGACTACGACGATATCCAGACCATCGTCACGGAAACCGGCGGGCTGTTCGGCACCAGCGTCAACATCGTCAACTTCCCGAAGGCGCGGACCATCGGCTGGGAAGGTGACATCACCTACCTGCTCGGCGACCGCATCACCTTGGGCGGCAACTGGAGCTACACGGATGCTCAGTTCGAGGCGGAATTCAGCGTCGTCGACACCACCAACCCGGAAAAGCCCGCCTCTCTGTTCTCCTCTGCGGAGCAGGTGGTTTCGGGCTTCAAGGGCGCCAGCCTGTCGAAGATCCCGGAGTGGAAGTTCACCGTTTGGGGCCAGTACACGTGGCCGCTTGGTGACCAGGTCGGCAATCTCGACTTCTTCACCACGGTGGGCTACACGGACGACTTCTGGTTCGGTGCGCCATTCCAGCGTGATCTCGACCGGGCTCCGAACTTCACCCGCTGGGATGCACGTGTCAGCTGGCGCAGCCCCGCCGAAACGTGGGAAGTGTCCGCCTTCGTCAACAACATCACCGGTGATATCGGCATCCGCGCCATCGAAGGGCAGGGCGAGGCCTACAACTACCAGCGTCGGGTGACGACCACCGATCCACGGGTCTACGGTTTATCCGTGCTATTCCGCTGGACCCGGTAATCTGGTCCGTGCTGATGGGGGCGCTTCGGCGCCCCTTTTTCTTTGCCGTCGGAAGCTTAGCTTCCGACCACGCTGAGCGATGGTCGAATTGGATCACCATGACGCTTCAGAGCCACTGAACCGGTTGTTCTGAATCCAGAACAAACAGCACAACAGCTCTGAAGCGTCGTAGTAACTCCAGTCGAACTTCCTCGAGCGTGCGCGCCGTCAGGCGCGGTCAGGAAAACAGGTGGCAGGCCACCTCGCGGCCACTGACATTCTTCAGCGGCAGCAGCTCCGGCGTGGTCGTCCGGCACACGTCCATCACCTTCGGGCAGCGGCTGGCGAAGCGGCAGCCCGGCTTCACGTTCACCGGGCTCGGAATCTCGCCGCGGATGTGGGTGGAGTCGCGGTGCCGCTCGGCCTCCGGGTCCGGCTCCGGGTTGGAGCCGATTAGGATCTCGGTGTACGGATGCTTCGGCTCGAAGAAGACGTCGTTGGCCGGGCCGATCTCCACCACGGTGCCCAGGTACATCACCGCCATGCGGTCGCTCACGTAGCGCACCATGGAGAGGTCGTGGGCGATGAACAGCATGGTCAGGCCCATGGACGCCTTCAGCGTATCGAGCAGGTTGACCACCTGGGCCTGCACGGAGACGTCCAGCGCCGAGATGGGCTCGTCGCAGACCACGAAGTCCGGTTCCAGGATCAGCGCCCGGGCGATACCGATCCGCTGCCGCTGGCCGCCGGAGAACTCGTGGGGATAACGCGCCATGTGGTCGCCGGAGAGCCCCACCCGCTCGAGCCAGTCCGCCACGCGGTCGCGGATCTGGCGGCCGGTGTCCTTCGAGTGCAGACGCAGCCCTTCGCCGACGATCTCGCCCACCGTCATGCGCGGGTTCAGTGACGAGTAGGGATCCTGGAAGATCATCTGCATGCGCCTGGCGTGGCGCTGGAAGTCCTTAGGGTGGTAGCTCTGGGGCAGACGCTCACCGTCGAAGATCACCTCGCCTGAGGTCTTGTCGTGCAGGCCGATGAGCGTCTTGCCGTAGGTGGACTTGCCGGAGCCGGACTCGCCGACCAGACCCACGATCTCCTTCGGCGCGATGGCCAGGCTCACCCCGTCCAGGGCGTGCACCGTCTGGTGGCGACCGAGCGGGAAGTGCTTGGTCAGCGCCCGGGACTCGACGAGCGGTTGTGCCGCGGCAGTGTCTTTCACCTCACTCACCCTGCGCGCTCGCAGCACTTTCGGCATAGAACAGACCCGCCACCCGCTCCGGTGCCGATTCGTGATGCTGCCAGCAGCGCGCGCTATGCACGCCGCCGGAGGCGGTGTCGCCGAACCGGAAATCGTCGGGATCGTTGTGCTCGCAGACCTTCATGGCGTAGGGGCAGCGGGCAAAGTAACCGCAGCCATCCGGTGGATGAAAGAGATCGGGCGGACTGCCATCTATGGGTGTCAGTCTGTGGGGGCGGCTCGGATCGTTGGTGGGCATGGCGGCCTTGAGCCCCAGCGTGTACGGATGCGCCGAGCGGTAGAATACGTCGTCCACGGTGCCGCGCTCGACGATCTGGCCTGCATACATCACCGCCACCTCATCCGCCATGCGTGCCACCACGCCGAGATCGTGGGTGATGAGGACGATGGCCATGCCGTTCTGTCTCTGCAGGTCCTTCATCAGATCCAGGATCTGCGCCTGGATGGTCACGTCCAGTGCCGTGGTCGGCTCGTCGGCGATGAGGATGGCCGGCTCGCAGGCGATGGCCATGGCGATCATGGCCCGCTGCAGCATGCCGCCCGAGAACTCGAAGGGGTACTGTTTTGCGCGCTTGGCCGCTTCCGGAATCCGGCTCATCTCCAGGAGCTCCACCGCCCGGGCCAGCGCCTGTCTGCTCGAGTAGCCGCGATGAACGATGAGCGGCTCGGCAATCTGGGCGCCGATGCTCATCGTGGGATTGAGCGACGTCATGGGGTCCTGGAAGATCATGCCGATCTCCCTGCCGCGGATGTCGCGGCCGTCGATGGTCTTGTGGCCGAGGATGTCCACGCCACGCAGGGTGGCACGACCGCTGGTGATGCGTCCCGGCGGCATTGGAATCAGCCCCATGACGCTCTGCACGGTCACGGACTTGCCGCACCCTGACTCGCCGACGATGGCGAGGGTTTCTCCGGTCCCCACGGAGAAGTCGACCCCGCGCACAGCCTTGACCACACCGCCGTAGGTGTCGAACTCCACGGCGAGATTCCGGACGTCGAGCAGATTGTCCGAAGCGGTCGAAGTCATTCGACCGACCTCATACGGGCATCGAGCGCATCCCGCAGCCCGTCACCGAGCAGGTTGAACGCCAGCACCGTGATGCTGATGAACAGCGCCGGAAAGATGAGTTCGTGGGGCGTGGTGAGCATGGTCTTGATGCCCTCGTTGCACATGCTGCCCCAGGACGGCGTGGGCGGCGCAACGCCCATGCCGATGAACGACAGAAAGGCCTCCGTGAAGATCGCGCTCGGCACGGCGAAGGTGAGGGTCACCAGAATCACCCCCATGGTGTTGGGGATCATATGCCGCAGCACCAGGTAGCCGTTTGCCGCGCCTAGCAGACGACTGGCGTTGATGTAGCCCTCCTGACGGATCTGCAGGATCTGGCCGCGCACCAGACGCGAGGTGGCCGGCCAGGAAAGCAGCACCAGGGCCACCAGCATGGGGAATATCCCGGATTCGCCGGGACCGATGCCGAAGGCGATCTTGAACAGGATCATGAACAGCAGGAAGGGCAGTGCCACCACGAAATCGGCAAATCGCATCAACAGCTGATCCGTCTGTCCGCCGATGAAGCCCGCGGTGCTGCCATAGACGACTCCGAAGAGCACGTACAGGAACGGGGCGGCGATACCGATGAAGAGCGATACTCGCGCACCGTGCATGAGCCGGGCCAGCATGTCGCGACCCAGGTAGTCGGTACCCAGCGGGTGCAGGGGCATGAAGATCACGTCGCCGATCTGCACGTCGTCCGGGGCGGCGATGAGGCCCCGCTCCACGGCCGACTCCGCGGTGATGACCCGATTGACCTCCACGGTCAGCGTCTGGAAGTCGAGCTCGTTTCCAGCCCCGTCGTAAGCGAGCAGTGAGTAGTAGTACGTCCGCGGACTGAGATCGAGACGATCCTCGAAGGTCGTGCTGGCACTGCCGTAGAGGTCTATCAGAGGTAGTCCGAGTGCCCGGTCGTCCCCGGTGGGATAGCGGCTCCGATAGACGGAATAGCTGGTCGCACCGGCCACCGGATCCCAGACCAGCCGCACGGCCTCGCTGGTGGGGGTATCCGCCAACCGCAGTCCCTCGCCCACAGGCAGCACCGAGCTGCCGTTCCAGGGTTCGTACGGTGACACGATCCGCGCGTCGCGGTCCGCGAAGGGCGGCAGGCTGATCTGGTCCACGTCCTGAGCTGCCGGGTCCACGGTCCAGAACAGCGGGCCGACCAGGGTGAAGGCGAGCAGCGCGATCACCAGATACAGGGAGAACAGGGCGCGGGTGTTGGCCTTGAGCCGGATCCATGCGTCCTGCCAGTAGGACAGTGACGGCCTGGAGAGGCTGTGTATCTCCTGATCCGTGTGCAGCGGCTCGAAGTCCGCGCGGGTGAGCTGCAGTTCGGCCATGCGCTACTCCAGCCTCACCCGTGGGTCGATCCAGCCGTACAGCAGGTCGACGACGATCACCATGAACACCAGGAACGCGCCGTAGAAAACCGTAGTGCCCATGATCACGGTGTAGTCTGACTGTTGAACGGCCTGCACGAAGTAGCGGCCGAGCCCTGGAATCGCAAAGACCGATTCGACGACGAAGCCGCCGGTGGTGATGGCGGCGATGGAAGGTCCGAGCACGGTGATCACCGGCAGGATGGCGTTCCTCAGCTGGTGGCTGGTGAAGATCCGGGTCGGTGGCAGCCCCTTCGCCTTGGCCGTCCGGATGAAGTCCGAGCTGACGATCTCCAGCATGGAAGAGCGCATGAGCCTGGTGAGGTAGGCCATGGTGCCGAGACCGAGCACCATTGCGGGTACCAGCATATGTTCTATGCCGCCCCAGCCCGCAATCGGCAGCAACGAAACCCCAAGCAGGTTGTTCACGTTGACCAGCGTGAGCTGGCTGATCGCCGCGACGACGAAGTTCGGCACGGAGATGCCGAGGATCACCAGGAACATGATGATCACGTCAGGAAGCTTGTTGCGATACAGAGCTGTCAGTGCGCCCCAGAGGACGCCGCCGAGCCCGGCGAACACCACCGCGAGAATGCCGAGAATGGCGGAGACGGGGAAATGTGAGTAGATGATGTCGTTGACGCTGCGATTTTTCTGGGTGAACGAGATGCCGAAATCACCACGTATCATGTTCCAGATGTAGATCCGGTACTGCTGCATGATCGGTTTGTCGAGACCGTACTTGGCCTCCAGATTGGCCCGGATCTCTTCGGTGACATTCTTGTCGTTGAGCAGCGGATCGCCCGGTACGTTGTGCATGGCGAAGAACGTGGCGGTGGCGATGAACCAGACCGTGATCACGCCCTGCACCAGCCGTTTCAGCGTGTAGCGCCACATGCGACGGGGTGTCAGTCCACGATCCAGGCGTTGGAGAAATCCGGATCCGGTCCCACCGCACGGCGCACCATGCCCTTCATCTGCGGATTGGTGACGTACGTGACGCCCCGTTCGTAGCCGGGCAGGATGACGGCATCTTCGATGAGGATGCGCTGGATCTCGCCGAAAGCATCCATCCTCTTCTGCACGTCCTGCTCGTCCTGTGCCACGCGCACCCAGCGGTCAAGTTCCGGGTTGTCGTAGCGGCCGCGGTTGTTCAGGTTCCAGGAGGCGAACAGATCACCGAAGGTCAGTGGATCGTCGTAGTCGGGACCCCAGCCGGCGAGCACCAGGTCGAAGTCGCCGGACAGCATCTTCGCCAGCCGCTGCTTGAAGATCTGCTTGTCGATCTTGAGGTCGAGGCCCAGGTGCTTGCGGAAAATCTGCTGGTAGTACTCGGCCTGGATATTGGAAACCGGGTTGTCACCGGAGAGCAGCACCAGCGGTGGAATCACTTTCAGTCCCAGCTCCTGCTTTGCCTTCTCGAGGTGCCGGCGGGCCTGTTCGAGATCCATGTGCGGATAGTTGGCCGGGTACTCCTCGCGGAAGAAACCGTGCACGCCTTTCAGCCACACGGGGAAGAGCGATTCGCCGGGCAGATATCCCGGCAGCTTGGTCACCTTGTAGACGAGCTCCGCGGACTCGGTGGCGAGCTGCATGGCCTTGCGCAGGTGGTGATTGCCGGTCAACCGCCCCGGCCGGTGATTGAACTCGATGTAGAACACGCCGCCATCCATGAACCGGTGGATATGCCACCGCTGCTGCATGGCGTCATCGAGATTCTCGGCCAGGAGCGTCGTATAGGCGATCTTGTCATCCTTGAAAAGGTTCAGACTGGCATTGGCATCGGACGTGATGTAGGCGAAGTCGATGGTCTGGAGCTTGGCCCGGTCCGGATTCCAGTAGTACGGGTTCCGGTCCATCTTCAGCGAGGCGCCGTGCACCCAGCGGGAGATCACGAACGGCCCGTTGTAGAGGATCCGGTTGGCGTCCGCGCCGAAGGCGCCTTTCACCGACTGGTAGAAATCCCGACGGATCGGATAGTAAGTGGAGAAGGTGACCAGCTTGTCGAAGTAGGCGAGTGGCCGTTCGAAGGTGACCTCGAGGGTCCGGTCATCCACGGCCACCGCGCCCAGTTCTTCCAGTGGCAGCTCGCCGGCGTTGATGGCCTCGCCGTTTTTCACCGGATAGAGGATGAAGGCGTACTCCGACGCGTTGGCGGGGTCGAGAGCCGTCTGCCAGGCGAAGACGAAGTCGTCGGCCGTGACAGGCCTGCCGTCTGACCAGCGGGCGTTCTCTCTCAGCCGGAATGTGGCGCCGTCGGCACGGATATCCCAGCTTTCCGCCACCCCGGGAGCGATCTGGTTGTGTTCGTCGTAACGCAGTAACCCTTCCACCACGTGGCCGAGCACGCTGCCACTGACGGTGTCCGTAGCCTTCGAGCTGTCCAGCTGCGGCGGTTCCTCGCGCAGAAATACGGTGAGGGTGTTGGTCACCGGGTCCACCGCGTTGTTGCTGCCGGATGCGGCGCCGGTCCGCGACGAGGCCCAGGACAGACCCAGCATGAGCAGGGTGATGCCACTGATGGCCAGCGCAGCGAAGATGAGCAGCTGGCGACCGGCCGCGCTGGTGAAGCTGTCGTCCGAGGTGATGACCGTGCTCACGCCTCAGTTCACCGTCCGCAGCAGGTTGCCCACGACGCGCTCCAGATGCATGAGCGAGTTGCACTCGTCCACCTGATGAGAGTAGGCCATGTACTTCCGCATCTCCGAGTCGCCCACGTTCCAGGAGTTGCGCGGTTCCGGATTGAGCCAGATCAGCCGCTTGCAGCGGTCGTACATCTCCTTCAGGACGTCCGTGCGCGGGTCGCCGTAGTTGTTGCGGGCGTCCCCGAGGATGATGATCGTCGTGCGGTTGTCCACGTCATCCAGACAGCATTTCTTGAAGTCGACGAAGGCCTGGCCGTAGTCGGTAGAGCCGCCGCTGTAGTCGCGCAGCGTCTTGGAGATGGCTTCCTCGATGTGATTGCGCTCGAAGAGGTCGGTGACCTCCGCGAGATCCGAGGAGAAAGCGAAGGAGCGGACCTTCGGCATCACCTCCTCCAGGCTGTAGAGAAACATGAGCATGAAGCGAGCGTAGTTGGCCACGGAGCCGGACACGTCGCAGATGGCGAACACCTTGGGCCGGTCCACCTTCACGGACTTCCAGTGCAGGTCGAAGATGGCACCGTCGTAGGCCATGTTGTGCCGGAGCGTGCGCGGCACGTTGAGTGCGCCGCGCTTGAAGACCTTCTTGCGTCGGGAGTGCAGGGCGGCGAGCTTCTTCGCCATCTTGAAGACGATTTCCTGGATGAGCCGGAAACTGCGGTGCTCCACGTTTGAGAGCTTCACCTTCCTGAGCAGCTCTTCCCTGAGGCGCTTACCCGTCGCGTCCGCATGGAGCAGGAACTGCTTCTCCACGTAATCGCGCACCTGCTCTCTCAGCCAGTCACGGCGACGGGTGAGCTCCTGGCCGAGCCTGCGTTCCGGAACCCGTCGCGCCTCCTTCAGCTCACCGATTTCCCGATTGAGCCCGCCGAGCCCCATCTCTTCCATCACCTTGCGGGTGTAGAGACCTTTCTGGGTGAAGACCTGAATGCTGCGCACGTCCACCGCCTCGCCGGCGGCGGCCATGGCCATGGAGAGCTCCACCCGGGAGTCACCCATCAGGAGCTTGCCGAGATCTGACGCTGCCTCGGACATCTCGCCGGGGCCGAGATCTTCCTCTTCCTCGGCTTCCTCGTCGAAGCCGCCTTTCTTCTTTTTCTTCTTGGCCTTGGACTTGCCCTTCGCAGCCCGCTCGCCGGGCTGGGTCTCGCCACCAGCGCCACCGCCTTCGCCCTCGCCACCTTCGTCCGCATCGGCGGACGCGTCGTCCCCCTCACCGTTGCCGCCTCGGGCGCCTCGCTCGCCGCGGACGTCCTCGAAGGAGAAGAACTGGTCGAAGCAGTTGTCGAAGGTTTCCTTCTCGTCTGCGGTCTTCGGCAGCACGAGAGAGAGAGTGCGCTTCAGAAACGCCCGGTCTTCGTAACCCACCAGCTCCACGGCGTTGAACGCATCCAGTGTCTCGGCAGTGGAGATGCGGACCTCGGAGTTGCGCAACGCGCGGATGAAGTTGGTGAGGGTCCGATCCATCCGCTGAGCGTTACTTCAGGGCGTTGGAAGTGAGCGTCGTGATCTCTGCGTCCACGTTTTCGATGTCTTCCTGGAACTTCAGGATGACGTTCAGCGTATCGCGCACGAGCTGGGGATCCAGCCGCTCGGAGTGGAGCAGGACCAGGGTGCGTGCCCAGTCGATGGTCTCGGAAATTGCGGGAACCTTCTTCAGGTCCATGTCCCGGAGCTGCTGTATGAAGTTGACCAGCTGCTTCTGCAGGTTGGGCGGGATCTCGGGAACCCTGGCGTGGATGATGCGCTGCTCGAGCTCCACATCAGGAAACGGAATGTACAGGTGCAGGCAGCGACGCTTGAGGGCGTCGGAGATTTCCCGGGTGTTGTTGCTGGTCAGGAAGACCATCGGCGGCTCGGCAGCGGCCTTGACGGTGCCGATCTCCGGAATGGAGACCTGGAAGTCGGAGAGCATCTCCAGCAGCAGGCTCTCGAACTCGTGGTCGGACTTGTCCACCTCGTCGATGAGCAGCACGCAACCCTGCTCCTCCTTGAGCGCCTTGAGCAGCGGCCGCGGCTCTAGGAATTCCTCGGAGAAGAAGATGTCGCCGAACTCGTGCAGGCGGTTGACGGATTCCGCAAACCCCCTGGCACCCTGCAGCACCTCGTCCAGCGTCTCCTTGAGCACCTGGGTGTAGAGGAGCTGCTTACCGTACTTCCACTCGTAGATCGCCTTGGCCTCGTCGAGACCCTCGTAGCACTGCAGGCGAATGAGGGGTAGCTCGAACATCTCGGCCGTGGTCTTGGCCAGCTCCGTCTTGCCCACCCCCGGCGGTCCCTCGATGAGTATGGGCTTGCGCAGGTGGTAGGCCAGGTAGACGGCGGTCGCGATCTGGTCGCTGCAGATGTAACGGTGATCCTCGAAGTCCGCTTTCAGGGTCTCCACGGACGCCACGATCTTGTCGATCTTCTCTTTCTGGGTGGAGCTGGCGGACTTTCCGGTCTTCGTTTTGGGTGCGGCCAAGTGTTTTTTCCCCATTCAGGCCCGAGCTGCGGGCGCAAACGGCTCATTATCGCTGCAGCGCACCATGATATCCAGCAAGTGCCCGGTTGAGCCCGGGACCATCGGCCGGGCGTGTTCTGGAAGGTGGAGGCATTGTAAACTTCCGGCCCCCGTTCGATTGATTGTCCGCATATGGCACATCCGACGGTTCCAGAAACCCCCGTCAGCAGACCTGCCGAATAAGCGCTTGAAATCGCGTTTCTCAGCGTTGGCACGGTCCGGCGCATCGGATTCGTTCGTACGCCACGTTGCCCTCGCGTGGTCGGTGTGTGCGATCTTCGATCTGCTGCTGACCGAGGCGCTGCTCGCGATCGGCTTCGATCCCGGCTTCGCTCACACGGCCGCTTTCCTGGCCGCTGCTCTGGCGGGCCTGCTCCTCAATGCCCGGTCGTTGTCATCAGCGGAGATCCTGCCGCGATGGGGACGCTGGCTCCTGGATTTCGCGATGGTGGCGATGCTGGCATATCTGGCGCGCGCTGCCCTGGTGATCGGGCTGGCCGATCAGGCCGGCTGGTCGCCGGCAGCCGCCGTCATCCCCGGCATTGTGGTGGCCGCCATCGTCAACGGCTTCGGTACGGGCCTGGCGTCCAGGCCGCCGGAGCGGGTCGCCGGCGTTTTCAGCTGGCCGGCGTTCTCCGTCTGTGTCGTCTGCTATGCGTTGCTGATGCGGATCGTCTTCGCCGGCTCCATCGATCTGCTGCCGGAGGAAAGCTACTACTGGGCCTACGCTCAGCAGCTGGATCTGGGCTATCTGGATCACCCGCCGATGGTCGCCTGGCTGATCTGGCTCGGAACCTGGCTGCTGGGCAATGACGAGCTCGGTGTCAGGCTGCCTGCCCTGGGATGCTGGATCGTCACCGCGCTGTTCATGTATCGGCTGGCGGAAAACCTGTTCGACCGCATCACGGCGGTCCGGGTGCTGCTTCTGGTCAGCGTACTGCCCATCTACTTCTCGGTGGGCCTGGTGACGACCCCGGACGCACCGCTGTTTGCGGCCTGGGCAGGCAGTCTGTACTACCTGGAGCGAGCGCTGGTCGCTCGACGTTACCGGGCCTGGCTCGGCGCAGGTGCCTGTCTGGGACTCGGCATGCTGTCCAAGTACACGGTCGCGCTGCTCGCCCCCGCGGTGCTCATCTACGTCCTGCAGAGCGGGGCATACCGGGAGGTGCTGCGACGCCCCGAACCGTACGCAGCTGCCGCACTGGCGGCGCTGGTGTTCAGCCCGGTAATCGTCTGGAACGCATCGCACGACTGGGCGTCCTTCGTCTTCCAGGGTCCCGAGCGCTGGGCAGGCCCGGCCGAGTTCTCGCTGCACGTGCTGGTGGGCTACGTGATGCTGCTGCTCACGCCCGTAGGGCTGGTCGGCATACCCGCGGCTCTAATCGCCGGCACACCCTCGACCGATACGAAGGGCGGCAGCCAGCCGGATCCGCGGTATCGTTTTTCGCTGGTGTTCACGCTCACGCCCCTGGTGATCTTCCTGGTGCACTCACTGCACGGGGAAACCAAGCTGAACTGGACAGGGCCGGTATGGCTGGCTGCGTTGCCCTTGCTGGCCTGGCACATCGGCGCCGGCCACGCCGATGGATGGGGTCCTTTCAACCGGCGCCTGTGGGGATCGGTCGCAATCACCTGCGTGCTCACCTACGGCGTCTGCCTGCACTACATCCAGCTCGGACTGCCTGGTTACAGCCTGCCAGGCAGCATGACCGTACCCGTGGCGTGGAAAGAGATGGCGGGAGTCGTCGAGCAGATCAGTCGGCAGGCCGAGTCCGAGACCGGTGCGGAACCACTCGTGGTGGGCCTGGACAAGTACTTCATTTCGAGCGAGTTCGCTTTCTACGATCCGGACGGGGACGGGTTCGAGGAGACGTCGGGGCGGCATCTCTTCGGCGGCAGCAGCCTCATGTGGTCCTACTGGCATCCCGCATCAGCGGCAAAGGACAGAAATGTGGTTGTGATCGCGTTCGACCCGGACAGGTTGGCGCACCCGAGCATCAGCTGCCGGTTTCAGATGCTTGGACCCATCACCGAACACGGGATCGACAAGCGCGATCGTCGGCCTGCGCACTTCTATGCGCGGGTGGGGTACATCTACGATCCGGCCGGGCAGGCATGCGACGAGTAGCCGGGCAGACCGTGCAGCCGGTCGGTCGACCCCGCGGCTAGCGAGTTCCGTTGGCGTGCTCCGCGGCCACCCGGGCTCGGGCGAACAGGTCCAGTTCCGGATCGTAGACCGGACTCTGCATGTGAAACGCACCCAGCACGGAGTGGAAGACGTTGGTCTGCGCGGCGCCGTCTTCCTGCGAGAGCGCCGCGCGAGAGATGGCTTCCCGCCGGACGAAAGCGTCCGATGCCCAGACCAGGAACGGAATCCGCTTCTGTACGTCGGGCGCGATGGACCATGGCGTACCGTGCAGATAGAGCCCGTACTCGCCCAGTGACTCGCCGTGGTCGGACAGATAGAGGAAAACCGATGGTATGTCGGGTCGGGCCTCGAGCATGTCGATGACCCCGCTCAGCACGTAGTCGGTGTACAGGATGGTGTTGTCGTAGGCGTTCTGCAGCGTTTCTTCCGCGCACTCGTTCAGATCCACGGATTCGCAGACCGGGCTGAACACTTCGAACCGGGGCGGATACTCCTTGTAGTACGAAGGTCCATGACTGCCGCGCAGGTGCAGCACGACGAAGACGCGCTCCTCGGGAGAGGAGGCGATCCGCTCCGCCAGTCCGTACAGCAGCACCTCGTCGTGGTTGCAGCCGTCTCCCGTGCAGCCTTCCCTGAGGTCCCGCGCGCGCCGGTAGGACTGGACGTGGATCGGCGGCTCACCCCAGTTGTTTGCCCGCCAGACAACGTCGACGCCGTGGCGCGCAAGGTAAGTGGGCAGCGGTTCGTCCGACCGATGCGCCTTTCCCGGCGAAAGGATGCAGGCGATGGCTGCGGTGGTGTAGGTCGCGCAGGAAACGGCGTCCTTCAGAGCGATGACGCCGGTCCGGGTCATCAGCGGATTGGTCATCCGCTCGTATCCGTACAGGGAGAAGTTCTGTGCTCTGGCCGCCTCGCCGATCACCAGCACCACGACCGTGGGATCATCGTCGGCGAATGCGGCGTCGGGCAGGGGAACCTGTTGCCGGGCGGCCTGCCACTTCTCGCCCTGATAGCGCGCCGCATTGACGACGTAGGACCAGGGGAGAACCATCCCGCCCAACTTCTTGGCGTTCTTGTCGATCCACAGCCACGTGCCGGACGCGGCATAGATCCAGGCCAGACTCACCAGCAGGGTGAGCGCAGCGTGTCCCGCCAGGCGGGCGCGCCTGATGTCGCCGATGCGCAACCTGCTGAGGAGCACGCAGGGCACCACCCCCAGAAACAGGAAGTAGAGCAGCATCTTCGGATGGAGATAGCTGGACGCCTCGTTCACGTCCGTGTTGAAGACGTTGCCCATCATGGTTCGGTCCAGCACCGCCTGGTACGTCACGATGAAGTAGAGGGCCACCGAATTGCCCAGGACCACGACCATGCAGAGCCAGAGGGTCAGTCGTCGCGAGACCATCAGGGTCAGAAACAGCGTCACCGAGGTGACACACAGCACCGCGACGGAAAGCGTGGTGAGCGTCATCAGCCCGTTCACCGACGGCATGTCAAGGTTGCCGACCGCGAAGGCGAACAGGGGCAGGTGGTAGAGCACGACGTTCGCCAGGGAAAACCCGAGGACGAAGCGGGCAGCACCCGCAGACCAGGTTCGACCGTGGCCGGTCATGGACGTTGAGAACCCGTCCTCTCGGTATGCCTGAGCAGGGTCGGCAGGCTGGCCAGCGCGTTGCCGGCCACAGCGAGCCCGGTCAGTCCGGACAGCCACAGGGTCAAGGCATCGGGGTCGCCTGAAACCGCCCGGTTCAGCAGCCAGATGCTCAGGATCAGGACTAAGGTTGCCATCACGTATCGGCCCTTCGACTGTTTCGTGAACTGCCACCAGCCGCGGTAACGCCGCGTCAGCGCGGCACCGGCGAGGCCGGCAATCCAGCCACCGGCAGCGCCGGCCACCAGATCCAGCGGCCAGTGCGCGCCCACGGCCACACGGGAGGCGCAGAGTATCGTGGCGATGACCACCACGGCCAGTACCACACCGAGTTGGCGTGAGCTTCGCGGGCTGGGGATGAGGACGGCGAGCGCGGCGATGGCACCGGCGAACACGGTGATCGTATGACCGGAAGGCAGGCTGTTGTGGGCAGTCAACGTCGGGCCGATGATGGTGAACGCCTCATGGTCGAGCACGGCGGCGGGTCGGGGTATCGCGAACAGATGTTTCGCGGTCGACGAGATGAGCGCGGCCACCGGCGCGGAGGCGAGCATGGCCGCCCAGGCCTGAGGGCGCCACAGCAGCAGCACGGAACCCAGACAGAGCAGGACGGCCCCGTCGCCGAGCAGCGTCAGGTGTGACCAGAAACCGGCAGGCAGCGCACCGAAAGCATGGTTGGCGGCGAGGAACCAGTCGCTTTGGATGGTCCAGTAGCTGTCGGGACGGCCGTTACCGAGCCATGCCACGGCCAGCAGCATGCCGACGACGAGGAGGGTGGGAACGAGTGACCAGGCCAGCCACCGGCCCCGGCTCCAGACGTAGTCGGGTCGGTGCCCGCGTTGGCCATCGCCCGCAGTTTCCTCTGGATCGCGCTCAGTCAGTACCCTGGATCCTGTCCAGCAGCAGCTGGATTTCCTGACGACGGCCGGTGTCCGCGACTGCCTGATCGCTCCGGTCGGGAGCGTTCATTGCCTTGTTGAGGTGGAGCACCGCGGACTGGACGTCGCCGTTCTCAAAGAGAAACTCACCCATGAAGTAGTTGGGATCGATACCGTCCGGATTGATCACCAGCGCCTGCTCGAGATAGTTACGGGCCTTCTTATCATCTCCGAAGCCGATGGGCCAGCCGGGAACCTTGAAGTAGAGCGCACCGAGGCTGGTGTAGGCAGACCCGTCCAGCGCGTCGGGGTCGATCTCGAGGGCCTTCTGCAGTGCGTTTCTTGCGCGCTTGGCTGCGCCCAGCGCCGAGAAGCCACTGGCCTCGCCGGCATAGGAGCTCAGGATGATCCCCTGCCAGATCAGCAGGGCCGGATCGTCGGGGTGCGCGGCGACCAGGTCGGTAGCTGCCTTGCCCAGAGCATCGAGCGCCGGTCCGCGCTCTTTGGCGCCCAGCTCGTAGGTGGCGTGTGCCCAGGCCTGCTGCAGATCGTCGGCGTTTTCCACGGCGAGTGCCGCGCTGCCGGCAAGGACAGCCGCCAGGGTCAGAAGGATTTTGATGGTGCGCATGAATGGCTCCTCAATGTTTGACGGAATGGGATCCGAGCACTTTCTTGAGCTTGCTCAGCTGGCCGGCCAGAGAGCGGTCGATGATCGACGGCAGCAGCGCGTTGATTCGCGTGTACAGGCGTTCGGGCAGGCCGATGACGGTGCGGGGTCGATATCTGGCCATGGCGCGGGCGATCCGCCGGGCGACGTCGTCGGGCTCGTCCACGCGATTACCCAGGGCTTCGTTGAGCCGGTCGCCCGCACCGTGATTCATGCCGGTGCGGGTGGCCCGGGGCTCGACGTGCACGATGTGCACGGGCGTGTCCTGCAGCTCACGGCGGAGCGCCTCGGAGAAGCCGCGGAGACCGAATTTGGTGGCGCAGTAGGCGGCGTAGCCCGGATAGCCGATCTGGCCGAAGACGCTGCCGACATTGACGATCAGAGGTCGGTGTCGGTGCTTGAGTGCCGGCAGCATGAGCCGGGTCAGCTCCATGGGCGCGTGCAGATTGGCTGCCAGCATGGAGGCGATCACGTCCGGACGCTGGGCCTCGAACAGGCTCGCGTCGTTCTGCCCGCAGAGGTTGATGAGCGTATCCGCCTCGTGAGCATCCGCCTGGTCGGCCAGCCGCTGTCTCGCCATGGCATCGGTCATGTCTCCCGGAACGACGGCGATGACGCTGCCGGGTGGCAGGTCGTGGGCCAGCGCGGTGAGTGCCGCCTGGTCGCGTCCGGAGAGCAGGAGCTTCGCCCGGTTGTCCGCCAGAACCCGTGCCAGTGCCTGGCCGATGCCACCCGTGGCACCGGTCAGAACGCAGATCCGACCGGCCAGTGCTTCAAGCGACATGTTTCTGCGTGCCTCTCGGCACGGAATCCAGTACCTGGCCATAGAGATGGAACACCCTTCGAGCGACATGGATGATGTCTTCCAGGTCCGCTGGATCGGTGATCTGGTCGATGAGCCGCTCGAAGAAGCCGATGTGCTCCTTGTCCAGCTCGCCGTGGCTGCGCAGATAGCTGAAAGCATGATCGCCCAGCCGCAGGCGGGCCTGGATCAGCTCGGCGGCGGTGGATGCCAGCGAGGTGCTGGTGCCTTCCAGCACGTACACCATGCCGAAGAACCCCACCGGGTTGCGACGCTGGATGAAGTCGTAGACGTAGGCCACCAGCAGTTCCGCTTCCAGGGATGGTCCGGAGCGGCGGACGCGGGCTGGATCGGCACCCGTCGCCGCAAGGTCGTTGAGGATCCACTGCTCGTGTCCGGTCTCTTCCTTGATGTACTCCACCAGCGCGCCCTGCATCCACGAGAGCCGGTCCGGCAGCCGGGCGCCACAGGCCATCATCAGGGGCACCGTGTGTCGCACGTGGTGGTAGGCGTTGATCAGAAAGGCCTGGTAGCTCTCGACGGCGAACCTGCCCTCGGCCAGGTCGGTGAGCACGGGAAGGCCGTGCAGGACAGCTCTCTCCGCGGCGGTGCCTTCGACGAGCGCCTGGTAGGGGGTCATGAGTACTCCTTGCTGGGCGCATCGTTGGATACATCGGGTGGTTGTAGCCGTGCGCCTTGGGACGTGAACAGATCGTCGAGTGTCCCGGCGAATTGCTCTGCTACCCACGACCGTCGGACGCGCCCGTTATCGGTCAGGCAGCCGGCGTCCGAGAAGTCGCCGGGATCCACCAGCTGCCAGGCGCTGATACGCGCATAGTCGGGCAGCCGTGCGTTGCAGCGGGCCACCGCGTCGCGGACGGCGTCCGCGTCGGCATGCATTCGCGCCACGAGCACGGCCACGTTCACGGGTTGCCCGTCGCCGAACACCGCCGCCTGGCCGATGGCGAGCTCCGCAGTGAGCTCACTCTCGATCCACTCCGGGCTGATGTTGCGGCCGTAGGCGCTGATGTAGTGATGCTTGCGGCGTCCCCATACGTGCAGGAAGCCGTTTTCGTCCAGTGTGCCCAGGTCCCCTGTCTCCACCTTGACGGGCACGCAGCCGCTCTGACCCGCATAACCGAGATGAACGGGTCGGCTGACGACGATTTCATCGTTGCGGCAGGCGAGCGTGACGTGCGGCAGGGGTCTGCCCACGCTGCCGGGGCGGTCGGCGCCGGGCACGTTGAGACTGACAACGGATCCGCATTCCGTCAGACCGTAGCCTTCGTAGGCCGGGATGCCCGCTGCCCGCGCTCTGGCCAGCAGGTCCGGGGCCACGCGGGCACCACCGACGGCGACGAACCGGTAGCTGTCAGGCAGCGCCAGATCGAGCTCCGCGGCCGTCGTCAGGGCCAGCAGCAGCTGCGGAACCAGAATCAGGCTGTGCGGCCTGGTGTCGTTCTGGGCGGCGAGAAACCTTCCCAGGTCCAGACCGCTGCTGCCGGAAATGCCTACGTCTGCCAGTGGTTCGAGCACGGTGCTGCCGCCGTTCAGCAGATTCGCCAGCAGGCCAGCCACGTTCTCGAGCAGCAGGGAGAGCGGCAGCACGCACATGTGGCGCTCTATGCCCAGGGGGGACAACACACTGACCACGCTCTGCGCGGTGTTCAGCAGCGTTTCTGATGAGAGACACACGCCCTTCGGGCGTCCCGTGGTGCCGGAGGTGTAGGTAACCAGCGCGGTTCCCCGCGGGATCCGGACCTCCAGATCATCCCGCCGTTGCCAGATATCCGGATGCCCGGAGAAATGCCAGGCGGTCCCCGGACACTCGGCGCCGATGTATACATCTGCGCCGCTATCGACGAGGACGTGATCACGCTGAGCGGCACTGAAGAAATGTGGCACAGGAACCGCCGTTATGCCGGTGAACAGTGCTGCCAGGTTGTTCACTACCCACTCGAGCCCGTTGTCCTGCTGGCAGGCCACGCGCCTGGCCTGGAGCTCATCGAACAGCAGCGCGCGCAGATCCACCAGGGTCAGCAGGCTCGCGTAGCTGATCGACAGTCCCTGGGAGATCAGCGCCGTTCGCTCTGCGAACCGGTGGCAGACGTCCTCCAGACCGTTCAACGCGCCTCCCGTTCCAGCGCCGCCGCCAGCGGACCGAAGGCAACTGCCGGGTCTGCCAGGTAGTAGCTGCCCCAGCAGGATCGCAGAGTCTCGGGCAGATCCGTCGCCCGGGCTTCGGTGAGGATCAATGGGGTCAGGTAGCGACGGGCGAAGTAGCGCACGAGGCACCGGGTCGCCGTGCAGACCACATGATCGAAGCCGAGCGCTGCCAGACCCGATGCCATCAGCGGCACGATGCCGGCGAAGACCCGGGCGCGGGACATGGCGAAGTGACTCACCTCGACGACGCGTTCGGGATCGAAGCGTTGTCCCGTCTTCCGGAACAGGGCGGTCTCGAGCGCCGTCCCCAGATAGTGCTCGCTGAAGAATCCATCGGCCCGGGTGCGGATGCCGAACGCGGCGCAGAGCTCGCCGTCACGCCCGAAGATGCCGAGCAGGCGGGGTGTGTCGTCGGGCACCTCGGCCTCGAAGTGGACCCGGAACTGTTCCGCGATGAACCGGTGCAGCAGGCCGCGGGCGTCGGCATCGACCGCTTCCATCAGCCGGTGCGAGCCACGCACCGTGACCGGCGCGAATCCCCTCAGGATGGGCACCGGATGGCCTGGCAGCCCGGTTGTCGACTCGGTCCTCGTGCCGCTCTTCGGCCCGGTATCTTCATTTCGCTGTTGATCAGGCTTTTTATGGGGCTTTTCAGTAGGCATGGGGATCGACGTACCTCGCGATCGGTAGAATGCCCCCGGGTAGATGCGGGGCCGTCGGCAAATCAATCGCCCCGCCGGACCCGATTGATTTGTTCCGGGACGCGCATCCAAAGAATTGACAGGCATGGAACCCGAGGAAGCGGTGTCGAGCCGTGAAGACAAACAGCTTGCAGGGCGGATGGCGCGCGGTGACGATGCGGCGTTCAACCAGTTCTTCGATGAGTACTACCCGCGCATATACCGGTTCTGCGTGCGCCGGATTACGGAATCCGCGGCAGAAGACGTGGCCCAGACCGTGATCATTCAGGGTATCCGGAAGATTGCGAGCTTTCGCGGCGAGGCGTCGCTGCTCACCTGGCTCACACAGATCGCCCGCAACGAGATACGGGCGCACTACCGGTCGAGCGCCAGGTTCCGTCTGGAGGTGGCCGTCGAGGACAACGAAGCAGTGCGCGCAGAGGTCGAGTCCATCGCGTCGGATCCGGAGTGGAATCCGGAACCGGCGGCCGAGTACTCGCAGCGCCAGCACGCCATCCAGCTCATCCTCGATCACCTGCCGGGGCAGTACGGCACGCTGCTAGAGATGAAGTACATCGAGAGTCTGTCGGTAGAGGAGATTGCGGAACGGCTCGGCAGCACGGTGGTTTCGGTGCAGTCCAAGCTCGCCAGGGCCAGGGCTGCCTTCACGAGGCAGTTCGATGCGCTGTCGGCCGAAATGCAGCAGGTGGTGCGCCTGCCGGGGACAACGGAGACGGGACGGTGAACGAGACGGAAGACAGATTGGAAGCGCTGTTCGAGGGCATGTCGCCCCGGGCGGCACCACCGGAGGCGGCGCGGCTGAAGGCGCTGACGGCCGCCAGGGAGGCGTTCGAGGCACTCAAGCGGCGCCGGCGCCGGCGGATCGGGGCGGCGGTGGCGCTCGCGGCTTCGGCGGTGTGTGCCTGGCTGCTGACGACTACGGAAATACTGCCGGCGAAACCCTTCGCGGTGGAGCTGGCCGATGCCCAGGGACTGAAGGTGAATGGCGTCGGCATACCGGATGACGTCCGCCTGCTCGAGGTTGCACCGGGCAGCCGTCTGGAAACGGTACAGCCGGTGCGGCTCGCATTCGGTCGCGCCACGGATCTCAGAATCAACGGCCAGTCGTCCCTGGTCTGGCTGGACGCGGACCACCTGCAGCTGATCGAAGGTGCGGTCTACGTGGACACGGGCGGCAAGGACGACATGACCGTGGTCACAAGCAGAGGCACCGTCACGGACATCGGCACGCGGTTCCTCGTTTCCATGGAAGACGGTGCGCTGGAAGTGGCCATGCGGTCGGGCCGCACGCTGGTGGACTCCTCGCTGGGAAAGTTCGAAGCGAGCGCGACACAGGGTCGCGGTGACGTGCTCAGGCTATCGGATCGGCGGGTGACCAGCGCTGTGGAACGGACCAGCGACGATCGCTGGCAGTGGATCCACAGCGTGGCACGGGGTTACGAGTCCGACCGGGTTGCGGTCGTGCTGGAAGAGATCGCTGCAGATCTGGGGCTCTTGCTCACCTACGTGGATGACGGCACCCGAGCCTGGGTGATGAACCAGCAGCTCAAAGGCGAAAGCCTGACCGGACTCGAGCCGCGCAAGGCCCTGGGCGTGGTTTCCGCGGCTGCGGACATCTCGGTGACCGAAGCGGGCGAAACGCTGAACGTCGCACTGCGGTAGTCGCCCCGGCAGGGTATATTGCCCTGCCCTTAGCCGATTCCAAACTCTGCATGCGCCATGCCCTGACGGCGGCCGCCGTCCTCCTGCTGCTGTGCGTTGTTCCTGCCGCCCGAGCCGCGGAGATCGTGGTCGGCGAGTCCATCGTCAGCGCGTTGGAAAAATACCGGGCAGAGGGCGTCCGCCTGGTCTATGCCACGGGGCTGGTACCGGATCGCTACCGGGTGGAAGCGGTTCCCGACCCCCGTGCTTCCATCGAGGATCAGCTGCGGACGTTGCTCGAACCCCATGGCCTGACGGTGACCCCCGGTGCGGATGACATCTGGGTGGTGGTCGCTCCGGCCGAATCCACCGCCGACGCCGCGCCGGTCACAGCACGGGCGGACGCCGAACCTGAACCGGTGGTGGAAGAGGTGCTGGTGACGGCCGCTCACCACCGGCTGATGCGCACCCCCACGCCCGTCCAGAGCCTCTCCAGCCAGGAGCTCGACAACACACCGTCCGCGGGTCGGGACCTGTTCCGCGCCGTCACGTCGCTGCCTGGGCAGGCGAGCGACGGGCTCAGCGCCCGGCAGAAGATCCGGGGCGGCAGCGAGAACGAGGTGCTGTATCTGGTGGACGGCGTCCAGCTCATTGCCCCGTTCCACATGGACGGCTTCTTCAGTCCGTTCAGTGCGCTCGACGCCAACGTCGTCGACGCCGTGGACATCTACAACGCCGGCTACCCGACCCGTTTCGGTACCCGATCCGGCGGCGTGCTGGACCTCACCCTGAGCCGCACGGATGCCGCCTTCAGCGGCTCGGTGGATCTGAACCTGCTGCGTGCGGCGCTGAGCGCCCAGGGTGCCGCGGACAACTGGCAGTGGCTCGCCTCCGTCCGGCGAGCCACAGTGGACTACGTGCTGAACCAGCTGAAGACGGACTACGGCAAACCCCAGTTTCACGACGAACTGGTGCGCTTCGCCCGTGAGACGGACGACGGCCTGATCGCCTTCGGGCTGCTCAACAGCGGTGACGAGGTGCTGCTGAAGAATCCGGCGATCAGCGAGGAAGGCAGCATGGATCGGGAGAACCTCACCACCTGGGCCGTGCTCGATCTGCTGTTCGGCGGAAAAACCCGGGTGGTGGGTCGGACCAGCTACAACCGGATCCGGGGTTCCCGCGAAGGTACGCTCGACAATCCGGTGGACGCGGTTGGCAGCGTCGAGAACGCGGAGAAGATCGAGATCTACCGTGTCTCGGCGGAGGTGAGCCGCACGCTCAGCGACCGGTTCGCGGCCACGGCAGGTGCGGAGTACCAGTACCACGAGGGAAGCTTCAACGGGCGCCTGCAGTCGGTCTACGGGCCGTTGGGTGCGCCCATCCAGTCCGGGCCGGGTCTGGACCGGACGTTCGACGTCTCCCGCAAGGGCAACATGGCGGCTGCCTACGCATCGATCTCGTCGCAGCTGACCGACCGGCTGGAGATGGAGCTTGGTCTGCGCTGGGACTACCAGGACATCGACCCGGTGCACGACCACCAGTGGAGTCCCCGGCTGCAGGTGAACTTCGACGCCACCGACCGGCTGCGGCTGTTCCTCAATCTCGGACGCTATGTGCAGCATCAGTACCTGTTCGAGGTGCCGCTCGACGACGGCCTCATCGAGCTGACCCCACCACAGCTCGTCGACCAGTTGAGCGTCGGCGCGGAGCTGTACGTGAATGAGCACCTGCAGGTGCTCGTCGAGACTTACGGCAAGCGGATCGAGGACCCTCAGCCCCGCACCGACAACCTCTACAACCGCTATGTGCTGCTGCCGGAGATTCATGCGGACCGGGTGCTGCTGATGCCGGAAAAGGCCCGGGCGAGCGGACTGGAGGTCTCGTTTGCCGGACACCTGTCCGAGCGGCTCGGCTGGCGGCTGGGCTACGTGTACGCGGATGTCAGCGAGCGTCTCTTCGGAGACTGGCGGCCGCGTCCCTGGGATCAGCATCACGCCGTCAGGGCGCAGCTCGACTGGGAAGGCGAGCGCTGGCAGGCGAGCCTGCACGCCGTCTACCACGACGGCTGGGCGACCACGGACCTGGTCACCGATCCGGCCGTCGGTGTCACTGCATACGACGAGGCGCGCCTCAGGGATTACGTCAGCATCGATGCATCCGTTTCCCGTCTCTGGCGGTTCCAGCACGGCACCCTCGAAGCGTATCTGCAGGTATCCAATCTCTTCGACCGCTCGAACGTGGGCGGTTACAACTACGACCTGGAGGAAGATGGCCGGTGGGAAGGCGACCCGCGGACGCTTCTGCCCGTGCTGCCCGTGCTCGGCATCAAGTACGCCTGGTAGCGCCGGTCGCGTTCGACGTCAGTCGTGGATGCGGATGAGACCTTCCTGGGCCGCTGAGGCGACCAGCACGCCGCGCTGGTCATAGATGAGTCCCCGGTTCAGGCCCCGGGCACCACTTGCCGAGGGGCTGTCCTGCACGTAGAGCAGCCACTCGTCCGCCCGGAAGGAACGGTGAAACCACATGGCGTGGTCGAGGCTCGCCATCTGCATGTTGTTCTGCGTGAAGCTCACCGCGTGGGGCAGGGTCGCGGTGTCGAGCAGCGACCAGTCCGAGAGGTAGGCCAGCACACACTGGTGCAGGCGCGGATCGTCGGGCAGCGGGTTCTTCGCCTTCATCCAGCACATCTGCTGCGGTTGCCGTTTTTCCGGCTGGAAGATGTTCACCGGATCGACGGGCCGCATCTCGATGGGCCGTTCGCTCGACACCCAGTCCGTGGGCTTCTCCGGCAGCGAGGCCAGCCATTCGTCGCGGAGATCCCGCTCGCTCTTCAGCGAATCCGGTGCCGGCGCATCGGGCATGGGGAACTGGTGGTCGAACCCGTCCTCCAGAGTCTGAAACGAGATGGACATGTTGAAGATCGGGCGACCGTGCTGGATGGCGACGACCCGACGGGTGGTGAAGCTCTTGCCGTCGCGGATGCGATCCACGCTGTAGAGGATGGGAATGGTGGTATCGCCCGGCCGCAGAAAGTAGCCGTGCAGGGAGTGAGCGCGGCGGTCCTCGGGCACCGTTCTGGATGCCGCCACCAGCGCCTGGCCGATGACCTGGCCGCCGTAGACCCGCTGCCAGCCCTCGTTGGGGCTGGTCGCCAGGTAATAGTTCTTCTCGATCTCCTCGAGATCCAGAATGTGGATCAGCTCGTTGATGGTTTCGGTGTTCACGGACGAAGCGCTGACGCTGGCGACGAAGGGCCGGTATTGTAGTCATCGGAATCGGTTGGGAAAATGGCGGGCTACCGCGTGGGGCGGCCTAAAGGGAGCAGAGAATGCCATCGCGAAGAGAGATTATTCAGCTCACAGATGACGAAATCCGTGAGTTTCTCAACGCGTCGAAGACGCTGATCATCGTGTCGAACGGCAGGAACGGCTATCCACACCCCATGCCGATGTGGTTCTGGGTGGACGACGAGGGCAGCTTCTACTGCACCACGTTCCGCAAGAGCCAGAAGGTGCTCAACTTCCAGCGTGACCCGCGCGCCAGCCTGCTCGTGGAGTCAGGGGAAGAATACGCCGAGCTGAAGAGCGTGCTCGCCTACGCCGACTGCGAGGTCATCGACGACTACGATACCGTGTGCAACGTGCTGGTGAAGATCAACACCAAGGGTCGCGAGGTGGCCGAAGCCGAGGTGGCTCAGCTGCTCGCGGCGGTGGGCAAAACCGCGGAAAAGCGCGTGGTGCTGAAATTCAAGCCGGTCGAGATCATCACCTGGGATCACGCCAAGCTCGGCGGTCGATACTGAGGTCGCCTGCCGCTCCGCGATTTCGTCCGCGGAGCGGCGCGGTCCGTTTCTTCAGTACTTGTAGGAATCCGGCTTGAAGGGACCCTCCTGCTCCACGCCGATGTACTCCGCCTGTGAGGCGGTAAGACGCGTCAGCACGCCGCCGAAGCCCTGCACCATCAGCTCCGCCACCTCCTCGTCGAGCTTCTTCGGCAGCACCTCGACGGTGATCGGCGCGCGCTGGTTGTCCGGCTGATCGGCCCAGCGCTGCTCGTAGAGGTGCATCTGAGCAAGCACCTGGTTGGCGAATGAGCCGTCCATCACCCGGGACGGGTGGCCCATGGCGTTGCCGAGATTCACCAGCCGGCCTTCGGAGAGCAGGATCAGGTAGTCGGACAGATCGTCGCTGCGGAAGATCTGATGCACCTGGTCCTTCACCGGCTGCCAGCGCCAGTTCTTGCGCATGAAGGCGGTGTCGATCTCGTTGTCGAAGTGGCCGATGTTGCAGACGACCGCACCCCGCTTCAGCCGCTGCAGCATGTTGGCATCGCAGACGTTGGCGTTGCCCGTGCAGGTGACGATCAGGTCGGTATCCGCGAGCAGACGGGTGTTGATGTCCTCGAGCTTGCCGGTGTTGACACCGTTGTTATAGGACGAGACCAGCTCGTAGCCGTCCATGCAGGCCTGCATGGCGCAGATCGGATCGATCTCCACCACGCGCACGATCATGCCTTCCTGGCGCAGACTCTGGGCAGAACCCTTTCCGACGTCGCCGTAGCCGATCACCAGCGCCCGCTTGCCGGCGAGCAGCATGTCGGTACCTCGCTTGATGGCGTCATTCAGGCTGTGCCGGCAGCCGTATTTGTTGTCGTTCTTCGACTTGGTGACCGAATCGTTGACGTTGATGGCAGGCACCTTGAGCTTGTCTTTCTTCATCATCTCGTAGAGCCGGTGCACGCCGGTGGTGGTCTCCTCGGAGATGCCATGAATCTTCGCGAGCATCTGCGGATACTTCTCGTGAATCATGAGGGTGAGGTCGCCTCCGTCGTCGAGCAGCAGGTTGGCATCCCAGGGCTTACCGTCCTTGAGGATGGTCTGCTCGATGCACCATTCGTACTCCGACTCCGTTTCGCCCTTCCAGGCATACACCGGGATGCCGCCGGCAGCCATGGCGGCAGCGGCGTGGTCCTGAGTCGAGAAGATATTGCACGACGACCAGCGGACTTCCGCGCCGAGCTCGACGAGGGTCTCGATCAGCACGGCGGTCTGGATGGTCATGTGGATACAGCCGATGATTTTCGCACCGGCCAGCGGCTGGCTGGCCGCGTACCTGCGGCGCAGTGCCATGAGGGCCGGCATTTCCGCTTCCGCGAGAGCGATTTCCCGGCGTCCGAAATCCGCCAGGGAGATGTCAGCTACTTTGTAGTCGGTCTGTTTGTTATCGGTCATGGGTCGTGTTCCTGAGTTGACGTGCTCTGGCTCCATACGTGGTATGGAACCGGTGAATCTGAATACGAAAGCCGTTCTTGCGGGTCAGGTACTGTGACTGGACGGTCTCGAAGCCGGCGCGTTCCGCCCAGCCGATGAGCTCATCCGGATCGAATCCGAGCCACTGATCCCCGCAGGCATCCGCCGCCCATTCCTGGTCGTGGTGGCAGAGTTCCACGACGATCAGCGTGCCCGGGACGCGCAGCACACGGGCAGCCTGCTGAAAGAAACCCGCGGGGGATGCCTGGTGGTGTACGACCATGGCGGCGACCAGTGTGTCGTAGCGGCGCTGCCGGGGCAGCGTCATGAAATCCTGATGGCGCAGCCGCACGTCCGGTCGGTCCGCCAGCGTCGCCCTGGCGGCACCGAGCATGGGACGGGCGTTGTCGACGCCGACGGTGCTGTCGAAACGGTCGGCGAGACCGGCGAGAAGCTCGCCCGCACCGGGTCCCACCTCGAGCGCCTGCCGCGAAGGCTGTCCTTCCGCCAGCGCGGCGTCGACCATTTCCATCACCAGGTCTCCGTAGGCACCCGGCTCGCAGATCTCCGCCTGCTGGGCGCTGATCTCGGCGGCATGAGACTCGAAGAAGGCTGCGGAACGCTCGTTGCGCGCCCGGTGGATGGCCACGATCCGTGTTCTCAGCTCTGCCGGGAGGTTGGCCTGATCCAGCGCCTCCAGCAGCACTGTGGCCGCGTTGTCGGACGCCAGGGCGGCCCGCCGGTAGAAAATGCTGTTGCCTTCGCGACGCCGCGCGACGAGGCCGATCCGGTGCAGGATCTTCAGGTGGTGGCTGAGAGCAGGTTGCGGTACGTCGAAGAGCTCGCACAGCTCGCCGACCGCGTAAGAATCCTGGTGCAGAACCTGGAGAATGCGGGCGCGCAGCCGATCGCCGATCGCCTTACCGAGGGCGACCACCTGATCGACGTCGGCAGCACCGGTAAACCGGTCGATGCTGGCGGCCTGGGAGTGAGACATCGGGTTCGCGCGCGCGTGAAAGGTCGGCATGCTATCAGGACGCGCAAAGTACATCAAAATATTTTGATATTGGATTTGTGAGCCGGTCTGGTCAAAAATGCCAGCGCCATGACGACCCCGAAGCTCACCAGCAAACTGCCCGACGTGGGAACGACCATCTTCACGGTGATGTCGGAGCTCGCGCGGAAGGAAGGCGCGTTGAATCTGTCCCAGGGATTCCCGGACTTCGATGGCCCCGAGGCGCTGCTCGACCGCGTTTCGCACTATCTGCACAGCGGGCACAACCAGTACGCACCCATGATGGGTGTACCGGCACTCCGGGCTGCCATCGCCGCCAAGGTGGCCGATCTTTACGCGGCCCGCGTGGACCCGGACCGGGAAGTGACGGTGACCTCCGGCGCAACGGAGGCGCTGTTCTGCGCCATCGCCGCGGTCGTCAATCCGGGTGATGAGGTGATCGTCTTCGACCCGGCCTACGACAGCTACGAGCCGGTGGTTCGCCTGCAGGGCGGCAGGACGCTGCACGTGCCCATGCACCCGCCGGACTATCGCGTCGACTGGGGCAGGGTTCGTGACCTGGTTTCCGACCGGACCCGCCTGATCATCAGCAACACGCCGCACAACCCCACGGGCACGGTATGGGATGCCGGAGACATCGCAGCGCTTGCCGGGATCGTCGCGGAGCGTGATATCCACCTGCTCGCAGACGAGGTCTATGAACACATCATCTTCGACGGCAGAACCCACGAGAGCCTCCTGCGCTACCCGGATCTTTTCGAGCGCAGCTTCGTCGTCAGCTCCCTGGGCAAGACCTACCACACCACGGGCTGGAAGATCGGCTACTGTGTGGCACCGGCGGCGCTCACCGAGGAGTTCCGGCGCATTCACCAGTATGTGACGTTCACGTCCAACACGCCGGTGCAGCTCGGACTGGCGGATTTCCTCACCGAGCACCCGGAACATCATCTGACGCTCGGGGCGTTCTATCAGGCGAAGCGCGACACGTTCTGCCGGCTGCTGGCGGACTCGCCGTTTCTGATCACACCCTCCGCTGGCACCTACTTCCAGCTGCTCGACTACTCCGCCTGGAGCAACGAGCAGGACACCGACCTGGCGGTGCGGCTCACCCGACAGGCCAGGCTCGCCTCCATTCCGGTGTCTCCCTTTTATCTGGATGACCCCGGCCACAAGGTGCTGCGCTTCTGCTTCGCCAAGGATGACCAGACGCTGGTCCGGGCAGCAGAAATCCTCTGCGGCCTTGGCGACCACCCCTGATAAGGAGAGAGACGTGACGAGAATCCTGCCCGCGCTTTCAAGCGGCCCGCTGTTGAGAGGCATGCTGCTGAGCGGTCTGCTGCTCGCCGGCTGCGATGGCGTGGGAAGCGGCAGCGAAGCCGACCCTGGCGAGGAGATCTACAACCGATCGTGCTTCTCCTGCCACGCAGCGGGCGTGAGCGGGGCCCCGATTCCCGGCGATACCGATGCCTGGGCGCCGCGCCGCGCCAAAGGCCGGGAGGCGCTGCTGAAGTCCGTTCGTGAGGGGATACCGCCGGGCATGCCGCCCATGGGGCTGTGTATGAGCTGCACGGACGAGGAGCTGGCTGCCGCCGTGGACTACATGCTGGCCCAGTAGCCCAGGTTGTGGTCAATCCGACCCGTCCGAACGACTGGAATCGGTAGAAAATCGTAGTGGAATCAGATGGTTGCGTTGTGGCCCGGTTCGTGCATTCTGTACAGCCGGAAACGCCACAGGAGGCGCTGTTGATGAGACCGAGACCCGGAGACGTGGTATCCCGCCGCAAGGGCCCGTTCATGCATCGCGGTGTGGTGCTGGCCGACGGCAGCATCCTGCACAACAGCCCGTTCCGGGGCGAGCATGTGGTCAGCGAGAGCGAGTTCCGCGCCGGACGTCGGCTGCACGTCAGCCACACGGAGTGCCCGCGGCGTCGTCGCTTTGCTGCTGCCGCGCGACCGGCCGAACGGGGCTACAACGTGCTGACCAACAACTGCGAGCACACCGTCAACCGCGCGTTGACGGGCGAAGCGAAGAGTCCTCAGCTCGTTTCCTGGATTGCAGGGGTCGGCGTCGCGGGGATTGCCTTCGCGCTGACCCGGCATCCGGCGCTGACTGCCGCCGGCTACGCGCTCGGTCGCAAGTTCGGCAGCCGGTTCTGAACGCTCCCAGCTAGGGCAAAAAATCGGGTCCCGGTCGAACGGCGAAACTGCCCGTCCCCGGCAGCACCAGTCTATGAGCATGCAGCAGCAGCCGCGGCGCCTGCTGTCCGGGATCCGCGGGTCGTCCGTAGAGACGGTCGCCGAGAATGGGGTAGCCGATCCACGACAGATGCACGCGCAGCTGGTGAGTCCGACCGGTCCGTGGTGCCAGCAGCACCAGCGAGCGGTGTGCCTCCCGGTGCGGGTCTGCATCCCGACTCAGGTCTGCGTCCTCACACAGGGTGCGGAACCGGGTGACGCTCGGAAGGCCCGTGTCAGTGGTCTGCCGCAGCACCCAGCGTCCATCGTGGGTGACGATGTCCGCGCGGGCGCCGGCGATCCGGTAGCGGCTCTTGCGGCCTTTCTTCAGTGGCAGGTCGATGATGCCGGTCGCGGGTGTCTGCCCGCTCACCCAGGCCAGGTAGAACTTTCGCACCCGGCGTGACTGGAACTGACGAGTCAGCCTTTTCTGGCACTCCGGGGTGAGCGCGATGGCCAGCACGCCGCTGGTCGGCTTGTCGAGACGGTGCACCAGGTAGAGTTTCCGGTCCAATGCCTGGGTCAGCTGATCCCAGAGGCAGGGTACCCCGGACCGGTCAGCGAGCAGGGAGACATCTGCCGGCTTGTTGATGACCAGCAGCTCGTCGTTCTCGTGAATGATCTCAGGAGCCTGCAAGCGCATCGGCGAGCTCGACAAACGCGTTCCGTACGGCACCGAGCCTGATCAGGTCCACCGAATCCGGCCAGCGATCCGCGGGCTGGTGAAACCAGGGGTTGGCACCGAGGATGGAGACGTAGCTGCCGCCGCCATCGTGCACGTTCCGCGCTTCTCCCAGCGGCCGCTCGCCGACGGGCGTCACGTCGATCCCGGTGATGCCTGCGCGACGCAGCGCAGCCAGCCCGGAGGCCATGAGGGTCTCGCTGGAGGCCTGATAGCGGACGCTCGGGCTTCGCGAGGCGAAGTTGGCGCCGAGGTGAATCCAGGCATGCGCCGTGGACAGCAGTTCGGGATGCTGAGTCAGGAAGTGATCGAGGCCGACGTGACCGAGCTCGTGTCCGGTATTGGCCGTGAAGATGACCGTCCGCTCGGGTGCTCGGCTCGCGAAGTGGCGGATGAGCTCCAGCCAGACGCAGATGCCACCCACCCGCTCCGCCGTGCAACGCCACCATGCGCTTTTTGGCGTCATGACCACCAGCGGCGCCAGCGTCGAGACGGATCCCTCGATCCGGCAGCCCACGTTGCATGCCTCGGTGGCTTCCTCACCGAGCTCTGCCTGGACGGTGAGCTCGGCACCGCCTTCGCCTGCGGTCAGCAGCCAGGGTGCGGCTGCCGTCGGAACCTGGAGCACCGGAGGTCCGTAAGGGGCACCGAACGCTTCCGCGTTCTGCACCGCGAGGCCAGGCAGCACGTCCTCGCCGGCAGCGATGGCGACGATGGCGCGGTGATGACCATCGCGGCGCGTGGCAGCCAGCGCCCGGCTGCCTGGATGGGCGAGGGTCGGTCCGAACAGAGTGACGCCGATGGCGGCATCCGAGCCGAGCGGTCCCGCGGCGCCGCTGATGCCGGCGGCGGGCGTACCGGGCCCGTCGAAGAGCGGCAGTCCGTCGATCCGATGGTCACCGTCACTGACCTCGCATAGGCCGGGCACGCGGCGCCTGAACGGAAAGGTATCGATCCGGGGCGCGATTCCCGCGCTGCGGATGCGATCGGCGAGCCACTCGCTGGTGGCGCGATCACCGGCGGTTCCGGTGCGGTGCCCGTCGATGGCGTCCCAGTCCCTGACGTCGGTCTCGATGGTGCTCAGAACTGCGCTCTCCTCCGTCGTGCTTTGCCCGCGGCTGCCAACTACGATAGCGTCCGTTTCGCGAGCTTCACAACTTCAGGGAGAACATCATGCGTGCAGCCATCATGCGCGAGCAGAAGATCGTGCCCGGCCAGATCCAGGTACCCGAACCCGGTCCCGGCGAGGTGCTGGTCAAAACGCTGGCCTGCGGGATCTGCGGCTCGGACCTGCACGCGCTCGAGCATTTCGACAAGTTCAGTGAGTTCAGCCTTCAGGGTGGTGAGAGCACCCTGGATGCCCATCGCGACATGGTCATGGGTCACGAGTTCTGCTGCGAGGTGCTCGACTTCGGCCCCGGCCCGGCACCGGCCTCGCGCCTGGCAAAGGGTACCCGGGTCTGCGCCATGCCCATGCTGCTGCGTGCCGGCGGCGGCGCAGCTGTGGGCTATTCCCATGACGTGCCCGGCGGCTACGCGGAGCAGATGCTGCTCTCCGAAGCGTTGCTGCTGCCGGTCCCGAACGGGCTGCCGACCGATCATGCGGCGCTGACCGAGCCCATGGCAGTGGGGCTGCACGCGGTGGAGAAGGCCCGTCTGACACCACAGGACGTGGCGCTGGTCATCGGCTGCGGGCCGGTGGGCCTCGCGGTCATCGCGGCGCTGAAGCTGAAAGGTGTGGCACCCATTGTCGCCGCCGACTTCTCGCCGGCGCGACGGGCGTTGGCGCTGACCATGGGCGCCGACCAGGTCATCGATCCCCGGCAGACCTCACCCTACGATTCCTGGCGCTCCACGGCCCGGGCCAGCCACCAGGGGCAGACCGCGCCCGTGAACCCGCTGACCGGTGAGCGCGAGCTGCCACCGGGTGTCTACTTCGAGTGCGTGGGGGTTCCCGGCGTCATCGATCAGATGATGGTCGGTGCCGAGCGGAGCAGCCGGTTCGTGGTCGTCGGTGTCTGCATGGAGAGCGACGTGATCCGGCCCATGCTGGGCATCACCAAGGAGCTGAACCTGCAGTTCGTACTGGGTTACACACCGGAGGAGTTTGCCGCCACCCTCGGCAACATCGCCGAAGGTCGGATATCCGTGGCGCCGCTGATCACCGGGCACGTGGGTATCGATGGTGTGGCACAGGCCTTCCGGGATCTGAAGAACCCCGAAGCTCATGCCAAGATCATCGTCGAGCCGTGGCACTGATCGCGCGCCTTAGATGAATCTCAGGGACCTGAAGTATCTGGTGGCGGTGGCCGAGCACCGGCACTTCGGCCGTGCCGCCGATGCCTGCTTCGTCAGTCAGCCCACCCTGTCCACCCAGCTGAAGAAGCTGGAGGAGGAGCTCGGGGTGACGCTCATCGAGCGCACCAATCGGCAGGTGCTGCTGACACCGGTCGGTGAACGGGTGGTCGCCCAGGCGCAGCGTGTGCTGCGCGAGGCGAACCAGCTCGCCACCATTGCCGAAGAGTACGCGGATCCCTTTGGCGGTGATTTCCGGCTCGGCGTCATCCCCACTGTGGCGCCATACCTGCTGCCGAAGATTCTCGGTCCCATCCGCAAGAACCTGCCCACACTCAAGATCCAGCTCACCGAAGGCCAGACGGCGGTGATCACCCGGCTGCTGCGGGAAGGGGATCTGGATGCCGTGATCCTGGCGCTGCCCATCGAGGAGGACAACGTGGTGGAGCGCAGGCTCTACACCGAGCCTTTCTACCTTGCCGTCTCGAAGAGTCACCCGCTGGCCGGCCGGAAAACGGTCACGGTGGACGACCTGGACGAGCAGCAGGTGCTGCTGCTCGAGGACGGCCACTGCCTGCGCGATCAGGCGCTGGAGGTCTGCAACTCCCACAACGCCGTAGAGAACACCAACTTCCGCGCGACCAGCCTGGAAACCCTGCGGCAGATGGTGATGGCCGACGTGGGCATCACGCTGATGCCGAAGCTCGCGATTCCGGCAAAAACAGCCGCAGCCATCCGCTACGTCCCGTTTCGCGGTGAAATCCCGCACCGTGACATCGGTCTCTGCTGGCGGAAGAGCTCACCCCGTGAACCGCTGCTCGAGAAGCTCGCCGACGTCCTGACCACGGCGCTCCACTAGGTGTCGGGGTGAGCTCCGGGTGGACAGGTAGCACCGGGACGCTGACTCACCCCCACCTGAAGTGTCCCCAGGTATCTCTTCCCCATCGGCCCAGCGGGTAGGGGACGACTTCGTCGCCGGCAATCTGCGGGTGGTTGTCCAGGAACACGGTCAGCAGATCGAGCAGCGATGACAGGTTTTCCGCGGCCTCGATCAGGTTACCGACGGGTTCGCCGAACCCCAAGGCAATTAAACGGACAGACTCCGTCGGGTCGTCTAAGGTGCGACCGTGCCCAGCTGGTCATCCAGCCAGCGGGTGGTATCCCGCATCATGGACCGACGCGGGAGCGGCCAGTGAGATGCGCCTTCATACAGTATCGCGGTCTTCTGTGCGCTTGGTGTGCCTACGAGCCCTACGAGAGGACGGAAGACCAGCTCGGCGGGGCGGTTGACGTCCCACTTCCCGTTGGCCAGAAGCACTGGCTGATGAACGAGTGGCCAGTATCTGGTGGGGTGAAACTCCGGCAGTATCCCCGGCGTAGGCGGCACGATACCCACCGCATAGAGCACCGCAGCTTTCAGCCGAGGCTCGAACGCAAGGATCTGCGCCGAGGTGTAGGAGGCACCCATGCTGAGCGCCATGAGCGCGATTCGCGATCCGTCGTATTCCGGATGATCCGTCAGGTAGTCGATGACCTGGCCGATCTCCTTCCTTCGAATCCATAGGCGTTCGCTGGTCAGCCGGGCCTTCTCTGCGGGTGTTTCGTTCGTGAAGGCCTGATATCGCTCGTGAGTACCCAGATAGATCGGCCAGACGAGTGCGCGGCCGCTCAGTGGCAGGAAATCCAGCTGGTAGTCGGCGATGTCGATCTCCGGGCTCTTGAGATAAGGCCCGAAGCTGTCGGCAGGAGGCAGGAAAATGACCGACTGCATCGGAGCGTTGCTGGTCTTGGGCTGGTAGATGTAGACCGGCAGGGGATCGTCCGGATCGTCACCCGGCAGCAGGACGACCTTGCGCAGCCAGTGTCCCTGATCGTCCGTGGAGACGCGTGTCGCGTCCGCGGCATGGATGCTGCCGGTCGGGTAGTCGTAGCCACGGGTGACGGCTTCCGAGATCTCGCCTGGTGCACCCCCGTTGTCAGCCAGGTTGGTGACCCAGGTGGGTCCCGGGGTAGGAAGCGGTTTTTCCTCGAGAGCGATCATGCACCGGAAGCCGTTCCCGGGGGATCTCTCCAGGGGAGACTGCGCAAGGGGCACGTTGTATCGCCACTTGGGGTCCTTCCAGCTGCCGCCGATGAGAAAACGCCGTCCGTTCCACTCCGTCTGCGTCCACTCCTGGGCGTTGCCGATCAGGTTCACGGTCCCGTGCGCTTCCCGCACGCCAGCGGTCTCCGCCGGCTGCAGGCCGTTTGCCTCGGCAAGATTGGCTCGCGGGACGACCACGGGCGCGATCGGCCATTTCCACTCGACGTGCGCCAGTGCGGCGCGGGCCCAGTGATAAATACTGGGTAGTGATTTGCCGCGGAAGCGTGCATACGCTTCCGCCTCATACCAGCTGATGCCGGTAACGGGAAGATCTCCCTGACCTGCGGGATACCTGCCGAACTCCCATCCCGAAGGGCCAGGTCGACCCGTAACGTCGACGAGTAACGGAACGAAATCCGCGGGTGTGTCATCGGGCCAGTAGTCGGAGTTTTCATAGCCGCCCGCATCGACGAAATCCGCGTAGTCGGCATTCGTGACCTCGTGCTCGTCGATCAGGAAGTCGCCGACATCGACGGGAAACTCGAGGGCCCACAGCCCCAGCCGATGGCTGCCTCCCTGCACGAACACCATGCTCTTCCGCGTCTCCGGATCGGCGATCATCCTGATGACGTAGGGCGGACGTTCGACGTTGTTGAAGCGGATGCCCGGGTTCGGCTCGACGAGGGTGGCCGTCTGATAGCCCGACTTCTTGATCTGCAGTTCGATGACACCTCGCGGCAGAGTCACCCCCTCGAGGGGCGTCGCTTTGAAGGGTGTCCAGCGCTCGGTGCCGACCAGGCGGTAGCGAACCAGTGCGGGGTCCACGTTGGTGTGCAGCGTTACGCGACGTGTCACCTCATCCAGCGCCGGTTCCATGGCCGGATCCGCTCTGAGCTCCTCGAGATAGGGCTCTACGGCGAGATAGGCGTCCGTATAGCGATCTTCGGCAATCAGCGTGGTGAAGAGCGCCAGAACATCCCCTTCGGCGGACCGGTTCTGCGGCCACAGGCCTGCGATGACGAGCACGACGACGATGGTGGCGAGCACTGAGACGAGCCAACGTCGCCAGTTTCCACGTGCTGACGCTGAAGCCGAGATTGAATCGGATGGTGGGACAGCGCTGACGAAGCTGACTGGTGCAATGCAGCGATATCCGTTCTTGTGGATGGTCTCGATGTAGTCCGGGTTCCGGGCATGATCACCGAGCTTGGACCGAATGTCGGCAATCCGTCTGTGTACCGCCTCATCGCTGGTGATGCCATTCGGCCAGAACCGTTCCAGCAGCTCCTCGTTGCTGACCACATTACCGGTGTTTTCCGCCAGGTGGACGAGAATCCTCATCGACAGGGGTTGGAGTGATGCGGTCTCTCCTTCCCGTTCGATCCGGTTCAGCTCCGGGAAGACCTGCCAGTCGCCGAGACGGAAATCTGATCGGAGAGAATCAATCAATGACCCGCGTGCTGCAGGTCACACCAGAGATGCGCGATGACGGCTTCCGGCAGACCCGCGGCAGATTCCTGTTTGCCCACGGATCTTATATATCATTCCCGCGCACAATCACCTACCTCATCTAGGGTGCTCACGACCAGACCGGTGATGTGCTAATCCAGATCGGCGGCCAGGCTCGCGGTCTGCTCCGGAGTGAGCGCGACCGACCCGGCGAGACCCTCGTGGTCGATGCCGAACTCTATCCGCCGCCCGGCCTTGAACGCAGCAATGGTGTCGGTGCCGAGCTCGAATCGCAGAAAGTGCACGGCAGACGCTTTCTCGTCCGTGCTGCGGTCCAGATCCTCGTTGGCGATGGCGTAGACCTTCTCGCCGCCCTCGGCGCGGATCCAGACGGTGTCCTCGATCCCGCCGAGCGTGGCGAGCGCCGTGCGCCGCTCGTCCGCGTCGGCATACTCGATCATGAAGGTGGCCTTGAGGTTGCTGCCGTCCGGGATCAGGGGATTGTAGGCGTCGATCTCCTCCTCGATGCCAGCGGCCTCGAAGATTCGCTCGGCACGCAGCATCTCCTGCACCTGGTACTTCATGGTCAGGAAGTCCTCGAAGTAGAGCGTGGCGTGAGGCCCGATGGCGACGCGACGGGGCGCCTTGTGCGCCATGACCTCGGCACGGAACGCCGGGCGTTCTTCGGCATACTGCTCGAGGCTCCAGAGTGTGCTTCTGCTCAGCTTTTCCATGGGGGGTAAGACTCCGCGTGTCGGGTCAGAGGCCGTAGGCCCGCCTGACCATGGTGATGGGGTGCTCGGCTTTCGCGTTCGGATCGTCTGCTTCCAAGCCGTGGGCGATCAACCGGCCGGCCATGGGACAGTCGGAGCCGAAGGTATCGGCTTCGCTCTGCTTGACCCGGTTCACCACCGGGCGGGCGATCTTCATGGCTTTGTCGTAGGTCTCGCTCTTCACCGCGTAGGTGCCGTCGTGACCCGAGCAGCGCTCGATTGCCGTGACCTCCGTGCCATCGATGAGCTTCAGGAAGTCGCGCGTCTTCATGCCGATGTTCTGCACCCGCTGGTGGCAGGCGACGTGATAAGCCACCTTGCCGAGGCTGGTCTTGAAGTCTGTCTTCACGAGGCCTGCGCGGTGGCGCAGCATCAGGTACTCGAAAGGGTCGAAGAAGGCCTCCCTGACGCGCGTCACGTTGGTGTCCTCCGGGAACATGAGCGGCAGCTCCTGCTTGTACATCAGCACGCAGGAGGGAATGGGCGCAATGATGTCGTAACCGTCGTCGATCGCCTTCAGGAATGTAGGCAGGTTGGCATCCTTCAGCTTCGCCACTTTGTCGAGATCGCCCAGCTCGAGCTTGGGCATGCCACAGCACCGGGCGTCCTTGAGCAGCCGGACAGGGATTCCGTTGTGGTTGAACACGGCGACCATGTCCTCCACGAGCTCCGGCTCGTTGTGGTCGCCGTAACAGGTGATGTAGATGGCAACCTTGCCGGTGGTGCGATCCGTTGCCTCCGGGGTGAGGTGTGCACCCACGTCATCCGGGTGGCGGGCACTGCTGGTCCTGCTGTGAAGCCTGGGCAGCGGCGCCTTGGGGTGAATGCCGAGGACCTTGTCACCCAGGTTGCGCAGGGCGCTGGAACCGGCGGCCGCGTTGGCGATGCCCGACAGTCCGGGGGTACTCAGCAGGTCGAAGATCGGATCGGTGCTGGTGATCAGGCGGTCACGCCACTTGGTGTCTTTCTGACGGTATTTGTAGGCCTTGGCCCGCAGCATGAGGTGGGGAAAATCCACGGCCCACTCGTGTGGCGGCAGGTAGGGACACTTGGTTTCCGCGCAGAGATCACAGAGATAGCACTGGTCGACCACCTTCATGTAGTCGTTCCTGTCCACGCCGTCCACTTCCAGTGTGTCGGACTCGTCCACCAGATCGAACAGGGTAGGGAACGAGTCGCACAGACTCACGCAGCGGCGACAGCCGTGACAGATGTCGAATACGCGCTCGAGCTCCGTGTACAGCGATTCCCTGTCGAAGAATGCTTCGCTCTGCCAGTCCAGAGGCTGGCGGTCGGGCGCTTCCAGGCTGCCTTCTCTCATGTCGGGTCCTCGTGACGATGAAAAAAAAGGGGTCGCGCGACCGACCCCTCTTAAGATGCGGTTCCGGTTGTGCCGGAATCAGCCCATCGCGTCCAGCGCCTTCTGGAAGCGGTTGGCGTGCGAGCGCTCTGCCTTCGCCAGCGTCTCGAACCAGTCGGCGATCTCGTCGAATCCTTCGCCGCGGGCCGTCTTGGCCATGCCCGGGTACATGTCCGTGTACTCGTGGGTCTCGCCGGCGATCGCTGCCTTCAGGTTGTCGCTGGTGGTGCCGATGGGGAGCCCGGTTGCCGGATCACCCACCACTTCCATGTACTCCAGGTGGCCGTGCGCGTGACCGGTCTCGCCTTCGGCGGTGGAGCGGAACACGGCAGCCACGTCGTTCTCACCTTCCACATCGGCCTTGGAAGCGAAGTAGAGGTAGCGACGGTTGGCCTGAGATTCGCCGGCGAAGGCGTCCTTCAGGTTTTGCAGGGTTTTGCTGTCCTTCAGATCCATGATTTCCTTCCTGTTCTGAGTGCTATGAGTCGACTCACCCCTGAGGTGATGCCAGGCAGTATACGGCCGGGGGATCGGCGCGCCATTCGATTGTGGCTATCGCCTCTATAGACCCCGACTATCGAATCGCGGAAATCCCTAGCTGACGTGAATCATCTGCCGTGGCATCGATGTAGCCTCAATCCGCGGCACGACGCGTACAATGCCCGGCCTGCCAGTTGCGGAGAGGGGCTTTGGGGGAGGTACGACGGGAGCTCGGCGTGCTCGGCCGGCTTGCTGCGCCCATGATCCTCGCCCAGGTGACGCAGATGGGCATGGGCGTGGCCGACACCATCATGGCGGGTCAGGTGAGCGCCGTGGATCTGGCCGGTGTCGCGCTCGGCGGTAACTTCTACTGGCCGCCGATGCTGCTGCTGTCCGGCACCCTCATGTCCCTCACGCCCACCATCTCCCAGCTGCACGGCAGCGGCCGGCAGGCCGAGGCGGGTGAGGCTTTCCGTCAGGCGCTGTGGATCGGCGGTGCGGGCGGACTGCTCATGATCCTTTTTCTCAACAACGTCGAGCCGCTCTACGGTCTGATCGGTGTCGATCCGCGGGCCGTGCCCGTGGCCGTCGGCTATCTGCAGGCGCTGTCGTTCGCCGTGCTGCCCATGCTCGGATACTTCTGCCTGCGGTATCTCTGCGAGGGCATGTCGTGGACGCTGCCTGCCATGTGGATCACCGGGGGCGCTTTGGCCCTGAAGATCCCGCTGAACTACCTGTTCATCTACGGTGCTTTCGGAATGGAAGGTCTGGGCGGGGTCGGCTGCGGGTGGGCCAGCGCCATCGTCATCACGGGTCAGCTGCTCGCCATGGCGCTGATCGTCAGCCGCTCGCGGATACGCGCTACCGGTGCCTTTTCCCGGTTCAGCGGTCCGGATTCCGGCGCCATCACGCGACTGATCAAGCTCGGTCTGCCCATCGGGGTGACCACGTTCATGGAGGTGAGCCTGTTCGCCATTATCACCCTGCTCATCGGCCGGCTCGGTGCGGAGTCGGTGGCGGCACACATGATCGCCTCCAACGTCGGTGGTATGACCTTCATGGTCCCTATGGCACTGGGTATGGCGGTGTCCATCCGGGTAGGCTTCAACGTCGGCGCCGGTGATATGCCTGCCGCCCGTCGCTCGGGCTGGGTTGCCATCGGCCTGTCGCTGGCCTTCGCAGCGGTCGCCGCCGCCCTGGTTTTCACGCTGCGGGTGCCGATCGCGGGTCTCTACAGCTCGGAGTCGGCGGTGCTGACGCTTGCCGTCGACCTGCTGCTGCTCGTCGCGCTGTATCAGTTCTTCGACGACAGCCAGGTGACCGCCCTGGGTGCGCTTCGCGGCTTCAAGGACACGCGGACCACCATGTGGGTCGCCATGTTGAGCTATTGGGGCGTGGGTCTGCCTGTTGGGGTTGCGCTGGGATTCGGCTTGGTCGGCGCCGGTGACTTCGATGGTGTACGTGGATTCTGGGCGGGCCTCATCGCGGGGCTCGGCGTGGCAGCTGTGGTGCTCACGTTGCGGTTCAGGTGGCTGTCTGCCCGGCCGGAGCAGGTTGCCCGGTTCTCCGAACGCTGACCGTGGAGCTCTGGATTCCCATCACCGTCGCGGCGGCGTTCCTGCAGAACCTTCGGTCCATGCTGCAGAAACGCGCGACGGGCGATCTTTCCGTCAACGGGGCCACATACATCCGATTCTGCTTCGCGCTGCCGTTCGTCTGGCTCTACCTGGCCTGGCTGGGGACCGCTTTCGCGTTGCCGTCACCCAACGTCCCGTTCTTCGTCTACTGTGCGCTCGGTGGCGTCGCGCAGATCCTGGGTACGGCGTTTCTGGTGGCGTCGTTCACCCACGACAACTTCGCGGTGGGAACGGCGTTCTCCAAGACCGAAGTACTGCAGGCGGCGCTGTTCGGACTGATCCTTCTGGGTGACGCCCTGACAGTCCCTGTTGCGGCGGGGATTGCCGTCAGCTTCCTCGGCGTGGTCATCCTCTCCTTCCGGGGCAGGCTGGGGGCGCTCCTTTCGGGAAATCGCGCCCTGCTCTACGGTGTGCTCGCAGGGACCGGTGTCGGGGTGGCGTCCGTCTGCTATCGGGCGGCTTCCCTGGCGCTGCCGGAAGGCGGCTACCTCGAGAGGGCCGGTTGCACGCTGGCCTTCACCGTCACGTTGCAGACCATGGTGATGGCCGCCTACCTCGTCTGGCGCGAGCCCGGGGAGCTGACCCGGGTCCTCGGCAGCTGGCGCTCCTCGATCTGGGTGGGGCTCACCGGCAGCTCGGCCTCTGCCTGCTGGTTCACGGCAATGACGCTGGTGAGCGCCGGTCTGGTCCGGGCCCTGGGTCAGGTGGAGCTGCTGTTCACCTTCGCTGCGGCGGTGTGGTTCTTCGGCGAGCGGGTGACGACCCGGGAGGTGTTCGGCGCGTTACTGATCGTCTTCGGGATCTGGCTGCTGCTCTGAGGTCTCGCTGACCGGTTCTTCGATCACCTGCCAGGTGTCGTCAATGCAGCGGTAGTAGGTGACGGTTTCTGCCGTGGTCACGGCCAGATACCAGCCGAGCGCGTCCTGAAGGAGCGTTCGGGATTCTGCTGTGCCTGGGGCGGTTCCGCACCGACCGGTCAGCGTGGACAGCACGTCGTCGAGGACCGCCTTCGGTTCCGCTGTCTTGTTCGCGGTGAGGCCCACGGAGGTCGCCGTCTGCTCGGCACGCCTGGCCGCATTCGTCGCTGACAGCATGCTGCGACCGCTGTCGGTCATCGCATCGGCCACCTCCGGTGCCGCGGCCGACGGCAGGGCGGCTTCCTCGAGGGATGTGCCGGCGAGTCGTTCAGCCTCGGTGGATTCAGCTGGTGCCTGCGGGGCGGCCACCTTCACTGCCGGCGGACGGGCGGGAACGTCTGCCTCGTCGGCTGCACCGGCGGCGCGATCACCGGCCCGGTCGATGGCCTGACGGCGCTCGGGCGCCTCCTTGGATGGCGGTCCGGTGAGGCTGGCGTCGTCCGGCGCGTAGTAGACGACCATGGCGGCCAGCACGAAGCTCGCTGCCGTGGCCAGGGTGGTCAGCGTCCGGATGTTCCGGTACCACGGTCGGGTCGCGTTGTCCCGGGCCGCGGTCAGGATGACGGCATCGAGCGCCGCCGGCGGTGCCTCGTCGCGGCCCTCGGCGTAGAGGTCGTCGATCCAGTCACGATCATCTGACATAGCGGGCCATCCCCTCCTTCAGCTTGTCGCGCGCATAGCGCAGGCGGCTCTTCACCCCTTCCTCGGTAGTCCCCGTGACGTGTGCGATCTCCGCAGTGGAAAAGCTCGTCTCCTGCCTGAGCAGCCAGGCTTCCCGCTGATGCATGGGCAGCGATCGGATCAGGCGGTGCAGGTGGCCTGTCAGCTCGTCGCGCTGGTGCTGCTGTTCCGGGTCATCGTCCGGATCGGCCAGCGTGTCCGGATCCACAGCCTCGGCGTGCGATTCGTGCCCGCCTTTGCGTCGATGTTCCCGGTAGTGGTCCATAAGTACGTTGTGAGCCAGCGTGAAGAGGTAATGTCGAAACGGTGCAGCCGGCGAGTAGCGGTCCTGGTAGTGGATGATCTTGAGCCAGAGCGTCTGAAAGCAGTCGTTCGCCTCGGCCTCGTCGAGCTGCCGCCGGAAGTACCGGTAGAGGGCTCCCCGGTGCCGGGCATAGAGCGGCTCGAAAGCCGCGGCGTCGCCACGGGCGTACGCCGTCATCAGATCCTCGTCCGACGGTCCACCGTCAGCTGGCGCTGCCATCGTTCCGGTGGCGGCGCGCCCGGCCGTTGCCGGGGCGCCTTCTCTCATGGTGTTTCCGTCACACGATCATTCCGTCCTGTCAGGACGAGCTGGGATCAGCTGCCGGACAACGCTTCCGCTGTCCGCACGAGACCCAGGAACTCGCCCCGGTAACCGTCCGCATCGTCGCCCCGGGCCGCAGCAGCCAGCCGCTCAGCGGCAGCCAGGTCGAATTCTCCCGTGTACTGACCACCGCGGAGAATCTGTCCGAAGCCGGCGACGGCAGCGGAGAAGCGGTAATTGTCACTGGTACGGGCCAGATCTCCAATCATGCTGGAGCGCTCGATGGGCCGGGTGATGAGCCGGCTCGAGTCGGAATCCGGCAGCTTGTAGCGGAGCTTCAGGAACGCGAGCTCGGCGTCCGCGGGACGGATCCGTTCTTCGCCACGGCCGTAGCGCAGGGGATCGACGAGCGTGCCTTCGGAGCCGGTCAGCGCGATCTCGTAGAGCGCGGTCACGGTGTGGCCGGCGCCGATGTCGCCCGCATCGACCGCGTCGTTGTTGAAGTCCTCGCGGTTCAGATGACGGGTTTCGTAGCCGATCAGCCGGTACTCCGCGACGGTATCGGGATTGAACTCGATCTGGATCTTCACGTCCTTGGCGATCATGTTGAGCGTCGAGCCGATCTCTTCGACGAGCACCTTGCGGGCTTCGTTCAGGGAATCGATGTAGGCCGCGTTGCCGTTGCCGATCTGGGCCAGCTCCTGCATGAGGGCATCGTTGTAGTTGCCACCGCCGAAACCGAGCACGGTGAGGGCGACGCCGGAGGCGCGTTTCTCCTCGACGAGGTTCTTCAGTGCTTCGGTGTCCGTGGTGCCGACGTTGAAATCACCGTCCGTGGCCAGGATCACGCGGTTGATACCGTCGGCGATGAATCCCTGCTCGGCGAGCGAGTAGGCCAGTCGGATCCCGGCGCCACCGTTGGTGGAGCCGCCTGCGGTCAGCGCGTCGATGGCGGAGAGGATCTTCGCCCGCTCGCTGCCCGGCGTGGATTCCAGCACGGTTCCGGCGGCACCCGCGTAGACGGCGATGGCCAGCCGATCCTCTGCAGACAGACGCTTGGCCAGCATTTTCAGAGACGACTTCAGGAGGCCCAGCTTGTCCGGGCTCTGCATGGAGCCGGAGACGTCGATGAGGAACACCAGGTTGGCGGGGGGCAGATCCGCCTCGGGTACCTCATAGCCCTTGATGCCGATGTGCAGCAGGTGCCGGGCCGGATGCCACGGGCTCGGTCCCACCTCGGTGTACACGGCGAACGGCGCGTCCGTGCTGGTCGGTGTGGGATACGTGTAGGAGAAGTAGTTGATCATCTCCTCAACGCGTACCGCGTCCTGCCGGGGCAGAGCGCCCTGATTGAGCAGACGACGGACGTTGGAGTAGGAGGCGGTGTCCACGTCGATGGAAAAGGTCGAGACCGGGGATTCCGTCACCAGATGCACGGGATTGGTGTCGAAGTGGGTATAGGCCTCGCGATCCAGGGGCTCTGACGGCAGGCGCAGCTGATCGAGCTGCGCCTGGCGGCCAGCCATGTCCGCACCGAGTACCAGCGACTCGGCGAGCACAGCTTTGCTCGCCGGCCGGCTGTAAAGGTTGGCGGACTGTTCCTCACGGGATTCCGGCTGCCGTACCGGCTGCGGCGCGTCGACTTCGGCCGGTTCGGGGACCACCGGTGTTACGGCGGTCGTGGGATTCTCTGGCTGGACGGCAGATTCCGTCTCGCCGCTGTCGGTACTGGAGCAGCCGATGAGCACCACACAGAGCAGTGCGCCGATCAGGGTCTGATGGTTACGGTTCATGACGTTTGTTTCCTCGATTGTCCGTCCGCAAGGGACGTTCAGGAGGGTTAACGCGTCTGAACAGGAAAAGGGGTTAGATTTTTTTCGCCGGATCAGGGGCAGAGGTCAGCCGACGGCGGGCAGGCGGGATGCGAACTCGGAGGTCAGGCGTTCCCACTCCATCTTCAACCAGGGGGTATAGCGGTGCGGCTCGGCCTCGATGGCACGGCTGAGCGCCGATGGTTCGATCCAGCGCCAGTCCATGATCTCCGTCGTGTTGATCACCGGCTCATCGCTGGTGGTGCCGACGTAAACCCAGCAGAGCTCGTGCTCGCTGCCCAGGTTTTCGAAAGTGGCGTGGTACTCGAACTTGTAGGTGAAGGCGAGCTCGGCCGTCATGCCGAGTTCCTGCTCGAGGCGCCGGTGCACGGCTTCTTCCATGGTCTCGCCGTGACGCGGGTGCGAGCAGCAGCTGTTGGACCAGTACTCGGGCCAGAGCCGCTTGCCCTGTGCACGTTGCTGAAGGAGCAGACGACCGCGTCGGTCGAATATGAACAACGAGAAGGCACGGTGCAGAACACCGTCGCCGTCGTGGGCGGCGGATTTGTCCAGACAGCCCAGTACCCGGTCGGACGAATCCACCAGGATCAGGGCCTCGGACTCCGAGGAGACGATGTCCGCCTTGGTGGTGCTCGTCCGGCTCGTTTCGCTGGTATGACTCATGGGGCTCGAGGGCGTCCGTGCGCGGCTGCAGGGAGCGGGGCAGTTTAGCGGAATCTGGGCTACCATGCGCGGCTTTGCACCCCGCAGGGAGTTTCATGTCACCCGCCGAACCCACGCAGCACGAGTTCCAGACGAGTGGACCGCGGCTGGTTTATTTCGAGTGGGGCGCGGCCGGTGAGCAGCCGGTGCTGCTCATTCACGCGACCGGTTTTCATGCCCGTTGCTGGGACCAGGTGGTGCGGGCCCTGGGCCCCGGTTATCACGTCTATGCCGTCGACATGCGAGGTCACGGCCGCAGCGAGCGGATGCCGCCCTACGTCTGGGACACCTTTGCCCGGGACGTGAGCGAGCTGGTCGAGCACCTGGCGCTCGAGAATGCGATCGGCGTCGGTCACTCCATGGGCGGTCACTGTCTGGTGCAGGTGGCCGCAAGTCATCCCGCTGCATTCAGCCGTCTGGTACTGGTGGATCCGGTGATCTTCGAGCCGGACGCCTACGAACACGATCGTTACCGCGGCTTCGCCGGTCCGGAAGATCACCCGGTCGCCAAGCGCAAGAACGACTGGGTGGACTGGCAGGAGATGTACGAGCGCTTCAAGGACCGCGGCTCCTTCGCCGTCTGGAACGACGCCGTGCTGCGGGATTACTGCCGATACGGCGTGCTGCCGAAGCCGGGTGGAGGCTTCGAGCTGGCCTGCCCGCCGCTGGTGGAAGCATCGGTCTATCTCGGCAATACCAGCACCGACGTCTACGACGTGATCCCCGACGTGAAGATCCCCGTGCTGGTGCTGCGGGCGCCGGGACGGGACCCGAGCGACCACGACAAGATGGACTTCTCGAAATCGCCCACGTGGCCGAAGGTGGCGGAGCAGTTCGCACACGGGCGGGACGTGTTGCTGCCGGACTGCACGCACTTCATCCCCATGCAGGACCCGGAGCTGGTCGCCCGCTACATCCAGGGGCGCGCGGACTAGCGCGCCCGTTAGGGCATGACCAGCGGTCTGCCGTCGTAGCGGTACTGCCAGAGTCCGCTGGCGCGAAATCCGATGATGAACAGGATCACCGAGATCGCCACCCCCGGGAGCAGCGCCGTCAGTGGTGACGTGCCGGCGACGAGCATGCCGAGCAGCGCCGCGCTGATGGGTGAGGAGACCAGGAACGACAGCAGCAGCACCGAGAGGATCTGCGCCCGCACGGCTGCCGGTGCCAGCTCCTGAACCGTGGTGCGGGCCAGGGTCGTGGTGATCCCCATGTTGAGACCCCAGGCAAAGAGCGTCGCGTAGAAGATCCACACGGCGGGTTCGAGCCAGAGCACCAACAGGATGATCGCACGGGTCAACTGCAGGAGCAGAAACAGCCGGCCGGGCCGGATGAGCGGCATGCACAGCAGCAGCAGCACGTTGGAGCCGATGCTGCCCGCCGTGAAGACCATCATCACTCTGGCGAAGAAGGCAGCGTCACCGTGGTAGACCTCGGTGACGATGTAGGGAATCGCCACCACGTAAGCACCGGCGTTGAACAGGCTCGACGCAAAACTGAGGCCGATGACGTTGCGTACCAGAGGCAACGTCCACAACGCACGGAAACCGGCTCCCAGGGGCGGCCGCTCCGTATCCGGCAGGGACAGGTCGGGCAGTCGTCGGGTCGCCAGGATACCGGAGCCGAACACCAGGGCCTGCAGCAGCAGCACCGGACCGAGACCCAGCTGGTCGAGACGACCGCCCAGGTAGAAGCCGGCCAGACCCACGGCCGAGGTGAAGATGGTCATCACGGTCACCGCGCGCTGGGCTTCCAGTCGCGCCACCCGGCTGAGTACCGCCTGCCGCGCCGGATCGGACAGCGCCTGAATGGACGCCATCAGCGCGCCGTAGACGACGACCGAGGTCCAGCTCAGGTGGCCGGTCTGAAACACGCCGATCATGATCAGCGGCGGCACGGCCATGAGGGCGTGCATAAGGCCCAGATACCGGCGCCCGTCCACACGGTCACCGAGCACGCCGCCCACAAGCAGGACCAGGAGCGGCGGGAACTCGGCGAGCGTACGCGCGAATCCGGCCTGGTCTGCGGGCACGCCGAGGGTGCCCACCAGCAGCCAGGTGAACAGAAAACCCTGCAGCGTCATGCCGGCCATCCACAGGCTCGAGCTGGTCAGGTACCAGGGAAAGGCGGATCGGGGTGGCTGTGGCGGGTTCATCTGCCGGCGCATCTTACCGGCATTGTGGGACTGGGCCCCTCGGCTTAAGAAAATCTTTTGATTATCAGCTGGTTACGACCACACATCCGACTTAAGAGCCGCCACGAAAAGTGTGAAACCGTTAACATCGCGGGCACAGACCACCCGGGCTTCCGGCGGCAGACTGCCGGGCAAGTTTCGAAGGAACCTGCCATGAACGCAGCACGCAAAGACGAACGCCCCAGGACCTGGTTCCGCTCGGACCGGGTGTTCCTGAGCGACGGCCAGTGGTTCTTCCACACCCGGGAAGGGGTGGACGTAGGTCCCTACGATTCCCAGTTCGAGGCCGAGATAGAGGCTGGCATGCTCAAGGAGCTGCTGCGTGAACGGGCCGACAAGGGCGAAGGTTCCATGGCCGTGATCCGCGAGTTCGTCCTGGATTCCTACGCCATGGGCCGACCGCTGACGCCGAACTTCAACCGCGTGCCGCTGCACGCCCGCTGAGACCCTCCGCCGGTCACGGTACCCGGCGGATCCCGCACGGGTGGTCCGCCGTCATCGCGCCCCGCATAATCCGAGCCTCGACCAGCGAGCAAGGGGGGAGGGCATGCCCAGACTGAGGCAGGTTCATCGTGACGACGCGCCGGAAGCCATCCAGCGCATGTACAGTCACCTGTTCGGGGACCGCGACCCGGTAGAGGAACCGGGCACCGACACCGGTACCCCCGGCAACTGGTGGACGGTGTTTGCGCTGGTGCCCGACTGCCTGCAGCACGCCGTGGACGGCTTCCGCTTCTACCGCTCTCCCAAACGCTCCCTCGATCCCATGCTGCGGGAGCTCGGTCAGACCCGGGCGGGATACACCCGCGGCAGCCAGTTCGTCTTCTCCCAGCACTGCAAATCCATGCGTTATCTCGGATTCAGCGAGGAGCAGATCAGCGCCATCGCGCACTGGCCGGCAGCCGACTGCTTCGACGAGGTTCAGCGACTGGTGCTGGCCTACACCGACTGCCTGGTGCTCGATGGCGGCCGAACGCCGGATGGGCTGTTCGACGCGCTCAAGGTGCATCTCACGGACGAGGAGATCCTCGAGCTGACCTACATCACCTGCATGTACGAGATGCACGCCACCATGAGCCGGGCGCTCATGCTCGAGTACGACAACGTACCGGAGCGGATCGAGGAGATTCCCGCGCCGGAAGGGTCGGGCGACATTCTGGGTGTGGTGGACCGGTAACCGGCCGCACCACAACCTAGCGGACGGCCTCCAGGTAGGCCTCGATACGGGCCAGGTGCCCATCCACGTCGGTCTCCCCGGCGTTGTGCGTGGCAATGGCCAGATGGGTCGCCCCGAGGTTGCGCCACTTCTCCGCATGTGACGCCCAGCGTTCCGGTGTGCCGCCGGCGAACTGCGCCTGGGCCTGAATGCCGAAACCGTCCCAGGACAGACCGGCGGCTTCGCGGTGCCTGCGGATGGTCGCGAGCATGTCGGCGGACTTGTCGTTCGGGCTGCCGAGTGGAATCCAGCCATCGCCGAGCTCGCCGCACCGTTTCAGCAGTGCCGGGGCGCTGCCGCCGAACCAGACCGGGACAGGCCGCTCCGGTCGCGGCTTGATGCTGGCCCGGTCGATGCGATGGTAACGGCCGGTGTAGTCGATGCTGTCCTCCGTCCAGAGTCGGCGCATGAGGGTCACCTGCTCCGCCTGGCGCACGCCGCGGTTGCGGAAATTCTCATTGAGCCCCACGTACTCCACATCGTTCCAGCCGGTACCCACGCCGAGCCGGAAACGGTTGCCCGAAAGAATGGCCAGCTCCGCGGCCTGCTTGGCCACCAGCACGGTCTGCCGCTGCGGCAGGATGAGCACGGTGGTGATCATGTCCAGCCGCTCGGTGCAGGCGGCAATGAAGGCGAACGTCGTGAACGGCTCGTGGAAGGCCACGTCCTTGTCGTAGGGGCCCTGAAAACCGCCTGGCCGGTCGGGATCGGCGCCTAGCACGTGGTCGTAGATCAGCAGATGTGTCGCACCCAGTGCCTCCACGCCCTGGGCGTAGGCGCGGATCGCGCCGGGATCCGTGCCGATCTCGTTGTGCGGAAATACCGCCCCGAAGGTCAGGTTCTGTGTGGTCATGGTCTCTCTCCCCTCTGTCGCCGGGCGTTCTGACGCGGCAAGCGGCCTAGGGTAGGACCCTACGGAACGGGCTGCAATGACGGTACAATGCCCCGCTTTTTCGGGCACGCACTCGAGACATGGCAGAACCAAGCACCACGGGCAGCACGTTCTCCTTCGTGGACATGGAGCACGAGATTCTCCGCTACTGGGACGACCAGGACGTCTTTCAGCGGACGCTCGACAACACGCGGGGAAAGAAGCCCTACATCTTCTACGATGGCCCGCCTTTCGCGACGGGTCTGCCGCACCACGGTCATATCGTCGCCAGCACCATCAAGGACATCGTGCCCCGCTACTGGACCATGAAGGGGCGCTACGTCATGCGCCGTTTCGGCTGGGACTGCCACGGGCTGCCCATCGAGCACGAGATCGACAAGAAGCTCAATATGTCGGCCCAGCAGGCGGTGTCAGAGATGGGGGTGGCGGGCTACAACGCCCAGTGCCGCGCCATCGTCCAGCGCTACACCAGCGAGTGGCGTCAGACCATCACGCGGCTCGGCCGCTGGGTCGATTTCGACAACGACTACAAGACCATGGATCCCTGGTACATGGAGAGCGTCTGGTGGGTGCTCAAGCAGCTGTGGGATCAGGGTCTCGTGTACCAGAGCTTCCGCGTCATGCCCGTTTCCACGGAGCTCGCCACGCCGCTGTCCAACTTCGAGGCGAACCTCAATTACCAGGACGTGCAGGATCCGGCCATCACAGTGCTGTTCAAGCTCACCGACGAGGACGCCTATCTCTCCGCGTGGACCACCACGCCCTGGACGCTGCCGTCCAACCTCGGCATCTGCGTGGGTGCCGACATCGATTACGTGAAGGTGCGCGACCCCGAGGCAGGACGTGATTTCTACATTGCCGAGGCCTGTGTCGGCCGTTACGGCGAGCTCGAGGTGCTCGAGCGAGTGAAAGGCGCCTCCCTCGTCGGCAGAAGTTACGAGCCGATCTTTCCCTACTTCGCTGACGAGCGCGAGCGCGGTGCGTTCGTGGTGGTGGCGGACGACTACGTGACCACGGACGCCGGTACCGGCATGGTCCACCAGGCGCCGGCCTTCGGCGAGGATGACTTCCGGATACTCAAGTCGGCAGGTATCGAGGCCTTCGTGGTGCCGGTTACGATCAACGGCACCTTCACGGACGAGGTCGCGGATTTCGCCGGCCAGCACGTCAAGGATGCGGACAGGCACATCATCCGTTACCTGAAGGAGTCCGGCGCGCTCTACAAGCAGGACACCATCCAGCACAGCTATCCGTTCTGCTACCGGTCGGACACGCCGCTGATCTATCTGGCGATCCCGTCCTGGTACGTCAGGGTCACGGAAATCCGTGACAAGATGCTCAACGCTAACCAGCAGATCCGCTGGGTGCCCGAGCACATCAAGGACGGCCGGTTCGGCAACTGGCTGGAAGGTGCCATCGACTGGTCGATCTCCCGGAACCGGGTCTGGGGCACGCCGATCCCGATCTGGATCAACGACGTCACGGGAGCCGAGCTCTGCATCGGCTCATTCGATGAGCTCGAACACTATACGGGTGTGCGGGTAGACGACCTGCACCGCGAGCACGTGGATCCGCTGACCTTCACCCTTCCCGGCGAGGAGGGCACCTACCGGCGGGTCGAGGAAGTGCTCGACTGCTGGTTCGAGTCGGGTTCCATGCCTTACGCCCAGCTGCACTATCCGTTCGAGAACGAGAAGGTGTTCGAGTCGGGTTTTCCGGCGGAGTTCATCGCCGAGGGTCTCGACCAGACCCGGGGCTGGTTCTACACGTTGACGGTGCTGGCCGCGGCGCTCTACGACAAGCCGGCGTTCCGCAACGTGATCGTCAACGGCATGGTCATGGCGGAAGACGGCAAGAAGATGTCGAAGCGCCTTCGGAACTACACGCCGCCGGATGAGCTCATGGAAACCTTCGGCGCGGATGCGCTGAGGCTCTATCTCATCAACTCCGGCCTCGTTCGGGGCGAGGAGCAGCGCTTCGCGGATTCCGGTGTGCGGGACATGACGCGCCGGGCACTGCTGCCCTGGTACAACGCCTACTCGTTTCTGAAGACCTACGCTGACATCGATCAGTGGTCGCCGGACAAGGGTCTGCACTACGGCGAGAACGTACTGGATCAGTGGATTCTCTCCCGGCTGCAGACGCTCAAGGCCAACGTGGCGGAGCAGATGGAGGCTTACCGCCTCTACAACGTGGTGCCGGAGCTGTTCACGTTCATCGAGGATCTGACCAACTGGTACATCCGCCTGAACCGGTCCCGTTTCTGGGGCGAGTCCATCACCGCAGACAAGATCGCGGCGTACTCCACCCTGTACACCACGCTGAACGAGTTGTCTCAGGTCATGGCGCCGTTTGCGCCGTTCCTGTCCGAGCATCTCTATCTCGCGCTCAGCTCCCTGGGCGGGCGCACACCGGGTCCGCTGTCCGTACACCTTTGCGACTACCCGGAAGCGGAATCCGCTCGCGTACGGCAGGACCTCGAAGTGGCCGTGGACCGGATGCAGCAGGTCGTTCTGCTGGGGCGGCAAAGGCGCGAAGAGGTGCGGGTGGGACTGCGGACCCCGCTCCGCTGCCTGACCATCATCCATCGGGATACGGAGATCCTCGACGGTCTCAGACGTCTCGAGGATTACGTTAAGAGCGAGCTCAACGTGCTTGCCGTGCGTTACGAGTCCGACGAGAACGCCTACATCAGCCTGGTGGCGAAACCGAATTTTCCGGTGCTCGGCAAGCGCCTCGGCAAACGGATGAAGGAATTCCAGTCGGCCATCGGTGCCCTCGGTGTGGAGGAGATCACCGCGCTCCAGGAAACCGGGTCCGTCGAGGTCGCCGGTGAGACGTTCAGTTCCGAAGAGATCCAGGTGCTGCAGCAGCCGCGTCCGGGTACCCACACGGTGTCGAACCGGTTCATTTCCGTGGATCTCGACTGCGAGCTCGACGAAGCGCTGATCCGGGGCGGCTACGCCCGGGAGATCGTCAATCGCATCCAGCAGCGGCGCAAGGAAAAGGGTTTCAACGTGGCCGACCGGATCGAGGTGGTCTACGAAGGCGATCCGGAGCTGCTTCAGGCAGCGGCAGAGCACCGCGCTTACATCATGGAAGCGACGCTGGCGGTGGCTTTTGAGGCAGGTTCTGCTGATGGCGGTGTACGCTCCGAGATCAACGACCGGCCGTTCCGATTCGGCCTGAAAAAAGCCTCCTGAACCGGGCCCATGACCACCATCGGACGGAAATCGGGCTATCACCACGGCGACCTGAAAGAGGCGCTGCTCGCCGCGGCGGAGGCGCTGCTCGCCGAGGAGGGCATGGCGGGTCTCACGCTCAGAGCCTGTGCCCGCCGGGCGGGCGTGTCTCACGCCGCGCCCAAGCATCACTTCGCGGACGTCTCGGAGCTGCTCTCCGAGGTTGCGGCGCGCAGTTTCGATCGTCTGACCGCCGCTCTGGAAGCGAGCCGGGCGGAGTCGGCTCAGGATCCGGAAGCGCGCATCATCGCGGTGTTCCGTGCCTACGTGAGCTTCGCGCGGCGTTACCCCGATCATTTCCGGCTGATGTTCCGCTGGGACCACATGGCGCCGGACAACGTGGTCCTGCAGCAGGCTTCCGCGAAGACCTTTGCGGAGATGACCAGCAGCCTCACCGCGCAGCGCGGGGATGCGGAGGTGACCGCCGAGACGCTGCAGCAGCGGATCAGGGATCCGCGGCTCAACGACGACGTGGTGTTCGCCTGGAGCCAGATCCACGGTTACGTGCAGCTGCTGCTCGAAGGCCAGTTCGACGGGTTTGCCGAAGCAGAAGGCATGGATGCCTTCGTGGACCGCACGGTGAAAACGTCCGGCCGGCGGCTCTCCCGACTACTGCAGAACGACTGAAAGCTGCTGTTATACTGCCCGGGCTTTTTACGCGGAGCCCCCTATGAGCAGATTCAAAGCCCTTCTCGTACAAGTCACGATGCTGTCGTTCCTCTGCACGAGCTTCACCCTGCCGGCCAATGCCGCGGTACTCAGCACCGGCGATTACCTGGCAGCCGGCGCCCGTCAGGCGCACATGGAGACCGTGACCGCTGCCCTGCAGCGGGAGGATGTGCGCGGCTATCTGGTCCGCATGGGTGTGGATCCGGAAGACGCGCTGGCCCGAGTCGCCCAGCTACCCGACGAGGATGTCGCGCGCATCGCCAGCCAGATGGACGACCTGCCGGCGGGCGGTTCGGTACTGGCGCTGATCGGTGCGGTCTTCGTGGTGCTGCTGATCCTCGAGCTCACGGGTGTGATCAACATCTTCAGCAAGGTCTGACGCGACGCGGTCCCTGAGTGCGGTGGCCGGCCTGCTGCTCGCAGGTTGCGCCACCCTGCATCCGGCCGGGTCTCCAGAGCTGCCGTCGGCGGCGGTGGAGATCGCCGGAGTCCCCTTTTTCCCTCAGTCCCGCTACCAGTGCGGACCTGCCGCGCTCGCTACGGCGCTGAGCGCGAGTGGCGTGGCCGTCACGCCGGATGCCCTGACCGATCAGGTCTACGTGCCGGGCCGGAAAGGGAGCTTTCAGGTGGAGCTCGCTGCGGCTGCGCGACGATACGGACGCATCCCCTATCGGGTTCCCCAGGCGCTGGACGGCCTGTACGCGGAGCTCTCGGCTGGACGGCCGGTGCTTGTGCTGCAGAACCTGGCGTTCGGCTGGGCGCCGGCCTGGCATTACGCCGTGGTGGTGGGCGCAGAACCCGAACGTCAGCGGCTGGTGCTGCGTTCCGGCCGCACGGAGCGGCAGGTTACGCGCGTGTCGTCCTTCGACCGGACCTGGTCGCTCGCGGATCGCTGGGGTCTGGTGCTGTTGCGTCCCGGAGAGCTGCCGGCGCGTGGTGACCCGCACGACTACCTGACCGCCGTCGTCGCGGCGGGGGCGAATCTCACCACCGAGGATCGCGCATTGGCGCTGGACGCCGGTATGACGGCATGGCCCGGGGACGCCGACCTCACCTTCGCGGCGGCCAACGAGGCGCGCGGCCAGGGGCAGGAGGAAGATGCGGCAGCAATGTATCGCCGCGTTCTGTCGATCGCACCGGATCATCCGGGCGCGCTCAACAATCTCGCGGATCTGCTGTCCGCGATGGGCTGTCAGCGGGCGGCCATGGCGCTCGTGGAGCGGGGACTCTTGAGTGCGGCTGCAGGTTCGGCGCTCGCTGACGTGCTCGAAACGACCCGTCATGAGATCGTCGCCCGGCAGGTGACGACGGTCGGCGAAGCCCAGGGGTGTCCGGATCCCGACGGGTGATGTTCAGGCGGCCCGGCGTCCGCCCTGTGCGAGCCGGGTCGGTGCGCGGGCGTAGCTCCCCACTGCGGGGACCGTTTCGAAGGCCCGGGACAGGCCGAATCTCGGCATGTTGTTGTAGACGCACTCGAAGGTGCCCGGGCGAACCACGTAGGTCTCGTGCCAGATTCCGACATCGCCGTTCGATCCGACCAGGCTGTTGAACGCCCGCCAGGCAGGCACGTGCTCGGCCGATTTGCTGGTGGCGTAAGCCTCCAGCGCTTCGAACGAGGACCAGTACTGGACCATGATGCTGGTGCGACCGAACCAGCTTTCCACGTGCCTGAGTCCCATGTCCGGCGCGGCGGAAAGCTCCGTCAGCATGCGTCCCATGGCCCGTGCCACGGGCAGCCAGCGATGTACCTTCCACGGCCGGTTGACGCGCATGCCGATCAGGAACACGACCAGCTCCTCCGCATCCACCCTGGCGGTGACCCGCTCCTCGATGATCCGATCCGGCGTCTGGTAGTCGGTCATGGCAGCACCTCTTTGGGCAAAAAACCCTGACTTGGTTTAACTTGACACTATCAAGATTGTGACAAGATACGTACTTCCCACAAACCGGTCAAGCGTCCCGTAGGACGCGCTGGCAAACTCACCGGACGTCGTGCTATCAAGTAACGGACAGATATCCGGACGTCCTGATGAATGCGCCTCTGAACCGGCGACCCGCTGGAAGTAGAAATGCAGCCTCCATGCGGCTGATCAATGCCAACACGTATGACGAGTGGAAGTCTGCGGCCCTGGCACAGGACGAGCGCATGGGTGGCGCCAACTGGCGCAAAACAGACAAGTCCACGCTCTATGACTGGGAGGTGATCCGCCGACGGCTCAACGAGGTGCGCACGGTGCGCGCCAGCGGTGACCCGCATCGGCTGCTTTTCTACCTGAACGAAGGCATCCACGGAAACATGGGCGGCATGGGCAACCCTGCGCTCTATCACCGGGCACGCTTCGGCACAAAGGATCTGGTCACGAGCTACATCAACGAGCTCGGTGAAGCGCTCAAGCAGGTCGCAGCGACGCCGGAAGAGGACATCCCGTTCAACGAGAAGCTGGAGTTCTTCCGCCGCGCCAGTCACTGCTTCGGGCGATCCGCACTGATGCTCTCCGGTGCAGGTGCGCTGGGGCCCTTTCATCTCGGCGTGGTGAAGGCGCTGTCCGAGCATGGGCTGGTTCCGGATGTCATCTCCGGCGCCAGTGCGGGCTCCATGGTGGCCGCCTTCGTCGGTACCCACGACGATGCGTCGCTGGCCCGCTTTTTCATGCCCCGAACGCTGGTGGACGCGTTCGGAGAGTTCTCGGAAAGCTCCCGCAAGGCGTCCATCGGCTCACCCATGAGCATCGATAGCGTGCGTGAGGTTGTTTCGGGGCTCATTCCCGATCTGACCTTCGAGGAGGCGTTCCAGAAAACAGGACGCAAGATCAACATCTCGGTCTCGCCCCGGGAGATGCATCAGCAGTCGAGGCTGCTGAACGCCATTACGTCGCCCAATGTCTACATCCGTGAAGCGGTGCTGGCATCCTGCGCCATTCCCGGCATCTTTCCGCCCGTGACCCTGGCGGCGAAGAACCGGCTCGGTCAGCGGCAGCCGTATGTCCCCTCCCGGAAGTGGGTGGACGGATCGATGACGGACGACATGCCGGTCCGCCGCCTGACCCGGCTTTATGGTGTGAATCACTTCATCAGCAGTCAGACGAATCCCATGGTGCTGTGGGCGCTCAGGGACGAGCATCAGAACGACAATCTGCTCACTCGTTCCTGGGCGATCTACCAGAAAGCGGCGAAGGAGTTCTACAAGGCCACCTATCCCATGGCCATGAGCCTGGTCGGCAACTACTATCCGCTGAACGTGGTCACGCGGATGATCTACGGCCTCGCCACCCAGGACTACACGGCGGACATCAACATCCTGCCGCGACGCAAGTTCTGGAGCCCGGCCAAGCTGCTGTCGGTGCTGTCCGAGGCGGAAACCCGGTATCTGATTTCCGAAGGCGAAGCGGCCACCTGGCCGAAGATCGAGATGATCCGGAACTGCACGCTCATCAGCCGGACCCTGGACAGCATTCTGGAACCGATGGAGCGTCAGGTCTCCCATCACCTGCACCCGCAGGCTCCAACGACGCTCGTCTGAACGACGACCGGAAAACGGAACGGCCCGCATTTGCGGGCCGTCGTCGTTTCAGGTTCTGGAAACTGTGGATCCGCCGTCAGTGCAGACGCACAGGCAGCTCGGCGTAACCATTGACGAAGCTCGACTGAACCCGCACCGGCTCGCCGACCACCTCGATGCGTTCGAAACGCTCGAGGATCTCTTCCCAGAGCACGCGCAGCTGCATCTCTGCGAGCCGGTTGCCCATGCAGCGGTGAATGCCGAAGCCGAAGGAAACGTGATGCCGGGCATTCGGCCGGTCGATGATGAAATCGTCCGGATGGTCGATCACCGTATCGTCGCGATTCCCCGAGATGTACCACATGGCGACCTTGTCACCCTTGCGTATCGTCTTGCCTGCGAGCTCCACGTCTTCGGTCGCGGTGCGGCGCATATAGGACAGCGGTGTCTGCCAGCGGATGATCTCCGGCACCATGTTCGGTACGAGGCCCGGATCCGCCAGCAGCTTCTCGTACTGGTCGGGAAACAGGTTGAGTGCCAGCACGCCGCCGGTGATGGAATTCCGGGTGGTGTCATTGCCGCCCACGATCAGCAGGATCAGGTTGCCGAGGAACTCCATGGGCGGCATGTTCCGTGTCGATTCGTCGTGGGCAAGCATGGAGATGAGGTCGAATCCCCCCTTGGTGTGCACCCGTTCGTCGCGGAGCCGGGTGAAGGTTTCCAGACACTCCATGAGTGCTGCCCGGCGAACGGGCTCCGGCGTCGGTCCGCCGGCCAGCTCGCCGGAGGTGGCCATATCCGACCAGTAGGTGAGCTTGCGCCGGTCCTCGAAGGGAAAGTCGAATAGGGTGGCGAGCATCTGCGTCGTCAGCTCGATGGACACCCGGTCCACCCAGTTGAACGTCTCGTTTTTCGGCAGGCTGTCCAGAATGGTGCCCGCCCGCTGGCGGATGAGCCCCTCCATCTCGGCCAGGTTCCGGGGTGCCACCACCCCCTGAACGGCCTTGCGTTGCACGTCGTGCTTCGGTGGGTCCATGCCGATGAAATTGACGGTCTCGAAGTCCGACGGCCTGTCGGCGAGGATGATGCCGTCGGCGGAGGAGAAGAGCTCGTGATGCTTGTCGACGAAGACGATGTCATCGAAGCGGGTTATGGACCAGTAGGGACCGAACGCGCTCTTTGCACAGTAGTGCACGGGGTCTTCCCGGCGCAGCCGCTCGAAAAACGGCATGTGCCTGTTGTGCTCGAACAGCGCGGCCTGGCTGACGTCGATGTCGCTGAGCGGAACGTCGTGGGGATCCGCGGTCAACAGATCGATGTTCCCGGCAATCGCTTCTGCCATGGTGAGGTTCCTCCGTGCGTGCGTTGACTGGTGATGATGACAGGCGGGCGCGGTGTTGTCAGAAAGAAAACGGCCGAGCTGAATCTGCTCGGCCGTTCCCTCTGAAAGGAAAGCGCGATGCTCCCCTTCCTCCCCGGTGAGGGATAACACTACAGCGTACCGGTGCTGTCAATCGTGCACTGCGCAATGAAATCGGCCCGGTTCAATTCACCGCAACGCTCTGGTTAGATGGCGGGTAAGGAGGACGACATGCCGGATCATGAAGTCATCGCCCCGTTTCCGGGATCGAAACTGCCCCACGTCGGTACCTACCGTCGGGTGCTGCCGGTGAACCTGACGCGTATGTACGAGAATGCTCTGGACTGGGCGCACCTGCCCTATGTCCATGAAACCAGCTTCTCCGCCATCGACTGCCTGGAAGCCGGTGCCTGGGGCTGGCGGGCCAGAACGGTCAGCGCCGCGGGCGAGGTATCGGTCATCGAACTGAGACTCGATCGGGCCTGCCGGCGCTGGATCACGCGAACGCTGGAAGGCAGAAACGCCGGGGCCGAAATCTGGACCCACGCCTTTCCGATCGGCACCAGGCAGGTGGACATCGTGGTGGATTTCTTCGCACCGGGCGTTCCCGAGGCGGCGCGTGAAAAAGTAGGCGCGGCATTCGCGAAGCTCTACGAGCGGCTCTATGACGAGGACGTGGCGATGATGGTGGCGCGACAGCGGCAGCTGGATCGCCGACTCGCGCGTGCCGGCCGGGATGAGCGCGAGATCGTGCTGGGAAGTCAGACGTCGCTCGAGCTACCGATGCGGGTGCTGGTTGCGGATCGGGAGTTCATCCTGACACGGGTGTCAGACGAGCTGGTGGCGTATCCCGCGTACTGCCCGCATCAGCTGGGTCCTCTCCCCGACACGCCGGTCGACGGTATCGTGACGTGCCCGTGGCATGGCTATCAGTTCGACGTCCGGTCGGGCGAGTGTCGTACTGGCCAGCCGTTCTGCATGGCTGACCGCCCGGTGGTGGAGATCCGCGGGGATCAGGTGGTGCTGACCGCGCGACACTGAGCCGTGCTGATCGCTCAGTCGGAATCCGACGACCACTCCAGAGAGACGTTCTCGGATTTCACGGAGACGATCCGACCGCCGAGTTCCTGACCCGTCGCCAGCCGCACGGGTGAGGCCGGTGCGGATTCCGGAGTCGCGACCTCCGTTTCACCGCCCGTATCCGCGGCGGCGGTGTCAGCCTCCGGTGCGGCGGCGGGTGTTGCGGGCTCACCGACCGCGGCGGGTGCTGCAGGCGATACCGGTGGCTCCTGTGCGGTGACCGGTGCCGTGGATTCTGGCGGCGTGAACGGAGAAGGTGCCTTGTCGGGCGATGGTGGCTGTTCTGCCTGAGGCGCCGTCGCGCTCGCCAGCTGCAGGCCCTCACCGACACTTTTCAGATGGCTGTTGCCAGTTGCCAGCGCACCGACGAGCACGAGCACCGCCAGTCCCATGAAGACGAGGCCGGCCTTTTTCTCTCCGGTGTAGAGCCGGTAACCCCAGTAGCCGATGATGATGGCGCCGGCCACGATGGTGACCCGCTCCAGCCCTCCGAGTGCCGCAAATCCCACGAAGTCCATCGTTCAATCCCCCAACTGAACCTGTCCTGCTCCAACGATAGTACGCCCGGATCGGTCCGGGCTGCAAAAAATTTGACGAGTTTTCCAGCAGGCGAAAAAACGTGGCAGGGTTAGCGATCGGGAAATCGCTAACCCTGCCTACTCATACAGGGAGGGGTAGATTGGAGGGATACCCGAAGGGAGGGGAGGGGAGGGAGGTTTCGGGTATCCCTCAACAAATCTGGATGCGATGTTACCTTAGGTAACACGAAGTGCAACCTTTGGTAACGCAACATGGTGTTGCATAATTGCAACATCCTGAAGGGGGCGTTGCGCATGTTGACGAACTGGGACGACTATCGATTCTTCGCCAGCCTGGTACAGAACGGCTCGGTTCGGGCCAGTGCCGACCACCTGGGGGTCAATCCCTCCACGGTAACGCGACGCCTGGACGCGCTGGAGAGCCGCCTCGGCCGCAAGCTCTTCGTCCGGGGCCACGCCGGGCTGCAGCTGACTGTGGACGGTGATGCGTTGCGCGCGCGACTGGAACCGGTGACCAGTCAGCTCGGCGACCTGGACTCGCTGCTCGCGGGTGGCAGCGACGAAGAGCCGACCGGGACAGTGAGGATTACCCTGCCCGACGTCATGGCCGTGACGCTGATGGCCGAGTTTGCGGCCTACACCGAAGCCAACCCGCGGGTTCGTCTGGAATTCATTCCCGGCTACCGGCAGATGGATCTGGCCCGGGGTGAGGCGGACGTGGCCATCCAGGTCACCGACCATCCGCCCGAGAACCTGGTGGGTCGACAGCTCGGATACTCCCGACTGGGGATTTACGGCAGTCGCGGGTATCTGGCGACGTGCGATCCCATTCAGGCACCGGAAACGGCTACCTGGATCGACTCGGCCGTGGAGTCGGAACGGGCGCCGGGCTTCAAGGAACGCTACTTCCCCGATGTCCGTCAGGGGGTGCGCTGCAGCAGTGTCCTGCTGCAGCAGGCGGCCGTGATTGCCGACATGGGCATCACGCTGCTCCCTTGCGCTCTGGGGGATACGGATGAGAGGCTTGCCCGGGTGGGCGAGCTGGAGCCCCTCGAGGCACAGCCCATCTGGCTGCTGTTTCATCCTGATCTGCGCGGCGTCGCCCGCATCAGATCCGTTTCCGAGCACATTCAGGCGGCGTTCCTGCGACTGGAGCCCAGGTTGCTCGGCCAGCTGGACGACTGATCTGAAGGGAGAAGCATGAACCGTAAACCCACTTCGCACAGCTACTTTTCCCAGCGCCTGCGGCTGCACTACCTGGACTGGGGCAACGAGGGCGCACCGCACATGCTGCTCGTGCACGGCTCCCACGATCATTGCCATACGTGGGACTGGTTTGCCGA